>CANHVO010000066.1 GCA_947463915.1 Planctomycetaceae bacterium
ACGCCCAATGGCACTCACTTTAGATTGGTTTCATCGGTTTCCTGGGTTTTTTGACTTCGACTACGCCTTTTACCGTGCGAGGATTTTGGGGCTCTCGTGTAGGTTTCTCGAGGAAAGCTGCGGCCAGGCCGGTTGGGGAGTTTTTGTTTCGCAGCGCGCTGCAGCGCGACATCGAACTGCTCCTTCCATTGGTCTGCGTCTTTGAACAACCTTGCTTGTAGGTGATGTCTATAAACGGTCCATACGCCGGTAAAACTGAGTTCTCGCGGTGTGCAATTGGCAACGAAGGAAGCTTGTCGTCGCAATTGGCTTGTTAGGTTGTATGCCACCATGGCCATTCCAAGCTCCTTTTGAAACATCTCAACGGATTTGCATTGCAGCGATTCAGTGTCCAGGACCACCTTTATGTTGCGAATGTCGATTTCAATGTGATTGCGTTGAAAGTATAAGTCCTTGAAGTCTTTAGGGGACGCTTTGAGGTCGGTGATGAGGTACAGCCATTCGTCTCCAATTTTGAGCTCGTAAAGCTTTACGGGGAGCTTGGTTTCGCCAACGATTGATGGATTGTTAGCTCTTTCTTTGGCAGATGGCTTCCATGTGTATTCGTATGTTCGACTTGTGGCGGTCGAATCTACAAGAGTTGCTTTCTTCCTGTGGGAAACGAACCGCTGTTCGGTCAAGCGAAGTACAAAGTTGTGCCCACTTAAATTGGCCATATTTGCAACGGAATAAATGCCGAACCCTGCATCAGCCATGACGATAGACGCTGGCGGCAATCTACAAATCAGTGGCTCCGCCAATTTGGTTTCACTAATGGCGTTTTCGCCATACATGGCTCCGACTTCGGGGAACAATGCGGCACCTGAACTGAGTTCATGCGCAGCGACAAGAAAGACAACAGGCCAAACGCCTATTCCGTGCTGGTTTGAAGCGGGAGGAAACGCGGCTTGAAGTGCAGGACTCGGAAAACCTGGCAGAGTGGTTCCGTCAATGAGGAACACACGTTGAGCATTGAACGACGGTTGAGTCGTCTCAATGATTGACTTGCTGAGTCGATTTTGGAACCAGTCGACAACATCAATGGATAGTCTCTTCCTTGCACCGCAATACGAACTATTGCTGGTCGAAAGCGTTCCTTCTCTGAGGCGCCTATTGGCTTGCGTTCCCTTCGGAGCGTTGGCAAAAAAGTATTCCACAGAATCCTTAAGGCTTGCATCAGGGGTCAGTCTTTGGAATAGCATGAGCCAGATCACAACGCTTGTTTTGTAGACAGTCGCATTTCCAAGTGGCTGGATCTCGTCGGATTCTTCTATGTTCAGCCATTGCTGCAGCAATTCGAAGGCTGCATTGAACATATTTGGGCCGTTTGAATCATCTTGATTTGGCACGATTGGCTCCTTTGGCAGTTTGGGAAAGCCAATTCAACTGCGCAATTACCGTGCCGAAAGTGGGCGTTAGCCGTAACTAAATCTCGATAATTCAAAAATGAGTGCCATTTGGCTCAAGCCTGCGGAACTTAACGATGGCGAGAAAAACTAGACTGCGATGCCATATTAGTAACGTCGCAACGGCCGCCCAAGGATGCGTGCGGCCGTTCTTGAATGTATGACTTCGAGCTTGCCACCGTTGCTATTTGGGGCGAGCAGGGTAACGCCTGTGCTCCTAAAGAGTAGGAGCCAACCGTGCTGCTTCGATAGCTTTACTTTCGCTCACTTTGGCATAATGCTCGGTCATTGACACGTTTGAATGGCCAAGTAACGCCTGAGAGAAGTCGGGATTGTCGAATGCCGCACGAACCATCGTTGCCGTCAGGTGCCTGATTTGGTAAGGGTGCCACGATGGTACTTTTGCTGTTTTCGCTGCACGCTGGATCGATTGTCGGTAGGAACCTGAATCGTAATGATCCCTCGGCTCCTTCGCTGGTCGCTCTACCCTTTTTTTGTAGGAACCATATCCTTTGCGTTCCGCTCTCATTTTGGCACGGTACCACGCCATGGATTCCGCAGGTGAAAAGCAATAGCTTTGTGGATCGCGGTTCAGGTAGTCTTCGAGAGCGTTCCTTGCATCACCAACTATTGGAATCGCTCTCGTCTTGCCCTTATTGGCGTTCTTGTGCTTTGGAGGGCGATAAACCCACTCAGCACCGGATCGATCTATATCGCATGGTCGCATGCGGCAAAGCTCCGACGGTCGCATCCCGGTTGCAACGTGGATTCTTAGCATTGTTTTGATCACTGGCGAAAGGAACTTGGCAGTCGCTCTCACGTGCTCGAGCGAGACAGGTACGACAGGAGTCGTTTCCGGCGCTTCGGTTTGTCCGCATCGCAATGGGTCGACTGACTTTAATCTCGTCCACGCCGATTCCTCGATCAGCTCTTGCGCTACCGCCCATTTGTAAATTCGCACGATGCAGTTCGTCAAACGATTGCAGTAAACCCGGGAATTCCCCGAATCAATCCACCGTTGACGTTGTTCTTGTAACGCCTTTGGGCCGAAGGCATTTGCGGCCCTGGAGCCGAAGTTTCTATCTAGTTCGTCGCATACTTGGTTCAATCGATGCGATTCGGACTTCTCTTTCGCGTATCGCTTTTTGACGTGTTCGCGATATGCCGCCGTCACGTGTTGCACCAAAATAGGCTCATCCCCTTGGTGCGTTGCAGTCAATGAGGCGGGGATCATTGGGTTCAGGAGCTGCGAGCGCTCCTCGAGTAGACGTTCATCGAAATCGTCAGGAAGCTTCAGTCCGCCACTCTGGTACAGTGCGATCAGAACAGCATATTTGGCTGCTGAGCCGGCGGTCCCGTGCTTGCCAAGGTAGAAATCCCGTCCGTCGATTGATACGACGGCTTGTCCGGAAATGTGATATCTAAGGCTAGGCATTGCTGCCTTTGGTCGAGCCATTGTGCAAACCCCGTTGAAATGTCGCATCTACCGGGTGTACTGCCTGATTAGGACAGTTTTTCGGTAGTCGCTACAGTTTTGAAGGGTCGCACGCCTTAGGGGCGGAAACGCATAGAAAGTGCATTCCGACTTGGAAAAACATTGGTATTTCTACCAAGTACACCTATCTGGGTTCGAACCAGAAACCTTCGGTTCCGTAGGCGAATCTCTTGGCAATCTTGCGAACGACTTTAAGTCGAAACAAGACAACATGTTAGCGAGTCATCTAGAGTTTCTCAAGTCGTGACAATACCGTACACGTCACGACAAAAAATGCCGGTATTTGTGCAGTACGACATTTCAACTTCCGTAATTTCCGTAGGCCCACTTCTAGGCTTGGAGTGTTAGGTAAGCAGGGCCGTGCTTTGGCAACTCGCAAGGCTAAGACTTTGCCACTTTCAGTTCTAAACGAAGACTCGTAGTTGCTGCGGAACTTCGTTGGGGGCCTTAAAGCCTTTGGGATGTTGTTGCTTCGTGATCCTGCCAAGCGAATGCCGCCTGTGTTCCATCGAGACTTCGCGGTAACAGGTCCCTAACTATTAGCGGATTACTTCTTATCTGGAGGGACTGGCCAAATCGTTAGTTCCCTGTTCGGCACTCAAGTTCAATTTGTGCCGACAGCGTTATTGCCCCAACAAGCAATTCGGGCACCTCTCGAACTGTCGTCCACTTGCGAAACGCCTTTTTTGAGCCCGAAAGCAAGCGTAACATTCTTTGTTACTCCATGTCGCGGTATTGCTCTCTGGATTTTTTTTCCGAAATCTTCGGTCAAAGCTCAGCCGTGGATTCTCCAAGTCTCTCTTGGCACGAAATTGACTCCGTACGATTTGCAACTACTTCTTGGCAAGCGTAACACGACCTTGCAACTGTCGACGTGTCTGAATCGACTTCTTTTAATTTGCGTCGGTAACAAAACGAAGTAGTTCACTCGAGCATCACATGGAGGCAATTATGGAGCATTTACTAAAGGAAGAGTTGTTGTCGTTCAACGCACTGTCACAGCGAATCAAGGAGATGGGCGTTTCGCGCGGAGCAAGCCTAGCAACGATACATCGATGGAGGTCCCGAGGACAACTTGGTGCCGTCAGAATCGGTGGTGTCTGGTACACGTCCTTTGACGAGTTCCGCCGGTTCGTCGAAAGAAGAAACGTTAAATCATCGAGGAAATCGCTTGAGAAAACGTCTGTTTTGCCTGATCAACAAGACGAGTGGTAGGTCGGAAGGAATTGTTATGAGCAACCCCAGAGCGCATCGCTCGCACCAAGTATCGCTATCACGTCAACAAATCAATGCGAAGGAAAAAAACATCAAACTTTACGTCCAATCAACAAACAATGGAGCCACGGAAAACAAAATGGTAACAAGCCCTGTGATCAATTATGTCGCTAATCAAGGCGATTTGCATTTCGTATTCTCGGTCTACGCAGTCTTGAGCTCGACAGATCCTACCCCAGTCGAATTGGACACCCTCCGTCCAGTCCTCGATACAGGGAAATACCACGCCGACAATGCATCCAAGCAAAGAGATTCGACAACGCAGATTACACCGCCGGACTCGACGCCAATGGCAAAGCCAGAGCCAACGTCTGCGAAAGCAGTCGAGCCCTTCGACCGGTTTGCCCCACTGCCCGTGAGAAAGAGCGGCGCGGTGATCATCGCGCCGCCTCGGAGGCTAGAAGCCAGGTCGCAACAGCCTACTCTTGACGAATTTCTACTCTGACCAGAAATGGCGGACGCAGTCCGAAATCTCAAACGACCTTCGTCGTTCATTTTTTAAGGATCACAAAATCGGCCTTCTCAATTGGATGCGACTACCGCATCCAATTTGAGCCGACTCTCGCACACTGAACAACGACATTCAAAAGAAAGGGTGCCAGGTGGCTTTAGTTTACCTGGCACCCGTGACTGACTAGCGCACCCCAGTCACCGCCAATAACTGTCTGGCGATTCTCTTGATCACTTATGGGGACGCAACCAATAGAAGGACTTTTTATACAATGGCTTCTCGCGAAGACGCAATCAGCTACACCGCTCAAATTACACAACAGGAGATCATCAACGAGGCAAATGAACTAGGGGTCACTCCCCAGTCGCTTGCCGACTTGCGAATTGGCAAAAACTCGCCTGCATTCGAATGTTCCTTTCCCCTTCGGCAGCCGAACGGATACATCATCGGAACAAGTAACCGTCCCCTCGAACAAAACTCAAATAGGACGAAAAGGACAATAGGACAGGGCGCAAGCAAGGGGTTGCTTTTCATTCCAGAATCGATCTCTCCACACTATGTGATTCTTACTGAGGGAGCCAGCGACACTGCTGCTGTTATTTCCGCGGGATTCAGTTCAGTGGTTGGAAGAGCGTCGGCGGCGTCAGGCACCGAAAGCGTTGTTCAGCTATGTCAGCGCCTTCGACCTCGGCTAGTCATCAATCTTCGCGATGCAGATAGAGCTGGAATGCTTGGACACAAAAAGCTCGTACGGGCATTTGGAACTATGCCTGTCATCGAACTTTTACCAGCGAACGGGCATAAGGACGCTAGGGAATGGTATCGGTCGGATCCAAACGGAATGCGAATCGCTATTGTAGAGTACCTTCAGCGAATCGACTTGCCTGAAAGCGAATACGCTATCCCTAGTGGAGTTACGCTGTCGGACTATGCGACGTCAATTAGCCTAAGCACGATGGCCCTTGGCAACCATCAGCTTGGCAGATTCCAGGAGCCTGTACATCCAGATTTCAGACTTGGCGCGATACCCGAGTATTTGCCTTCAGCGGAAGCTGTGGCATCCACCGAATCGGTACCCCCCACAGAGCAAACGCAGCCAATATTGGACAGAAACCGCGTACGTTTTGTTGCGACGATTGGAGTCGTCGGGGAACAGTTAGTGTCTGAGCCCGTCGATCACACCAATCCAGCCCAAGTGGACGAGTTCATTCAGGAATGGTCGGTACAACATCACTTAAATGCTGATCACTTGCGGTCGGCGATACCTTTTGCGGTTCAGGACTGCTGGGCATGGGTCGCGGCCCAGCAAAGACGGCAGCCAGAAAGGCTGGACATCTTTTCGGATACCCCCCAAAGAGTAGCTCCAGAGACAAGAAATATTGAAGATGTCGTCGATTTTTGCAAGCTGCGGCTTCGCTGGACAGGTTTCGGGACAGACTGCTACAGGCTAGTTAATGTAAAGGGTACTTGGTTCTTCTACAGCGATGGTATTGGCTATACGACAATGACAGAAAAGGACGTTGACAATTTTCTGGTGCCCTTAATTAGGCCTGCCGTAAAAAACTCTTCGAGACGCTTTAGAAGTGAGATAAAAGCGTTCCTAGAAGCGGACTTAAAAACGCCGAACGATCTGAAATTGGGGCAATGGATGCCGCCGATGTCTGACTCAACGGCGACAGTTCCACCCGGGCAAGCTGAATATATGCAGCGAATGCTGAACTTTCCGGCAAACGAAATGCTGGCCACTCCCGCTGGTCTAATTCACTTGCCAACCGTTGATTTGGAGTGCCCCGATTACATCCCATTATCGCCAACATGGTTCGGTGCAGTTACGACATCGGTGAGCGTTGAGCCCTTTGCCCAATGTCCTGGCTGGCATCGTCACCTCGACCGAGTCTTCGGTACGGACGAAAAAGGAATGCAAAACAGAGAGGCATTGAAGGATTGGTTCGGTTACTGTTTGATGCCCCACGCTAGACTTAACAAGTTCTGCGTACTGCATGGTGCGTCGCAATCGGGCAAATCGACCTGTTTGCGAGTATTGATGGCATTGGTCAGAAGTGTAACCGTAACAGCTGCAGAACTGGGACAGCAATTTGGACTTCAGCGATTGGAAGGCATAACTCATGCCGCGATCGACGACATGAAAATTGACAAAAACTGGTTTCGATCTGAGGCGACATCTAGGCTGTTATCTCTAGCAGGTGGGATGAAAACGACCATCCAACGTAAGAATGCAACGTCTGTCGACACACATCCAGCATTAAAATTCACGATAACCGCGAACGAGATGCCCAAATTTGATAACTCACACAATGCCGTCACAAACCGGATACACCCTATTCACTTCGAACATGCAATCGATTTGCGGCAACGCAGGAACGGAATCGAACAAGAATGGATACAAAGCGAATTGAGCGGAATACTTGGTTGGGCAATTGAAGGGTACCAACGAGTATACGAGCACAACATCCTGAGCCTACCAGGCTCATTGGCTGAGTCCTTGAATCAACTCAACGATGAAACGGATCCGATATCCGAATTTGTTAGGGACTCGTTGGTCCAGACATCACCGCATGAATTTGTATTGCTCGCAGAGATTTTTAACGCTTACCGCGGGTACTGCGAAGAAGTGAATGTTCACCCAATAACTCGCCGCGACCTCAAGAATACCCTTACTTCTCGATATGGCTTAACCCATGCAGAGCCTCGTAGTCATCATGAACCTCGAGGCTCACGTGTGTTTGGGATTTCGATGTCTCCGGAGGGCTTGCGCTATGCAGATGCATTTCGATCGAGGAATCGTCGATCTTCACTTTTTAGATGAAAACGCCCATGGCTTTGGCGTTCCTAGTTGAGTACGTTCCTTGCCAAGAATCTTGTTTCTGAATGAATCATCGAACTAGATGTCATCGAGCTGTTCGAAAAAGTCGCACGAACGGCAAGTACCAAGACTTGCGATGCTAAATTTCGCAGGTCTTTACCTCGTGCCGTATACGGCTGATTTCAGTCTGCGATCTGGTTGCGGCTGCGTTTGCCCGTCGAGTTCCATGCGATAGGTGCTAACTTTCCAACTCGTATGGACAGTCAAGGCCGAGCTCCACGTACTGGACTCTTCTTCCGCGTCAATCCTATGCAAGGTGAAGAGCCACTATCGGGCATTTATCGCTCTCCCTTACAGGTTCCACGGTGAAGCGAACCTTTGAAGCCCTAGCCGAGCAAAGGTAGTCGAGTTGTCATTTCGAGTGAGGCAAGATTGTGCCACACTACGTAAGATCAAGAATCCTGACGGTTGACAATTCGCTCGATCCCGGTAGCACATCGCCGGCAAGCTGAGGTAATCTACAGAGCTGGCAACCTGGCTGCCCACCGGGTAGATTCCCGGTGAGCCGTCCAGATCAGCCAAGTGTTAGCAATCCTGCTAACGGATGTTCGAAAAACATCATGTGGGTTAGTGGAGCGGAACCCAACACCATTTATCTAGGAATGCAACTGTAGTAGTAACCGTATAGACAAAGGAAGTAAGTGAACCTGTGGTAGTAGGAGGAGTAAGGGATGACATATAGGGAGAATGGAATGTACCACTCAACGGTATTGTCATGTTTCGGGTTCGGGTGGTAGTTGGATTTGGTGTCCGTCTACCATCAGTCGCCATTGTTCTGCTGCACGCACTGAAGCATTCGTTATGGCATCCCATGGGACGTCAAGAATGTTCGCTTGGGTGCAGTAGGTCCTTAGTCGGTCTACTATTGCCGGTGCTCCGAAGGAGTTCACTATGTGTCTGTTACGGCTAATCCAACCTGACATCGCTTCCCCCGCCCCAGCGCTAATGTATGGGTGAAGGTAGGTGTCTCGGATTTGTAGGAATAGCTTGTTCCAGCCATCGGGTCCGGGTCTGAACGATATTCGGCCGTTTCTGGTGGATATCGTCGTTCCTAGGACGTCGATGGAGCCTTGGGCTATGTTCACGGGTGTTAGAGGTAGGTCAGCTTTGAATCGCATTCCAATGGCCTCTAGTTCCTGTGTATGTAGCCGGTGGGCTTCCATAATGGATTCCTTGGCACCACTGACGTATACGAGGTTGTCGGAGTAGGTCAGTAGTGCCGTGGCGTCGTATCCTGACTCGGGGTAACCCCGCGTCAGGACATGCGACAACATCAGTATAAACAAAGTTGGCGAGGTCGCCAAACCTTGCGGTAAGCCAAGCTGCGATTCCCTAGGGTAGGAGAACCGCAACAAGGTGTTTCGGAGTGCTTCATCGGGCACATATTTTGAAAGTGAGTCCTCGACGGCGTTCCTCGGCGTCGTCGGAAAGGCGTTCTCAATATCGGCAGTTGCTACGAACAGCGGCTTGGCCGGATCGTAGGCTCGAGCGATGCTGGCAATTAGCGTCAGGATGCCTCGGTCGCGTCTGTAGGCGTGGAACGAATCCGGAAATCGCTTATCAAGCACGTCTAGAAGGGCATTGTTGAACGAACGAGCAACGACCCGTTCCGCAAATACGGGGATACTCAGTGTTCGAAACTTACCGTTGGGTTTGGGTAGTTGTACTTGGCGATGGTCATTGGGGACAAACGAACCATCGCCAATCGTCCTGGAGAGGCGGCGTAGCGCCTCTGCCAATTCGGGAATGGAGTACTCGTCGCCGCGTATTCTATCGGTTCCTGCCGATAGTCCCATGTCGCTTTTTGAACGCTTGAAGGACCGTAAGTATCGATCGTGGTCGTTCAGCTTGGCAAGTGTCAGGTCCGCTATGTCGTCGATACGATCATCGAGCCGAACGGGTTGATTCCGTTTTCGGCGGTCGTGATAGTCCATTTCGCGGTTTGAGCCCTGAATCTCGTACCGGATTTTGCGGGGGCTTCGTGTGCCACGGTCGCCGTGATCTCGGAATCGATATTTAACTGGCATTTGCCACCTCCATGCTTTTCGTTTTGGTACTCGTACTGCTTGATTCTGTCCTGTTGACCACTAGCAGTTGCCTTGCCGCGTCGAGTCTCATGACGGACGCATCCTGGCCAGACGGCCACCAGCCACGGGACTCGTAATCTCGGCGGCGACTATTGTTCCAAAGGTCCAAGCATCGGATAGCATCGAATTCTTTTCGATTCTGTTCCGGTTTCGGCATTTTGCCTTTTGGCTTCGATTGGGAGTCCGTCCGCGGTTGCTCCCGTATAAACATCCGATCTTGAATATCGATGACCTTGATTGAGCGTACAGAGCCAGGCTCCATCCAGTAGAGTCGACTTGGCAAGTCAAATGGGGCGGACCTGAGGCCTGCCCAAATGACGGTTAGATTGGTCAGCCGCTGCGGTAAAAACTCCAGGCATGCCGAAGTGCAGACAATGTTTCGATGAGTGCCGGCCAATCTGGAATCCACAACGGCTCTGGTCGCTAAAGTTGCGGGCACATCTCCCATGGCCAAATTGCCACTAAACACATACGTCCAATCCGTTAGTTGTTCTGCCAATTGCCGGGCGTGCGAGTCACTCGCGCACAGGAGCACAGACATCGAGTTTGGCACGGCACTCGCGTGTTTCCTCGCTAGTTTTGCAATTTTCTTGTTCCGCGATTTGCTGCCTTCCATCCCACGAACAAGGCTCACTTCGTCCCCGAAACGAGGATCGGCCCCTGTGGACACTTTGTGGTACGAGACGCTGATTTCGCACTTCTGTCGGTTGCCTGGTCCTATGACCAAGGTTTCTACGCCGACGTATTGCAAAACCCGGTCGCTTATTTTTGGGGCAAGATCGACTGAATCCTGCTGCAAAACAAAGATGCGAGGGTTAGCATCCGTGTGAAACATAAGCCTCTCGCACATTTCATGGTTACAGAGGTTGGGGTCCGTAAGGATGAATAGGTCTCGCTGGTACGTATTGAGATTTCCCTGAGTCAAGGCGGAGCATGTTCCGACGAAAACCCTTGAATATGCCTCCTCCTCTGTAAACGACCACTGCTGGCGAACCAGAAAGCCACCCGTAATACGCGATGCGATGCTTCGGGCTACATCCGTGTTCAAGGCAACAGCCGCAATTTTCGCCTCTGGAAACGCCCCCGAAATCTCCTGGATAACCTCCAAACGAGTCAGCCCACTGGCGTGTCGGATGATGCCACTGTTGTTTTGGGCGACAAATCGCGAAATTGCCGAGTCAGATGCTGGATTGAATAGATCTGGCCGGCGTAGCCGCGACCGGACAGACACCATTTCCCCTCGTTCGACAAGCTCCCGTTCGACCAGGGCCAGGAGACCAGCATTTACAGTCGGTAGCGGAGCCTGGATTGTTCGTTGCTGATGCTCCTCTAGCGTCTCGCGAAGCTTGTCTGGATGCCTTTCATGTGTTTTCTCAAGCAGAGAAATACGGGACTTTACACTTTCCAGCCTGCCGGCGACGACACGCGACCGGGTGGAGTAGGTTGCAACATCAAAGGGGAGCGGGGGAACGCAATCCAGGGATAGCCCGTTGGCTGCGAGGTTATAGACAGGACGATCTGACATTGGTGGCTTTCCTTGCTTCGCGTGTCTCCACGCAGAAAAATTGTCTGTGAAATTCTGGTTGCTAAGCCAGTGTGTTAGACACTGCTGGCCAAAGAAGGGCTTCTAAGCCGATCCAAAAAAACACAGGACAACAGCCCTGCCAAAAAATGCTGCTTCAGAGCTGTGGCTCCAGGAAGCAAATGACGTTCCTTCCCCCGAATTTACTGAGAGTGTGACGGTATGAAAAGCCAAAAAATCAAAACAGTTCCTTGCACCAAAAACGTTGGGCTTTTTATTGTGCTTGTTCACCTCTAAACTGATAGCGACCTTGAAATTCGGCAATAGCGTTTGCCGAACCTAACTGTAGATTCGCGGCTGTAGCGTTCGCCGCCCCCAACCCTAGATTCGCGGCAGTTCTCGTCTGCCGTAACTCCGTAGACAGCCATGCCCAAATCCCAGCCCAAACGAACGAAAGTTCGCTCTTCCCGCAAGGCTAGGCCGGCGTCCGAACAAGACGCCGCGATGACCCCATATCAGCAGAAAATCGGGGATACGATCCAAAAGCATTGGGAATTGGGCCAAAAGATCGACCTTTTTTGCAGGTCAGGTTCGGGTCGCACGATTGCCGACTTTGCAAACGAAAATCGCATGCCGGAAAGGACCGTCCGGACCTATTGCACGTTCTATCGCTTATACGACGAAACCGAACTTGAGAAGTTGTGCAGCATAAGGCGAGCGGATTCGGACCTGCCTTTGACTTCCGGGCATGTAACGTACCTGCTGACCATTAAGGACTCGGTGTCTGGCTATGGGAAAACAGCGGCGTCGGCTCGCCTTAAATTTGCGACAGAAGCCGCCGAAAAGAACTATACGCCCGCACAATTAAATGCAGCGATAAGGCGAGCATGCGGCAGGGAGTCTTCGAACAAAGGACGGCCACTGGCCGTGCCGGAATCTGATCTCGCCGTACGACAGGTTGTAGAAGAGGCCATCGCTTGGTCCAAACGCTGCAGGACCACCTGGGAAACGCTAACGATCCGAACGCCAAAGCCAACGAAAGAGTGCCAGCAACTTCGTAAACTTCTCGCGGCATGTCGCGAGTATTGTATTGCCGCCGAAGCGGTGCTTGATGCTCGTGGGAACGTTGCGTTAGAAAAAATGACGGAAGTAGTGGAAAGAGCCCAGCAGAAAATGGGAAAGCTAAGTGAAGTATAAGCGTCCCGGCACGACAACCGGCGAAAGCTGCGGTGATAAAACACCGGTACTTTAGTACCGCGTTTCTGTAGTTCGAACATTCTGGTTTGTCATGAATGGCGTAGTCCAAAAACAAGACGTTTATGGAGACAAGTTCTTTGCCTAGGTGGGATCCTTGGGCGTCGTGGTGAAAAGAATGAGCCATTCGAAGCCTGCGATGGGCGGACTGGATGTTTCGACCCCTACCGAGTTCCTTTTTCCGGGCAATGCACTAGCTCCCCGAGTATGGGGCCATCATCGTCTACCCGAGTCGCAGGCTAGAGTGGAAGGCATTCGCCAATGAAAACAAGGGTGGAACGATTGAATCGGCATTCCACAGAGAGCCACAAAGCTGCGTGGGCTATTTGTGGCTGTGTTTGGGCTAGTTGTATAGCTTGTTGCAATCGGCTCGCCGCTCTGCTGGGCGACCTACAATTGGTGTTCTAAGAAGCAAACGGAAACAACTAACGTCAGAGCGGCTTTGATACCGGACACAAGTCAGCAACGTCTGTTAGGCGTTAGTGCGTTCATTCATCGTGTCGCAAATTGAGTCCACCGGGAAGTGAACGTAGTCGAAACAATCTTCAACTCGGCTAACGCGTCGCATCTCGAATGCCAGAGACGCTAGTGTTTGATTGCTAATTGCTGTATCGCAAACGTCCGCGACTGCTCGCACGTCATCAAAAGCAAACAGTCCATCGCTTCCAGCCGTTCTGTTTGCTATGAGCTCCAAATTCATTTCTTCGTACTCCGTTCTTAAGGGGTGAGATGTTTTACAAACCACTAGCATCCCAAAGTTTCGCCCTAAGGCAAGTCTGTTTTTCAAAAGACGTTAGCCGAACAGCAGACGATCCATGTAGTGAAGATCGGTTGCGTCAAAATACGGCTCGACCCATTTGTCACTGGTGCTCAAATGCCAGGCCTTGGCCACAGTCGTTCCCGTCTTTGGAGCCTGAGACTTGTTCAGAAAATCGAAGTGGTCGACTAGCGAGAGAGCTTCCAAAACAAACACAATCGCAACGTCGCGGTCGTAAGTGGCAGTGCGATTGTCGCCATTCTGCTGTTCGCCGCCGAGCGTTAGGTTGGACTAATGTTCGTGGCCAAGAATACGGACCGTTCTACCTGCAGTCGTCGAGACGATACACCCAACCAACTATGATCGCATTTTGGCAGAGATTGCAGTGCGCCCTCCTAGACGCACGACGCGAGTTGGCACGCTCTTCCCGTTTCACCCCATGGCCATAGGAGCCAAACAATCTACGTTTCGAAAGTGATTGAGTCGAAGTGAAAATGAACATTCCCGAATCGACAGAAGAAGCGTGTGAGGTGCGTTAGGCAGAAGGATAAGGCAACTAGGGTAGCTTTATGGTTGATCGCACTAAGCCCGGTGGCTGGGACGGAAAAGTGATGACAGGGGACAACTTAGGGGACGGAATTCAAAACCAAGACAATGCACTAAAGCGTTTGCTTGCAGAGGGTTATGGCGATGCGGAAGATGGCAAGCGTTTTTTGTCCCAGCTTTTGTCCCCGCTTTTACCCAGTGTTTTCGTTGATAGAGTGTTGTTTTTTACTGTTTGGGGACGGAAATAGATGGTTTCTAAAGAACTTGTGTAGACAAAACACCTCGTGTCATACGTAGGTACTGAGTAATGGTGAGAACAAGTAATATGCAAGAATTTGGTATTTCCGTCCCAACGCACTCAACCTCTTTTCTGGCAAGTATTTACGGCTTTCGGTCTTTCGTCCCCAAAGTAGCTTTTGTCCCCATCTCGTACACAACCTGCCATACCTGGGAAGGAATTGGTTACGAACTACTGGATCACAACATGCGCTCAGTTAACGACCAAGTACCAGAACCTTCAACTGCCTTGTCCTCTTGTCACCTAGCTAGTCACCCAAAAGCCACTTCCTGGGATCGACCAGGGCTAATCGGTGCGTGATTACTAGTCGTCTAACCGACAAGTCGATCGTTGCTGGCGTTAAGCCAACTCCACCATCTCTACCTTCTGACAAACTAGAAAATAGTATTCGAAAAAGAGGCCAGTCTGGCGGCCAAACTAGTGTTGCCCCAGCTTGCCTAAAGCTTGCTCCATTGCCAAGAACTGACCTCCAAACACATTGGATGTATCGCTGAGCGATTTCTCCATATCTGAAAGCAGGCCACCTTCGACGATTCGCTTAGAAGCCTCTGTGTCACCGCCATAGAGGCAGCCCCAAAGCACTCCCTCGAAGCTCGAACCGACGAAAATGGCAAGCGGGGTTGGTTCCATACGCATTGCTGGCTGTGGGTTCTTTTCTTTTGCCACCTAGTTCTCCGTATAATTGGGGTAATCGACTGTAGTTGGATGCCCCGTTCATTCTAGCCTTGCTGCGATGAACAACCTGGCTTCGTCAAAAGGCGAGAAGGAGGATGCCTAACTCTGACACGTCACTCACTGTCTAGTAGGTCTCGGAAGACAAACCTATGCGGTACTTAAGTACCGCACTTATCTTTTTTGCGAAAAACATCCAACTGTAGAAGAGCTGTTGTTTCGGAGTGGTAGAATGAGACCATCAATGGCAACGAGGCATGTTAATCGCACGGAGTAATCACTTCGTCCCTCGGCCAAACAATTCATACACAGGAAGAATAGATGGCATTGAAAAAGCCTCATCCACCGTTGGACACGTTCGGTAAGCGAATACGAAAGTTGGAAGCGTATATTGCCGAACGGACGTCTGAGGAGATCTGGATCGAAGTAGATGGCTGGGAATTGCGGCAAGTTCAGCCCGATTTTCTCGGGCCCGACGATGAATTCATTTCGCTTCGCTATGCCAACGGCAACATCGCACTGGTTGCCAAAGGACTAAAGAACAACTCTAAGGAGTGGCTAGCAGTGGACCTACCACCTGGGATCCGATTCGCCTTGAGCGATTCGCTCAAAAGACTGAAAAAAGTATGCGATATGATGGAGTGCACCAAAAAAAATGTAGTCAGCTTGATTGCTGAGCTCGCTACGGTGCCAACGCTCGCCGAAACTAGGCAAGGCCGCTACTCAGCTCAATCGACTAGAGCCCAAAGTCGTAAGCAAGATAGCGGCCGTCCGCCGTCCGCTAACTTTAGTGCGCGGTCATCGATGGCGGACCTTAAGAACTATTTGAAATCAATATCGAAACGACGTTAGATCGAATCGATGTTTCGTTGTCGTTGTTTTCATAGTGTTGTTGGATTGTTTGAGGTGTGGATCGTTTTCAGAGGGTATTGGAGTATCCTCAGTCCCACCTGTTATTGATGGATTATCAGGAAAGTTGTCATGTCAAAGAAGACGAAAAAGAACCGTGTTGGTCTCAAAAGAGCGCTCGAGGCGTTTATAGCAACGAGTGAGTCGGAGCTTAGCGACCTGCCGACAGGAAACCTAAGAGTATCCCTTTGTTATGAGTTTCTCGACTTCGTATCCCCCGATTTTTTGGACGGTTACCTTTGGGCCGATCTATTCTTCCTTGAGGGGGCGCTGTATTTAGAATTCAAAAATGAGGAGGATGATACGATCGAGGTTGTGCCGGTAAGCGAGGTTCCATGTGAAATAAAGATGGTCGTCGCAGTTACGATCCCGGAATTGCTTGCCGCCTGTTACAAACGAGCGACTGAGATGGCATTTGATCCGATGGAAGCCATCACTCGCTCAATTGAATCCGCGGTAGCGTGATCACAGGTCCGTTGGGCCTGATTTTCTCGGGCTGCTACCACCTAGCAAATTTCCTCAAGCATACCGTCGTATTCTGAGACACGGTATGCTCGCCACGGAACGACAATAAAGCGTTCAAGCAGGCTGTCCGGAGTCGACAGCACGATCTTCCCAAATGCCGGATGCTATCTGCCGTTGAGCCGGTGTTCGGAGTGCCCATAGCCGCAAACGCCCCTGGCTTGGCGTCAACAGAGTGCGCTCTTCTAATCTTCTTTCGCCTGACCATCAGTTGGCCGCTTGTGCAGGGCAAATCGCGAGCTGGCACACTTCGCCGTACTGTGAGGTGATTGGCGTTCACATCTACGGATTTGAAATCGCACATTCCATCTGACGCACGTGATATTGGACAGGAAGAAGTCCGGCGTTAGGCAGCACCGCAAACGGTGGCCGCATAAACGTTCATCGCCGCATAGGCATCTCTTCAGCCTCAGTGGCCGGTAGCGTCTAACAACATCGCTGTGATCGCAACCAACGATGCCAATGCTAGTGTGCGGCTGCAAGTTAGTTTTGGCATCACCCTTGGTGTATCGTCTCAGATCTCGACCAGTCACGCTTCTGATGTAACGGTATCTAGTTCGCAAACAAATCTCGCTTCTGCTGTTAGCCGACAAAATCTTTTCGCTTTTTTTTGCAGCTGAGCACGCTGTTTCCCCTGAGCTTTTAGGGCCTCTTGCGATTCGCTGCCGTGCGAGACCACTTCGCTCTCATGTCTAGCATGAGCTTATCAATGGAGGGCTAATTCCACTCGTTAGACTTAAGTAGTCAGTCGGAGTGATTGCGAACATGTGGTCCATTGTTAGTCCATTTTCTATTACGGAGATTCAAAAAGAAAAATGCCCAGAAGAAAGGTTTTCTTCCCTAATGTTGAAAAGGCATCGCCTAGGTGCGAACCATCTTGGCGGGTGCTTGCTGCTAAAGAGCTGTTACGCTATTGCATTGGCCCCGATGGTAGATTTATCCGCCACCAGGTTTCCAAGTGGCAGGAAGGAGAGGCCGTTTACCGCTATTTCCGTTATCTCAAATCCAAACGCTTTGGTTACGTGCAGGAACGACGGCAAGCGACAATGCTACAAGCATTCAGTGACATTGAGACCGCGAAGGAGATCGAAAGCACGGCCTCACCAATGCGACTTGAGCTGCGGCTTCGGATACTGGCAGGAGAGTCGTTGGAACGTATCGCCAAGAAGATGAAGATAGATGTCAGGGTCGTGCGAACCTACTGCTGCTACTTCTTCGATGTGTACGACAAACGACAATCCTATCTGAACAACTTGCCACGACCAGGCGACGTAACAGTGCCATCTATCTCGCCCGCGATCGATAGGTTGATTCGCAACGACCACCTTGAATACTTTTTCAGTCATCTTGTCGATCGCTGTGGCGCTCAGATCATTGACCGTCTTATGGACATGTACACCCATTTCGGACGAAGGCATAACCTCAACACACCGGAAGGGCGAGGCCGCGCATGTCTTGAGTTACGGTTTGAGCTTTATATGGTCCCCAAACCGACCAACCTCGCCGAAATTGGCGTGCGATACATGATTACGGAGCGGCTAAGGCAATCGGGTTCGTACCTTGAGCCTGCCTACAACCGCGGAATTCAGCGTTCGGTGATGAGCCAACTGCTCAAAAACACTGTTCCAACACCCGTTCAGTCAGAGGATTTCGATTTTGTCGAACCCCGTAAGTCACCCAGCCCTCGAAAAGCAAGGACATGAGCATGAAATTGGACATCATCGGCGCTGTGCCGACTAAAAACGGGCGGAATGAAAGCGATCAAGGCAGGAAAACGAATTGGGAATTTTCCCTCTCCGACGGAAGTGCGAACTAAAAATGGAAAAGTACTACAAGCTAAGACTCGGCAAAAAACGCAAGCAATACGTCGTCGGAAAAAGGACAGACCCGTTTGTCCGCTTTGACGAACGCTACCGCCGACTAGAAGCCTCTGCCGAAAAGGCTTATGGCGCAAACATGCTGGCTGAAAAACGCCAGTACAGGAAGTTTACAGATGTTTGGCAGATGGCCTCAAAGCGTCTGCAACTCGAATACGACAAGCATTTACAAGCACACGGAATCACCCGCAACCCAACTGGAGAACTAATTCGCATGACAATACCAAATTCAGAGCCGATCGCAGCCATACACACTACAATCACCAAACAAGCAATGGAGGACCTCCTGGGACGCATTAAAGCCAACGACGAGACTGCCATTCGCGAATTCAAGGAGCTTATAGCCTCAGACCCTGACAAATGGCTGGCTGGACAAGATCTGTTATCAATCGCGAAAAGCGAGTTCTTCAGATGTATCGCTGCGAACGACACCGTCACAAAGACTCTCGTGGAAGCGAACTCGCAAAGAAAACTCGACATACTCTCGCGTGCGGCAACTAGTCCAATGGAAGCACTGCTTCTCGAACACCTTCAGATAAGCGTTCTAGCGGCTGAATACAACCGTCAAATGCTCATCGACGACAGGCGATCAATGCGAAAGCGTTCCTCTTTTGAGAACAGGGCAGTTAAGGCCGAATCGCAAATAGAGAGGTTTTTAGACAGGTTCTACGAGCTGAGGATACTTGCCGAGTCAAATTGGTCGACGCTGCCTACTGAGCTACCTTTGCATGAAACAATCGGACGGAAGGGGCGTAAGCAACAGCAGCCTGATTACACAGAAGGCCTACCAGATGTGAACTTGTGTTCGATGGTCATCTAGTCGGTCACAACTACCTTGCCGGCTACGGCAATACTGAAGCGACCTTAGACCTCAAAGCCAAAGCTGTAGCGTATCAAGCTACAGCTTGGCTTTGGTAAAATGGGAACTGTAGGGCTCGCAACATACTTGGGCCCGTTAAACTCTTCGCAAGGATATGGCAAAAGATGACAGTAGCTGTGTGTACCAATTGTGGAACCTTGAAGTACGGAGCATTTTCCCCATGTGAAGAATGCCACGCAAGACCCACGACCAATGATGAATTCGTGCGGTCGTTTGCATTTAGCGACCGCTACCTTGACCGGGCGACAATGGACGAGGTCAGCGAGTATGTTCGCAAGAACGGTGAGCCACCCGAGATGACCCCGGAAGCGTATTCGTTGATCCATAAGCTGGTGGTCGAGGCCAAAACAGCACTTAGGATGGAAAGGATGTTTAGTTAGGTTCAATGAGCCTAGCCTTCATCCACCGACAAAATCGCGATGCAGATCTAAAAAATTTACAGAAAGCATCGAGTTGAGCTTTGCTTGCGGTATACTTAGATCTGTTCCGCCAAGTGCCTCATCTTGAGGACCTTGAGACTGGTGTTGCGTTGACCTGAATTCAGGCGCACGTATTGTTAATGTTCCCCAATTGACGGGATTTCGAGCCAAGGCATGGAAGCCAACATATCTGCTCGATAGGAGAAAATAAGATGTCACTGCCCAAAACCGTAGCCGCCCTAAACCGCTGTTTCCCTGACCTTTTGTTCGTCCGGAATAAAGACAAGAAACGCTCTCCCAAGAAAATGCGTGTGGTCAATCGGAAGGACAATTCCGTCACATACTGCGACGCAATCATGGTTATCAACGTTCCGTGGTATTACGTGGAGACAGGAGTACCAATCCTATCGTCCGACGACCTCATTTGCGCTGTCGCATTCGACACGAACATGATCAAGCAAAGCTTTAACAGTTTTTTGCTAAAGAATGAAATCGCCCGAATGTATGTTTCCTAAAAGAACGCAGGGGTAACATCGTCTTGAAAGGAAGTAGGTCTACGCCATCTTCCACCAGATGATGAATGCGCTAGGAGTGCTCGTTGAGGCATTCGTCGGCGAGCGGTTCGAGGTTGGGGGCGATGGCAATCCTCAAGAGACGAGAGCAAGTCGGCCACGAGCGATATAGCGAGTTGGCTAATCAAACTCAACTAAGATTGTTGCGTCGGTGCCCCGAGAGAGGAACTGCCTGATCAACTTCGAAAAAGACGCGACCGGCGAACCGGTTATCGAACTTTCGTCCTGTGGGCTGCGAAAACTCCAACAGCTATCGAGTTTCGATTGCAGTTTGAACGAGTGCCTTGACCAGCGCCACGCATCGAGCTGAATCAAATCGATTTGCGGTTTCCAAAATCTTTGACTGAGATTCCAAGACGCTTGCTTTTCGATCAATCTGAAGCTCAAGTCGCAACAACTTTTGAAGTTCCTTTTTCGCTGGGTCAACCGAATCCAGTGCGATAGCTGCAATGGCACCGTGTTCGACCAACTCGTCGATTGCCACGCAAACCATCCAAGCGGTCTGTCTCGCAACCCAAAAGTCTTTCATGGAATCCTCGCGATTCTGTGTCAAAAAAAACAGCCATTGCAACACGTCCTCTTTTGACATGACCTGTCGTTCCATCTTGCGTCGATCGAGGAATCGTTCCTCGAGAGATTGCCGCTGCCGATCACGCAACTGATTGATTCGCTGTGTGTCACCGAAAGGCACCGAGTCAAATGACGCAAATAGCTCGCGTCTTAGGGTGTCGTGCGTTTCCGGACTGGAAGCGTGGACTTTTGGGTAGTCAAGCGTAAGCCAATTGGCGGGAAACGGACGACCAGGGATTCGTGAATCAAGCAGGACTGATTTGCTGTTCTTCTTTAGTTCCTGATGACAACCCATGCAATTGTAGTTGGAGTAGTCTCCCCAAGTTTCTGTTTTTGCGGCCCCTTGATGAATGAGATCGAGCCCGACATCATTTGCGACAAGACCACCAATCATGCTCCGTCGGGTTTTCTCATAGCTCAGCTTGATCGTTTGAATCTCGTCCGTGTTCCCTTTGGTATCGAAGTGGGCCTGATAGTATTCTGACTGCTTTTCGAAAGTCGGTTTTTCTTGAAGAGTCTTCCAATGTGGAGGCATAGCGTTGAGGAAAATTTGGAGATCAAACGGCGGTAAAACTGGGTGGCCAGCGGCGTACATCGCGTGGGTCACGAAGCGATTCTCGGCAATGTTTCCCAGATGGCAACTTAGGCATACGGCAGCAGCGGTGGACGGGGAGGTCAAGTCCCACATTCCGAACTCCGATTTTTCCTCAGGTTTCAGCCCACGCCAGGACGTTTGCTGATGACGTTCTCGTTTTGTGTACTCAGACCCTGGGCCATGACAGGATTCGCATCGAACACCATACTCAAGATCCAGCTTGACGTCTCTACTATCGTAATCCTCGCTCGCATTCAGTCCTGCGTGACAAGTTAAGCAATTTCGCTCAAAATCGCCTTTCTTGTATCTCAGCTTCTTCGTTATCTCGCTTGCTAGTTTGTTGGACTCATGTTTTAGTTCGTCGAGTCGAACCAATTGATACGCGTACGAATGCTTATCCCGTTCTAACCATTCCTTGGATTCTATAAGTCTCACGAATCGCGTGACGCCTCTGTCTTGATAGATTGGACTGGGCGCGCTGTGACAAGCAGCACACTCCTTTACTCCGACAGGCGTTGCATCAGATTGTTTCGAACTGTGCGGGTCAATCAACAGTGGTTCTCCTCCAACAACCATCGTGGGTTTGAGAAAGCAAAGCCAAAGCGCTAGCAACAATGAAAGAGGCTTACAGTGACTCATCTGTGGCCATGATTTTCAAGAGACTCCGAAACTTGGTGCAAAGATGCATTCCATTCTTCCAGAGTCGGTGGAGACTTGGCGTTCTTCTGGCGAGGGAAGTTTGGAATCATCAAATCCTTTGGGTATAGCAACCCCTCTCTCATGGTACTCATTGCAGCTTCAAATTTTCCTGATGAACTCACTGGATGCGTCGCCCAAATTGTAGTGTAAGCCCCCGCAGCCGATTCCCATGAATTGGATCGTTTGGTATCGCGGAGCAACTCGATGCTAAGTGCAGATTGACTTTGTCTAGACCAATCCGGCAACTTTGGTTTGCCGTTTTCAGTCCACGTTTCAGACCAAAGTAGTCTAAGCTGTTGAGACGTTGCTGCAACTAGTTTCCCATCCGGATTTGGGGACTGGAGCATTTTACGAAGCTTGTCCAAAGTATCCCTCAGGTCCGATTCTTCTAAATCACTAGAGATCGAAAGGGAATCCATCCCAGCAAAATTCCAGTTTCGGATGGGTGCTCGCCCACGAATCAAAAAATCGCGGTTGAGTTCGCCCGCGGGTTGTAGAAGCCCGTTGAGGGAAACGTGGCAGCTGTTGCATTGGTAGTTCGAGAGTTCTGGCCAGACGGAAATGGGGAGCGATTTGAGCGCCCGCGCTTCTAGAAGTTCAAGCTCTGCATCGGCCGAAGCGATTTTTCCCGCAAGCCAGAGTTGCGCGCGGAAGTTGGGTTGTTTTTGGTCCTTGTCCCGCCAATGCTTTGGGTACGCTTCGTGATAAACCGCCATGTCAAAGTAAAGTGCGGGATGGCCAGCAGCGATGATGTCATGGTTCATGTCACGGTCCTTGCCTCCCACATGGCATGTGACGCAGATTTTGGCCCGGGGCAGAAGTGGTCCAGAATCTGTCAGGCCGAGGTTTTGGATCGCATTGGTTTTCGATGCAATTCCTTGATAATGGCTACCGTACCAGTGTTGAGATGGCCCATGGCAAGACTCGCATCCAACCCCTTCTGCTATTTGCGGTGAGAGTTGTGTCTCAGTGATGTTTCGGTCGGTGTTATGACAGGCCAAACAGTTCTGAAAGCCACTTACGTTCGCGATTTTACCGTTTTTTAGGATCCCGAGTTTGGAGAGGATTTTAACAGAGGCTTCGGAGGAGATCGTTTTCCACGATTGAGCATGTGGATCCTTCTCCAACCAGAGAGGGTATTCGGACCCGCGCGGGGCCTCGCTCGAAGAAACGCCAGCCTTTGGACCACCGTGGCAACTCGAGGTCGCACACGATGCGGCTCCCTGAACTCCGTGATCCACATGATAGAGCGACTCCACGCACCAAGTCAGGGAATTCGCCTCGTTCCTCGAGTGGGATGGAGATTCAGCACTATTGCTGCTTGATTGAGCTTGAGATTGTTCAGCTACGATTAGTAGAAAGACAAGTAGCAGAAGGGCCGTCTTCGTACTGCTGTAGTTGGATTTAGTCATTGAGCTCACACAAGCTCCTGTCATAATTCTGTTGTCGGCTTGAGCGGAACCAAATCTTCTGGATGACCTCGTTCGACCGGAGTTGGCATCGTCGCCAGCTTGCGTATCAGTTTAATTGCAAATCGCAAGACAGCAATTATTGGGGCGTTTTCCAATTGATCGCGTCTATATTAGTAACAATCAATAGAAACGGATCGATTCGTTCATGTAGGGAATGCGAATGGAGAGCGAGGCTTTTGCCAAGCCGGGGGACGCAATGGTCCGTCAGGAGCATCGCCAGCCTCGCCATCCCGTAGGATGCTTTGCCGGCATTTTCCAGCCCGAAGCTCGCCAAAGCATGTATGCACGCATATTGCAAAGATAAAGAAATGAGCGTCTTCTCGGCTTTGCAACGTCTTGCTTGGCAATGGAACGCCAATCCACGGGCCATTCCATAAAGGCCGTCGAGGCACCGAAACGTTGACATTCGATAATGAAACGACTAGAGTCTAGAGCTGCTTAGTACAGTTATTAAGACGAAATTGTGTTGATATTGTAGGTGATTCGTGTTGTTGGTCCGGAAACTCAAATTGCACATCGGATCAATCATATTGGCCGTCTCGCTGATTGCGGCCGGAGCATTTTGGCAGGCGTGGCATTCAAACCAAGCAGATCGCTCTCCGACCGGAAGTTCATGGCCTGGAATTGTCATTGGTAGTGTGGCTGCGGGAATAATACTATTCGAATTGTTACTTTGGCCTAGAAAGTGGCTCCGGCGATTTCGACTTTTCCCGACGAAATATTGGATGGTTGCTCATATTTGGCTTGGTTTGGCAACTGGACCATTGGCTTACATCCATGCCGGTTACCGTTTAGGTGGAACATTTAGCACGACCCTAATGAGCTTGCTGTTTTTCGTTCTGTTAAGCGGGATTTATGGCTGGGTCATTCAGATGGTATTGCCCAGATGGATGCTTGGAAATCTACCCTACGAAACCATCACTGGTCAGATTGACGATGTTTCCATCCAAGCGGCATTGAACGCAAGGCGAATGCT
>CANHVO010000067.1 GCA_947463915.1 Planctomycetaceae bacterium
ATTCGTCGCACCGCCAAAGGCGGTGCGACGAATCCGGAGGTGACATTTTCATCACGCGGACCATTAGAACACCAAAGCGTTGTCCGGTCGGGACACGCCCGAATGGCGTTGAGTTAGCAAGTAGTGGAATCTCGTTAGAGTACCCGAATCGCCACGAACATCAGGAAGCTTTACAATTTCCATTGGGAGGACGAACATCGCGGGAAGCCGACGATGCGGTGGCCGACGACACGATGCGGACGACAAGGCTAATTTGGGGTTAGCGTACTTGGGCCTCGTGCCCAACGTTCGCAACATGCTTGGTGTGCTACTCCGATCGAGACTTGTGCCAACTTCGGCGACCGAGGGCCCTGGAGGCCGTCTCACTTTTGGACCTGTCCATTTCCTGGTAAGCGACTATCGCTTTGTCTCTTAGCCGCGATAGCGGCAACACTTGGTAGCCGTGGGGCTCGCCCCAGGGTCTCTAGGCACGATGAATACAACAACGATAAAATATCGTTTTCTGAATCCGTTCGGCAATAGCTCATCTACTCAAGCCATTCCGACAGTCGATAAGCCATCATCATTACGGTTGCCTGAGTGTTGCAACTAACCAGTCGCGGCATCGCGGATGCATCGCAGACCCAAAGTCCATCCACGCCTCTTACTCGAAATCTCCCATCGACAACGCCAGTCCTTTCGCAGCTCATACCGCATGTTCCAGCGTAATGATAAATGGTAGTCGCAAACCGAGCGATCGAAGCGGCCACTTGTTCATCCCTTTGGCGTTTGGCCCCTGGCATCAACTCATCTCCAACCAGCTCCGAAAACGCCTCTCCCTCGAAAATCGATCGCGTGTGTTTCACCGCTTCTAACAGCCTCGACAAGTCATCCTCGCTCGTTAAGTAGGCCGGATCGATCGCCAGTTGTAGCCGCGTTTTGGAATCGGACTGGGGGGCTCGGACCAATCGGACAGTTCCTCGGCTTGTTGGTCGACAGAGCGATACCGCAATACTGATGGCCGACGTTGGCTCTGCTTTGGTTGGATACTCCAAATAGTGAGTTGGTGTCACATGCCACTGAAAGTCTGGTGCATTTTTTGCAGGCTCCATCGGCTCAATGGGTTTCGTCGGCAATGCAAAAAATCCACCAACCTCTGCGATATTCGACGCCATCGGGCCTGACCTGACCTTTGCGTAAGCAAGTCGCTCGGCATCGCTCATCCGACTGGGCAGAGATTGGAGGCCCTTTAGCTGCCGTACGACAGGAAACAATAAATGGTCCTGAAGATTCTTCCCTGCGGCTGGTAGATCGATATGGCAGGGGACTCCGATATCTGCAAGTTCATTGGCGTCTCCAAGACCGCTTGCAAGCAACAGTCTCGGGGACTGAATTGCTCCCGCACAAACAATAACTCCTTTTCTGGCCAAAAGGGTCTCTGCAGGAATGGCCACGTCGTTTGCTGCGATAACGACTCCGACAATTTTTTGCTGATCAATAACCAAATGCTGCACCGAAGCGTTGGAGATTAGTCGGATGCAGGACTCTTTATGACGAAAGTTGAACTGCTGTTTCAACCACAAATCCCATGCAGAGCGTCGTCTGCCGTTCGATTGGCAACGCGCATACGCGCCAACACCGATTGCTGGCTCCAGAAAGGGTTCGGGCAACGGTGGGATACCACTTCGGGTTGCCAACTCTAAAAATTCATGTGTGGCTGAATGCAAGTCAGGGCTAGGCGCATCGCCGATTCCGATCGATCCCTCCATCTCTGCGAATGCAATTGCAACTTTGGCGGGGCTCCAATCTGGTCCGACAAGCATCTCCCAATGCTTATAATCTGAAGCATGGCCTCGGAGATAAATCATCGCGTTGATCGCGCTGGAGCCGCCGAGCGTCTTGCCCGCTGGGAGCTGTACTTTGCGTCTTGCTAAACCAGCTTGAGGTGTCGTTTCGTACTGCCAAGCGTTCGAGCCCTTGAAGGCGTGCGGGTAAAGGATCGGAACTTTAAGATTCCGTGCTGCCGACTTAGTGCCTGATTCGATGAGGAAGACAGAGCCGAGTTTTCGGCGAGAGATTTCGGCCGCAAGTACGCAGCCAGCGGAACCGGCTCCAACGATTATGTAATCGGCTTCGTTAGACACGTCGGCAAACCCTAAAAGCAACGCTCTGAGAATCTCGCTGCCAAAAACAAGCTTTTGTATAGCGAAAGTCGTCAAGACTTTCGGCAGCATCGGCTAAACGGCCGAAACTCTTGATGAGTTTCGCTACAAAAGGCTCCACCTCTCCCATTTAGGCAACGCTGTGAAGCATTTCAGGACGGCTGGGGCTTGCCCCTCCGTCCGCAGCTTTGGAGTTCTAGATTCACGCCGCCCGACCGCGCACTTCAGGATTCGTAACACCGCCACAGGCGGTGTTACGAATCCTGAAGTGTCATTTTCATCACGCGGCCCATTAGAACACCAAAGCGGTGTCCGGTCGGGACAAGCCCGAGCCGGACAAAACAACAAATATCAAAAGTCACCGTCGGCAAAACCGACCTGCCAAAAGTCGCACCTTCCAAAAGTCGCACCTGCCGGAACTGACTTTTGAATCGCAACATGTGTAACAAACTACGCGACAGCGCGTTCGGCGTGGCGGCGTTTCTTTTCGTCCATGCTCTTGAGATCGATCACGTCCTTTGCAAGGCCAACGGCACGCAACATTCGAATGATCATGAACGTCATGTCAAACTCCCACCACTTGTGACCGTGTTGGGCCAATCGTGGGTGAGCGTGGTGATTGTTGTGCCAACCTTCGCCGTAAGCGATAATCGCAACGAACCAATTGTTTCGGCTGTCGTCACGTGTCTCGTAGTTCTTATAGCCCCAGATGTGGGATGCGGAATTGACAAGCCAAGTTGTATGCATCACAGCCACCATTCTTACGCAGATCACCCATACAAGCCAGGAGACAGCTAGAGCTGGTCCGCCGACAAGATAACCAATGCCGGTCACCAAGGCACCAAAAGCGATGTGAATCGGGAGGAAGTACTTTTCAAGGAACACGGTGTACTTGTCCTTCAACAAGTCCGGTACCCATTTTCGGGCGTAGCCCTCTGGATCGCCATTGTCCGTTGTGAAGGCGAGCCAAAATGCATGTGACCACCAAGGGCCATCGTGTGGCGAGTGTGGGTCTCCAGGTTGATCGCTGTAAGCATGGTGCTTTCGGTGATTGGCGGTCCAGCTAATCGGTCCGCCTTCTCCTGCCAATGTCCCAATCGTTGTAAAGACATTCTTAAGCCAGTTCGGAAGGATCAGGCCAGTGTGGGTCAACAAGCGATGGAAGCCCAAGCAGATTCCCAAGCTACCGGTCATCCAGTGAAACAGGATGGCCAAGCCGAGCCCGCTCCAAGTAAAGCACCATGGAGCGTAAAGTGCTCCAATGTGCAAAGCGATCAGCCAAGCCGAAGCGCCCCATTGAATGTTCCATACCGTCGGAACTGGCGAGACCTTGGTAGCGCCACCCGCGGAGGGAAGGCTTGCCGGAGCTAGTTCTTCGACCATTGCTTGCGGAGGAGTTAAAGTATTTGCGTGGTGTTGACGGTGTTGTTGGTTGGGAGAATCAATGACTGGATCGTTGCCTAACATGCCAAAGTTCCTAGCGGCTGGGGGGCTGGAGAGTACTGTGTAAAATTGGTGATCAGAATCAGTCTCCGGGCTTGCTGATTCACACAAGTACATTAACGCCGTTTGCCATCGGTGTATGTCCAGGATTGGTTCTTGTCGTGTCAAAGATGTGTAAAACCTGGTTTTGCACCGTTTTGACGGCAAAACCAACGGTTCATATCTCAACCAAGCGACATCTTTTCAACCCTGACGAGTAGTTTGTCCTCGTTCGTTGGTGTTAAGCTAGTCCTTTTGATCGGGCTGGGGCGGTGCTCGTCTAGGTCCGATCTCCCGCCGTTGCTTCCTCCTTTCACCTCTCGCCTCTGGATAACTTGACATGCAGTACGGCCCAATTCGCTGTTTATCGTTCATCGCTGTCGCAACTTTTTTTCTCCAATCGCCATTCTGCGTGGCCCAAGAATCTACTGCCAAATTAGATCCGGCAATGGCGGCCAGCCAGGAATCCAATCCCAATCTTGATTGGTATGACGTGCGTTCTTGGGGTGTCGAAGGTCGAATCCTTCCGGATCAGGAGCGAAAGCAATGGTTCGATCGGCTTCCAGGCTCCGCACAAGGAAAAGTCACAGACAATGTTTGGAACCTAAGCCGCGACAGCGCAGGCATGATGGTTCGGTTCAAGACGTCATCGAAAGCCATTTCCGTTCATTACAGACTAAAGAAGGCGCAACTGGGTATGCCGCATATGCCCGCGACCGGGGTATCTGGTATCGACCTTTACGCACGCGACAACAACGGCAAGTGGAAATGGGTCCAAGTTACTAAGCCTGCGACCCAAGAGGTACAAACAGAATGGATCCAAGGTCTCGAAGCAGGCGAGCGCGAATACGCCGCCTATCTGCCTCTCTACAACGGCATTGAGTTCATGAAGATTGGCGTCGAGAAAGGCGCCAAGTTCGAGGGGCTCACGCCTCGCGATAAGCCGATTGTGTTTTATGGAACGAGCATCACTCATGGTGCATGTGCAAGTCGGCCTGGAATGGTGCATACCAACATCCTTGGCCGCAAGTTGGATATGCCCATTGTGAATCTCGGGTTCTCGGGCAACGGAAAAATGGACGAAGCGGTCGGTGACTACCTCATTCAATTGGACGCTGCAGTCTTTGTGATTGATTGCTTGCCCAACATGGGACCGGCCGAAGTCAAAGCCAAATGCGAACCGCTCGTGAAACAGCTTCGAGCGGCCAAACCCAATACGCCGATCGTTCTAGTCGAAGATCGACGGTTTACCAACGATTGGATTACGCCGCAAAAACGTCAATTCCACACCGACAATCACGCCGCTCTGCGTGACGCATACCAATCCCTGACTGAGCAGGGAGTGAAGAAACTCTATTACATTCCAGGTGATTCGCTCTACGGCGATGATACGGAAGGGGCGACGGATGCCTCGCACGCCAGCGACCTGGGCTTTATGCGGCAAGCTACCATGTTTGAGCCTGTTCTCCTCGAAGCACTCAGGAACTAGAAAGCAATGGCAAGTTTACACTGCCGAACAGTCTTTCATTATTTGCTCAACTGCAGCCTCAGAGCATTTCGTCAGCGCCAAAGAATAATCGTATTTTGGCTTGCGGCTGTGTTTTGTATCGGACTAACCGAGTATGGGGGGGGAGCAGCTATCGGAGCCCAAGGCTCGGACGAACTCGATTCAGAATCAAACGCCTTTGATGCCGTTGTGGCTCCTTTGCTCTTTGAAAAATGTTTGGGGTGTCATGGGGGAGCAACCATCGAAGGCGGTTATTCGGTTGCCGATACGAGCCAATTGTTTCGATCAGGCGATTCGGGTGCGATGCCCGTTTTGCAGAGCCAACCCGAATCAAGCGAGCTCCTCGTTCGTATTGCAGCCCATGACCCTTCGATCCGAATGCCGCTCGATGGAGAGCCCTTAACGGATTTGGAGATCGCGGGTATTCGCAAATGGATTGTGTCCGGCGCAAGGCTAAGTCGGCCACAAGAAAAGACCTCACTGACTGAGATCTACGGGCGAGCCAAATCCAGCGCAAAGGCACCACGACACTATGCAAAGCCGCTACCGATTTCATCCCTTTTGCTAAGCCCTGATAGCCAACAACTCTTGGTCGGTGGCTACTCAGAAATTCTCGTTTGGAACATTGGGACGCAATCGCTCGATTCTAGAATTCCAGTCCGAGGGCGAATGGTTTCCGATTTGGACTGGGCGCCGGGCGGAGTGCTCGTTGTCGCATCTGGAACGCCAGGCAAATTTGGTGTACTGGAGGCATTCGACTTTAAAAACCGAAAGCCAATTGGTTCGTTTGGTTTTAGTCGTGACGTATGTACTTGTATCGCCCCAAGCCCATATCGAAACGAAATGGCAGCTGGTTTTGCAGACGGTAGTATCGCACTCTATTCGCTTGACAACTTCAAGGTACGAGCCGAGTCGGTACCTCACGCAGCCGCAATCACAAGTCTCTTTTGGTCGAGCAAAGGAAACCGCATTTTGACTGCATCCATCGATCGGTCCGCAAAAAGTTTCGATTCCAAAGATATGCAATTGCTTTTCGCGTATGCCGAAAACGAGCGAACCGTGAGTGGTGTCGTCGACTCGCAGTATGGGGCGATCACGATTGATGAAACCGGAGTCATGCGTGTTTGGTCCGAGGGAGAAGAAGCCCGCTCGTTGGCGAAAAAAGATGGCTTGCCACAAAAAGTACAGCCGATTGCATCTGCTAACGGTGTCGTTTTCGTACCCGATAACAGCAAGATCCGAAGACTGTTCCTACTGCAAGATGAAGTCGTGGATGACAAAGACACCAAAAAAGACAATGCCGAAGAATCAAAACCCAAGATGAAAACCAGGACGCGTTGGAAGGAATTCGACGCTCTCCAGTCCTCTCCCAATCGGAGCATTCTTTCGCTATCGGCCAATCGCAGGGGGACCGTCGCTGCAGGGCTTGATAATGGCCAAGTTGTGATTTGGCTCGATGAGAATACAACTTCGCCGAGCCACGCGTGGTTGGCACTTCCGTAACAAAGTAGCGAAACTCGCCAAGAGTTTCGTTGGTTTATGTAGTGCAGCCGAAAGTCTTGACGACTTTCGCTACAGAAAAGCCTGTTTTCAGCAGAGGAAAATGCTTCACCGCGTTCCCTTTTGGATAGTTTGCTTAGTGACCGCGCCGTGGCAATTCGAAGTGCCGCATCAATGAATCGCCTTTCTCAGTCTCGCACATTCCGATCCGTAATCCAGAAGTTGGAAATTTGAAGGGCGAATTGGGTTCTTCGCCTTTGCGTCTTTCGAAATGATTTGTTTGTATGCTAGATCCGAGATGACAGCCAATCGTTCGATTTGATCTAGTTGATCCCCCTTTTCCTTTAGGTCTTTTCCAACTCCTTGGTTGATCCCTGCCTGCATGTCTTTCAAGGCCTTCTCGATTGATGCAATGGCAGCATCCGCCGCCTTTATTTGCGCCTGAATCTCAGCGAGTCGCTGCTGCCACTGATTGACCTTGTTTTGGTAGTCGGCACTTTCCCGTTGATAATTAGCTGCTCGAACTGGCCAAGCGTTGTAGACCTCCAATTGCTTTTGGAACTTCTTCATTTCAAGTTCCGTTGGCGGCACAAATTTCCGTTCTTGTGTTTTGGGGTCCGTTTGGTAGCTTCCATCCGGTTTCTCTGGCTGACGCGGTTGCGGGCCTGGTGCAACAGGTTGTTGCGGCTTATTCTGTTTTTCCTTTTGGAGAATTTCTTGAACGCCCTTTCGATCTTTAATCTCTTTTCGACGCTGTTCTTCCAGTTGACGCTTGTCTCCCCCAGTCGCTTTTAGATCATCGCGGAGCTTCAATTGCTCTTGCTTGGCCGATTCCAACTCAGACTGAGTGGATTTGTTTTGCTCGGCTGCTTCTTCGGCTCCGATCTTTTCAAATTTGCTAACCAGAGCGGAAAGCTCGTCCCCCCATTCTTTCGTTTCCGCGAGCTTTTCTTCCATCTTTGACTTGGCAATTTTCGATTCCACTTTCGAAAGTATGCGCTCGGTCGCTTTGTCCAGAGTTGCTTCTGAGATGCAAGCGGAAGAGGCATCTGTCTTGAGCATGCCCACAACGCCGCCGATGAAGTCGCAATTGACAGTCTGCTCCCCGTTTGCGGTCTCTTGACCCAGCGTCAAAGTGAACAATTTTTTGAACTGTGTCTCCGCCTTGTCCGATGCGCCTGCCTCGAGAAGAAGCCAGAGCCGCAGTCTTTCCTTGCCCAATAGGATGGTTTCTGAAGCCGAATCATTTGGGGGAGTGGCTAGAGCTTTCCATGCGTCAGAGAATTGACGTTCGCGAATCAAGACAAGTGAGAGTGCATAGGCCGCAGCTGACTTGAGTTTGGATTCATCTGCAATCAACTTATAAAGTTCTGCAGCTCTTTCCGCCTGCCCCGCTTCGTCGCTCTCGACCAATGCAATCAACTCGTTCGCAGCCGCAAGCTCTGCCTTATCGTCCGCCATACAAGTCGTCGAAATGACAAACGGAATTGATATCAAGAAAAGCCAAAAGCAAGATGCTTTCTCGAAGAACGGATTGTTTGCACTAACGAAGAACATGGGGGGATTCCTTGAAGTGGAAAAGCAGCAAAACGTAAGACGCAGCTTCAAACGACGAAAACCGATGGCTCTCGAATTCTTTTTTTATCCTATAGTGAATCCATACGAAAAGCCACAAAGAAATAGCGGATTGGGATGGCCGAAACAAACCAATAGCCGTTGGGCGCTAGCCCCGGTTTTCCAATTGCTCGACGTTTGTTGAGAACCGGGGCTAGCGCCCATCGGCTCATGGATACGAAAACACAGCAGACTCGCTTAGGCGAGCGGCTGGACAGAATGTGCCACGAAATCGTAGCTGGATTCGCCAGAATTCAGTGTGTTCTGAATTCTAGCGAATCCAGCTACGGTATCATTCATTCCGCCGCTCGCTTTAGACTATCTGCGTTGACGCAATAGTACTTCCATTGGGCTTTCCACTTGAAGCACAACGCCTTTGGCGGCTTTAGGCGATAAGCCATCCGGCCATCGATCCCTCGAGTCGCTTGAGCAAGATACGTTGTCTCCTAGTACGACTAACTGATCGCCGGGCTCCCAAACTTGAGACTCAGAATCCGCTTGGCCTCGATAGTGGATATCTCGAAAAACGAGCAGCTGATCGAGCTTGAGGTTTCCTGAAATCGGGGAAATCTCGATGGGATACTGGATTTTCAGATTTTCAATGGTCATGTCCTTAACCTTGGTCGGCAGCTTCACTCGGAACCACTCTTCGTCCGGGCTACCTGCAACTAGCTGGCCATCCACCATCGCAATCGCAAGCCAAATCGGCTTGTCGGTTTGTTGTCTTGATTGAGAAGAGACGGTCTCTCCGGCGTGCTTCAGCTTGAACTCACTGCCGTTCCATTCAATAGCGATTTCCGGTTCGCAAACGGGCGAGTGCATTTGACAGCGGATCTCCCAGTTCGCGTCTGGGCTCATCAACTGAAACGCAAATCCAAAATCCTGGATCGGTACGATGGCATGCGAGTCGTGAGCATTGAGAAGGAGTTGATTGTCTAAGTAGGAAGTCGGCAATACAAGCTGCAATTTGCGTTCGACGGTTTGCAAGTCGCTTGCATTCTCTTTGGGATCGATGTTACGAGGACTGAGCACTCCTTCGAAGGCCCCATCCGCGAAAACCCAACTGGCCTTAAGGCTGTTTTGAGGTCTGTTGTTTTGTGTGAGCTCTGAACCCTCCCAAACGTTGAGCAGGATCGATTGCCTCAGAGATTGCGGGAGCGTTTTGCACCAACGCTCGCCGTCGACGAATATGTCACCACTCTCAATTTCGATCTGCTCCGCAGGAAATCCAACAACTCGTTTTACTTCGCGTTTAGCTCCTTCTGATTCTTGGAAAACCACAATGTCGCCACGGATTAAGCCGGAGGGTTGCGCGCTACCGATTGCCATCTCCATGGCTCGTATGGAGCGCATGCTGCGAAGGGTTGCATAGCGAACTTGGTCACCGGGATTGATCTGTTCCTGCATGTTTTCAACAGACTCAAAGTCGACCGCAGATTTGAGGTCAAGAGTGCCACACCAACGACATCGAAATGGCTGATGACTTTTGCACGTGTCGAGCGCGAACTCCTGCGGTCCAGAACAGTCCGGACAAGTCCATGAAAAACGGGGTCCCCGCAAAACAGGCTCCATCGAGCTACCTGTTATCAATCCCGTCCGTGGAAGCCTGCCGCGACGAAGCAAAAGAATCGCAGCAAGCGTGATAGACAAAGATAAAAAAAGAAAGAGACCGATTAAACTGTAGACAAACCAACGCCTTGGACGGCTTGTGACTAATGGAGTTATCATCTTCTCACGCCAGCCAAGATGGGAACCAAAAAATTTCCGATCAGGACACTTATGGTTAACCAAGAAGCCAGAATCACTCTCGGTTGACCGCTTCGGCGCTCAAACCACTGGAGAAAGCTCAAAAACGGCCTGAGTAACGCTCCAACAATCGCTGCTGTGCCAATATCAAATAACAGTATCGGTTCGAGAGGCAAAGTCAAAGGGAAACAAGCAATGGTACCAATCATTGCAAGACAACCGACAACTCCCATCAATAACGCAGCCAGAATTTGATTCTTGGGGACTGTCAGTACACTCATCGCACCGCAAAAGGAACCAACTATTCCCCATCCGTATAAGACCGCGGCGTTTGGCAACCGACCACCTGCGACAGCCAAGTACGAGAGCAACGTAAGCAAAAGCGACCAAAACAAACAATTCTTAATGTCGCCAATCAACCAGCCGATGGTCAAACCGATGAAGGTCCCAAAAACAGTAAATACCATGGCTTGTTGCAACGCATCACCACCGACCCACCGCGCATAACTAAATAGCAAGGCCATCGCAGTCGTGATCCACATCAGAGACAACAGCGAGAATTGATTGCTATGTTTTGTCTCTGTCTGTGTTTCTGTCATGCCCCAATCCGGTTCTCAATCAATAGGACTTTGCAAAAATCGCTTGAGTTGTGGTTGGTTTTCCAGTTAAGAAACAGGTTCCTTCGCCGGGGGGCGGGCCAAGTGGTATGCAACGGATCGTCACCTTGAGTTCATCCAGGAGTGGCTGAACCGCTTCTTCACTCTCAAACCAGCACTTTGCAAATCCTCCACCGGTCGATCGTCCCTGTTCATCATCCGGCTGAAAGAAACTTCGGAATTCAGCCTCGGACTTAAGTTCGACGGTGTTCGCAATTTGCATTGCCTTGGCGCGCTCGAAGAGATTGTCTTGAATCTCTTGCAACAGTTTTGCGATTCCGCTGACCAAGTCTGCTCGAGGTGTGGATTGACTTTGGTTGGTATCCCGTCGACCGACGAAAGCAGCTCCATTGGCAATGTCTTTCGGTCCCACTTCGACGCGAACAGGGACTCCACGTTTGATGTGGTACCATTTTTTGTCTCCGCCGCGCATGTCGCGATCATCGATGTCCACTCGGACTTTTTGATCGGAGTACATTTGCGAAGCCAACTCTTTTTTGAGCGACTTGCAATACTCAAGGACTTCGGCCTTTTGCGAATCATCTCGATAGATAGGTATGATGACAACTTGCGATGGAGCTAGTCGAGGCGGAAGCACGAGGCCATCATCATCTGAGTGAGTCATGATCAGCGCGCCGACGAGGCGAGTCGAAACGCCCCAAGACGTGGTCCAAGCGTATGCGATTTCCCCGTTCTTATCTTGGAATTTGATTTCTTGTGCTTTCGAGAAATTCTGCCCAAGGAAGTGCGAAGTGCCCGCTTGCAAGGCTTTGCGGTCCTGCATCATGGCCTCGATCGAGAGAGTCGTGACCGCCCCAGGGAATCGCTCGCCGGCGGTCTTCTCACCTTTGATGACCGGCACGGCCATGTAGTTTTCTACAAAGTCGGCATAGACCTCAAGCATTTTGCTGGTCTCTTCCATCGCTTCTTCGGCGGTAGCATGAACCGTGTGCCCCTCCTGCCATAAGAACTCCGTGGTCCGCAGAAACAAGCGAGTTCGCATTTCCCATCGGACGACGTTAGCCCATTGATTGATCAAGATAGGCAGGTCGCGGTAAGACTGAACCCATTTCGCGTAGGTCGCGCCAATGATGGTTTCGCTGGTGGGGCGAACAATGAGAGGTTCTTCGAGTTGACCAGCTGGTCGAAGTCCACCCTTGCCATCTGGTTCGAGTCGGTGGTGAGTGACCACCGCGCATTCCTTTGCAAAGCCCTCAACGTGTTGGGCTTCCTTTTCGAGGAAGCTCATTGGAATGAAAAGCGGGAAATAGGCGTTTTGGTGACCAGTGTCCTTGAACATCTGATCCAGAACGCGTTGCATGTTTTCCCAAATCGCATAGCCCCATGGCTTAATAACCATACAACCACGTACGGCTGAGTTCTCAGCCAAGTCGGCTCCCTTGATGACTTGTTGGTACCACTCCGGGTAATCTTCGGCTCGCGTTGGTGAAATGGCGGTTTTTACGGGGCCCATAGTTCAGCTTTGAATTGGAAAATAGTAGAAGGTGTTCTTTGGCACAGGCTCTGCTGGAAATTTCAGCTGCGCACAGTTTATCGCATTCGCCGTTTTGGGCCAGCCCGCGGATCATGTCGAAAACGATCAATGTTTTCCTTGGTGAAATCGAATTGAGCGTAGCGGCCGGCCGGATGTATTCCATCCTGCTCGTGCTCAAAGAACTGGTGCTCGTGCTCGTAATCTCTCGTTCCAAGGCGCTGCCGGACGCTGTGAAGCATTATGTAGCGAAACTCGTCAAGAGTTTCGGTCGATTGGGCGCACCAGCCGAAAGTCTTGACGACTTTCGCTACGCAATAGGTTGTTTTTAGCAATGAAAAATACTTCACAGCGCTGGGCTCTGTGTTGGAACGCTCCACCTTCCAGGCGCCGCCTCGACATTCGTCGAGAACCGGGGCTAACGCCCAATGGCTAATTCATCTGAAAAACACACGGAAATGACTACTCGCTCATTTGGCTAGCTAAAGAAAAGAGCGAAAGGATCGGATTTTTCGTTACGCTTTACCTAAACCGATTCAATTTCAAGCACCGTCAGTACCGATACTAGCTGCACAACCCGATTTCATACGATCGACTGGATACTCCGATCCGATCGTGAAAAGCCTTAGTGGAACGGTGGAAGAGATTATTATGTCCGTGTTGCAAAGAACTATACGAATGTTTGTGTTGGCGGCGATGGCCGTCGCAGGTCAAGTTGGCGTGTCACAAGAGGGGTACCATCCCTTTTCGGAGCCAATGGCCTTTGACCCAGATTGGCAATTCTTTGCACCAGTCCAAATGCAGGACTTGCAGGATTTGACCGCACGCCAGCGTGCCAATAATGGCTTTTACGTTGCTTACGATCGGATGCAAATCGGATTAAACCGATCCGACACCGAGGCTGCAAGCAACAAGATCGACTTCACTTGGGGGAATCGATTCGATTTCGGCTGGATGAACAGCAAGGAATCGGGCTGGATGTTTTCAGCGATAAACGTCAGTGGTCCCAATGTTTATAACCAATACGAGCAGATCCGACTCAACCAGTTTATCTTGCCCGCAAACAATACGGGGCTCCAACCAGATTTTCAAAACGACATCGGAAATCGAAGAGCGTTCCTAATTCAGGATAGTGTCAACGTTGGCTCGTTTGCGACATTCGAAGCCAACAAAGTGTGGCGAATGGAACCGTATCGATACGGCGGGATTTTGGAACCGATGGTCGGACTTCGATACGCATTCTTCGGAGACGGTGCAGCCAACGATGCTTATTCGACAGGGCCAATCAATAACACCGCTGTCCCCCCTGCCCGGACGGGAACTTTTGAACACATCCTGCGAGATCGGGTGGATACAGACAATCATATGATTCTTGGGCAAGCTGGCTTCCGATATACAAAATTCATTAATCGATGGACACTCTCAAACGATATGAAATTCTTTGGCGGCCACGTCTATCAAAACCAATCGACATCTCGCACTACGACGGAAACGTCCTACGCTGTCGCACCAGCGGTCGGCGTGACATCTTTGACCGAAGGAAATGTGGTCAATAGCTTTTACAGTGGTCGCAAAGGCGAAAAGTCAACAATTGGCTTCGATCTTCGAGTGGAAGGCTCTTACAAAGCAACGAAATATTTAGACCTTCGCGGCGGCTTTGCCATGATGTACTTTGCTCGAGGAATCTGGCGTGGCCAAACAGCCACAGAAAACAACATTCTGGGTGGTGGAAACCGTGACTCGAATAATCAGAACCTGATTATGCCAGCCTTCACCTTCGGTATCGCTCTCAACCGATAAGTTGGATCGGGACTGCCGACGGACACTGCAAAGAAGTACAATTTTCAAAAGTACACAGCAAAGGCGACTTGATTCAAGTCGCCTTTGCTTTTTTGCATTTCCCTATGAAACACGTGTCCATCCTCATGTCGCATGCATTTACTTTGAAAAACTGGTTCGGCTCTTCCGAATCGTCATTGAAGACCGCAACCCAAGGTGAAGGCCCCAAAGGAGCTTTGCCGCTGACCGATGAAATGCTGCGAACTTGGTCCAGTGGCGATCTCTTTGGATGGACCCAAAATGCGGGAATGGGCTGGGATATTCAGAAAATGATGGGTCCCCAGTTCTTGCTGCTGAGCACGCAAGGAGGAATTCGAGGCGAAGACGGTCGCCCGATTGCGTTGGGATACCACACGGGGCACTGGGAGGTCGGCTTGATGATGCAGGCTGCCGCCAAATGGTTGAGCGACAAAGGTGGAGTTCCTTTTGCTGGCTTTGTGAGTGACCCTTGCGATGGCCGGAGTCAAGGAACTGTCGGTATGTTTGATTCTCTGCCTTATCGAAACGACGCCGCGATCGTGTTCCGACGGCTCATTCGCTCGCTCCCGACACGACGGGGAGTTCTCGGAATTGCGACTTGCGACAAAGGTTTACCCGCCATGATGCTAGCACTTGCGGGGTGCTCCAATCTGCCGAGTGTGGTTGTTCCCGGCGGAGTGACGCTTCCAGCCAAAGATGCTGAGGACTTGGGCAAAGTTCAGACGATTGGAGCGCGGTACACCAACGGCATGATCTCGCTCGAAGAAGCGGCCGAAGCTGGCTGTCGAGCTTGCGGCTCCCCTGGCGGGGGCTGCCAGTTTTTAGGAACCGCTGCAACCAGCCAAATCATCGCCGAGGCCTTGGGAATGACAGTGCCACACGCTGCACTTGCTCCCAGTGGTCAGCCCATTTGGATAGAAATGGCAAGGCAGTCCGCGGCCGTTCTTTGGGACCAATATGAACGAAAAGCAAAGCTGAGCGACGTCTTAACGGAGGATTCCTTTTACAACGCGATCGCGGTTCATGCTGCCTGCGGTGGTTCTACGAACTTGCTGCTTCACGTACCTGCGGTCGCATTTGCTGCTGGATTACCGAGGCCCGGGCTCGATGTTTGGAAAGAAGTCAACCGACGTGTAACGCGATTTGTGGATGTGCTACCAAACGGCCCGATGTTCCATCCAACTGTCCGATTGTTCTTGGCTGGCGGTGTCCCCGAAATCATGTGGCACTTGCGTGAACTCGGTATCGCTCGATGCGATGCCAAGACTGTGACGGGACTGACCTGGCACGAGATTTTAGATCAGTGGGCCGGCTCGGAACGACGCAGAGCGATGCGGGAAATGCTGCGAGAACGAGATGGGGTCGATGCCGATTCGGTCATCATTCCACCAGCAAAAGCCAAGCAAATGGGGCTAACCAGTACTGTTTGCTTTCCACGAGGAAACATTTGTCCCGACGGCTCCGTCATCAAATCGACTGCGATCGACCCAAGCGTGATCGACGCCGATGGTGTTTATCGCAAGACCGGTCCGGCTCGCGTCTTTACAACAGAAAAAGAGGCTGTCGCTGCAGCCAAAGGCCAGCATCCACGCCCCCTCAAAGCCGGTGATGTGGTCGTATTGATTGGACGCGGGCCAATGGGGACAGGAATGGAGGAGACCTATCAGCTGACCAGTGCGCTGAAGTTCCTCGATTACGGAAAGCACGTGGCGGTTGTGACCGACGCCCGATTTTCAGGCGTGAGCACGGGGGCCTGTATCGGCCACGTTGGCCCAGAAGCGCTAGCTGGAGGCCCAATCGGCAAAGTCAAAGACGACGACTTGATTCAGATCGAAATCAATCGAGACACACTGGAATCCTCGGTCAACCTCGTGGGTTGCGATGGCAAAGAGTTTTCCCCCGAAATAGGTGCGATTGTATTGGCCGCTCGTTCGCCGCACCCTGATTTGCAGGAGGATGAACGGATGCCTAGCGATTCCAGATTATGGGCTGCCCTCCAAAAAGTAAGCGGAGGAACTTGGGGCGGTTGCGTCTACGATGTTGATCGAATCATTCGTGTGCTAGACGCCGGCGAAAGGGCTCTTTCAAAAGAATGATCCTGATCCTCGATAACTACGACAGCTTCGTCTACAACCTCGATCGCTACTTGCAACGCTTAGGCCAGAAAACGCTAGTGGTTCGAAGCGATGCCATTACAGTTGAGGCGATAGGGAGATTGGATTTGGACGCGATTGTCATCTCGCCTGGGCCAAAGTCTCCCGATGAAGCTGGCTGTTCCATGGAGGTGGTTCGTCGCATGTCGGAGCATACCCCGATTCTTGGTGTATGTCTTGGCCATCAAGCGATTGGACAGGCGTTCGGCGGCAGAATCGTCCGAGCCATCGCTCCGATGCACGGAAAGTCCTGCATGATCCAACACGATGGATCACCAATTTTCGAAGGGATTCCGAATCGATTTCAAGTCGGAAGATATCATTCCCTGGTCATCGAAGCCAGCGCGTTGCCCGATTCGATGAATGTTATTGCCTCCTCAGACGACGGCACGATCATGGCCGTAAAGCATGTGGATTACCCAGTCTTCGGAGTCCAGTTTCATCCAGAGTCCATTTTGACTCTTTCAGGCTACCAAGTGTTGGCCAACTTCCTAAAGCTCTGCGGACTTCAGTGCGGTGATATCCCCAAAGACGATTTGTGCCGTTGATTGGTTTGAGTTGCCCCATTGGATCACAACTCGATGGATACGGCCAAGTCACCCTCCGTCCGGGAGGGTCGGGCCTTTTGGATCGGGGAGGGTGAACTGACTCGTGCAATTGCTTTCGGCACTTCACCCTCCCCTCGCTTCGCTCGCCTCTCCCAGGCAAAGCTGTGAAGCATTTTCCACTTCTGAAAGTAGACTTTTCTGTAGCGAAAGTCGTCAAGACTTTCGGCTGCATTGCATAAACCACCGAAACTCTTGACGAGTTTCGCTACAAAATGCTTCACAGCGTTCGCTCGAAGGGGGAGGTCGCCTAAAACCAGGGCTAATCCGGTCGCCCGCCGGGAAAGTGAAATCAGCAAGGACATCGCACGCAAAAACAATTTGCAGCCTACCCATCCTTGTCAGTCTACCCGCCGCGCCTGCATTGCCAGAAATGGGGCGTAGCAACATGAAAAAATGAGTCGGAGCCAGAGTCTGCGCGGCTTGGAGACTTTGCATAAATTTGACATGAAATTGCCCAGCTTACTTTTCCGGAATTTATCCCCTAATGAGAAGAGATGGGATTGACCTAATGCCGAAATACTGACTATTCCGGTAAACGCGAATAGAAATTTTTTGATGCTTGGGCAAGATTTGACGACAACAAGGATGTTGGCTTCAAGGATCGGAACAGGCTGAAATTGATGATAGACGACGAGCGATTTTTTTGGACTCTGAGCGATAAAGGAGTGTCGCGTTGAAACAATTCAACCCCCTACGAACATTACGTTTTTTGACAGCAATGTCAGCGGTGTCTGCACCGGTCTCCATGCCTTATGGAGTAACCGCGATGACTGGTATCGCAACATCGATCGCATGCTCTGCAATGACTGCGGTCGCTCAAAGCCCAACGAATACTGCTCTTCCTCCTTTGTTACCACCGGCGCAGAATTATGGAACTGCACCATCAAGTGGACCAACGGCGGCGGATGCTGGTGCAAGTGCTAGATCGTTACTGATCAAAGCGCGAGCAGCGTTGAGCGAAGGCAAGAACGAAGCAGCAGCTCAGGCGTTTGCGCAAGCGAGCTTGGCCGCTCAACAGTTACCCGAGATGGCTTCTGAGCTACAGCAAACGCGACAACAATTTGTTGATCGCGGCGTGAGCCCGCAAGCACTCGATCAAGCCATGCGCGTCGCACAAACAGCTCCGGGCCTCACAAGCCGGGCGGCAAACGCATTGCGAAACAACAATACACCGATGTTGCCAACGGCTAATGGCCAAATGGCTGGTTTACCACCAGCGATGCAACAGCCAGGAACATCGCAAACGGGACCCGTCAATCCGCTTCGTGACCAAGCCGCAGGGCTTGCTGCCGAAGCGAAAATGGCTCTGGTGCGAGGTGACACTGCGAACGCTCGCCAGCTGATCGACAAAGCGAAATCGCTAAGAGTTCAGGAAAGCGAGTTTGCTCCTGGCCAAATTAAGCCATGGGAAGTTGCTTTGGACGTCGATCGAGCAGAACGACTTCGAGGTTCCTCGGAAGTGACCACAGCTGCCGCGACACAACCGATGTCGAATGTTCAAAACGCTAGCGGCCAATCACCGTTCGGCAACGCGAACAATGTTCAGCCTGGCGTATATCAACCTCAAATGGATCGTACGACCGTTGCTCCGGCAAGTGGCGTTCTCTCCCAGTACGATGTCGATGGTACCGGCGAAGAGCTCTACGAAAAGGGTATCGCGGCTCTTTCTGCTGGACGAAAAGAAGCGGCCTTGAACCACTTCAAATCGGCCTGGCAAAAACGAGACCAAATGGATCCTGGCGTGCGAACGCAACTCAAAGACAAATTGTCCCAACTGCAGTTTAGCGGTGCTCCAGAGAGCATCGAAGCGGCGAATCCAGAACGTCGCGAAGATCAAGTCAAGCGTCAACGATGGTATGCTGAAGTTTCGGGTGAAATCGCCGATGCGGAAAAGATGGCTTCTTCAAACAAGCCTATGGAAGCTCTCGATAAGCTCCGCGTCCTGCGACAACGCGTTTCGCAAGCGGAAATCGACGGCGCTCAACGCAAGAATCTTCTTGCGATGGTCGACCGCGTTAGCAGCCATATGCAAGAATGGGCAGACCAAAACAAGTCCATGATTGAACTGGATCAGCGTAACTCGCAAATCGAATCCCAAATTCGTTTGGAAAACGAGACGTTGACGAAGACGGACAAACAAGTTCAGACACTGGTCGATGAATACAACTTCTTGATCACCTCGGGGCGTTTCCAAGAAGCCGTAGAGGTTTCGAAGAAAGTACGAGAACTGAAGCCAAACAGCGAGATCGCTAACGTTCTTTACAACAAAGCGAAGATTCAAGCTCGCGTCGAAGAACAAGACGTCATCAAGCTGCTTAAAGAAGAAAAGTTTGTCGACCATTTCAATAGCATCGAAAGGGCTTCCACGCCTTACGATGGTGAGAATCCTCTCGAATGGCCGACAGCAAAAAGCTGGCTTAGCATTTCCGAGAAGCGATTGGGGAAGAAAACAGACCTTCGCATGCTGCCCGCGGAACGAAAAATCCGCGAGAAGTTGGGCGAGCAGTTCTCTGCAAGCTTCGATCGCCGTCCTCTGTCTGACGTGATGAGCACGATCTCCGAGATGACTGGGATTCCAATCGTCATCGACGACCGCTCCATCGCCGAAGAAGGGATCACCGTAGATCAACCGATTTCGCTCGATCTCAAGGGAAGCTCGATTTCGATCAAGAGTGCCCTGAACTTGATCTTGGAAAGGCTGAATTTGACGTACTCCGTCAAGAACGAAGTGCTTTCGATCGAAAGCAACCGCTTCATCAAGAAGGAAATGTATTCTGAGACATACAACGTCAAGGACTTGGTCATCCCAATTCCTAACTTTGTATCGGACTACAACAGTGGCATGGCTGGAGCTCTCCAAGCTGCCTACCAGGCTCAAACGCACATGGCTTCGGCAGCCGTTGCCGAGCCCAATGCGGCAGTCGTAGCAGCCAATCGCATCGCAAGCATGGATCCGAATTCTTCGGTTCTCGCTCAGATGAATTCGATGAATGCTTTATCGAGCATGTCACCGGGCGCAATGAGCAATGCGACGACGGGCAACGCTCCCTACTCGTCCGGTTTTGGTGGTGCGTCAGCAGCCAATTATGACGAATTGAAACTGCTCATCCAAAATACGATTACGCCAGATGGATGGATTGATGCCGGTGGAACTGCTTCGATGCGAGAGTTTCGTCAGAACTTGAGTCTGGTCGTAACTGCACCGCAGGAAACACACGAAGCGATTGCGAATCTACTCAAGTCGTTGCGTGCACTCCAAAACTTGCAGGTAACGATTGAAGTTCGATTCATCCAGCTCTCGGACACCTTCTTCGAACGCATTGGACTCGACTTCGACTTCAACATTCGTGACAAGCTGAACCGAACTTCGAATCCACCAAGGACAAATGGTTCGAAAAGCGTTGCGGTTGGACTTTCCAGCGGTGTTGCCGGTGCAGCTGCACCAGCTTTCACCACCGACTTGGATTTCCAAATTCGAAACAACTTCGGTGTAACACCAGCCTTCGGTGCTCCGGATGCGGGTGATGCTGGTACTCAAGTTGGCTTGGCCATCCTAAGCGACTTGGAATTGTTCTTCTTCCTCCAAGCCGTTCAGGGAAACAGCCGTACCAACGTGCTCAATGCCCCGAAGGTGACGATGTTCGACGGACAAAGTGCAACGATTATTGACCAAGCACAGCGACCATTCGTTATCTCCTTCGAACCGGTTGTAGGTGACTTTGCCGTCGCTCAACGACCGATCATCGTGGTGCTAAACGAAGGGACTCAAATGAACGTCCAGTCGATTGTTTCCCAAGACAAGCGATTCGTTCGAATGACTCTGGTGCCACAATTCACTCGAATTGAGTCTGCGGATCGCCAGTTTACTTTCCAAGGTAGACGTTCGACGCAATCGGGAACGAGCATCCTCAACCCGAACAGCAATCAGAACCCTACCAGCAGCAACCAGGATATCATCGAGGGTACAACCGTTCAGCAACCAACACTTGGTACGACATCGGTTAACACCACAGTCAGCGTACCAGATGGTGGAACGATCCTCCTCGGCGGTATCAAACGCCTTCGAGAAGGACGAACCGAGCGAGGTACTCCAATCCTCAGCAAGATTCCTTACCTCAATCGGTTGTTCAAGAACAATGCGATCGGGCGAGAAACCAATACGCTGATGATGACTGTCACACCGCGAATCATTATTCCTGAGGAAGAAGAAGAAGCACTGGGCGTTGGCCGTCAGCCCTAGACCTTAACCGGTCTGTCCATTCGAATCATCGAAATGCAAAAACCCTCGGGGAAATCCGAGGGTTTTTTCGTTTGTAGATCATCGCAATCGTCGCGGAGCGACGAGCGACAATGTCGCCCTTCGCTCCGCGACGGAAGCGTGCGGCAAGACCAACTATCTATCAGCAACACATCCTATCAGCAACACATCGGATAGGAATTGCGAGACCTTATCCCACCGGGCCAAGCTCATACGTGCGTTCTGCACTCACACCCGCAAGATGATTTTGCTTGGCAATGCTGTACAGTTTTTGCCCCCAAGGAGTCGGGTAATCGCCTGTGATGCACGCTTGGCACAGACTTGACGTTGGCAAATCAATGGCTCGAGCAATCGATGCGATTGGCAGATAACGCAACGAGTCGCAACCTAGTTGCTTAGCCATGCGATCTTGCCCCTCTTCGGTCAAGACACCGTTTTCCAGAAACTTAGGTGCGAACAGTTCGCCGATGGTCGACATGTCTATGCCGTAAAAGCATGGCGCTACAATCGGTGGGCAAGCAACCCGGACGTGGATTTCTTTGGCACCACCCATGTCTCGAATTCGGTTTAACAACACTTTCATCGTCGTCGAACGAACGATCGAATCCTCGACCAAAATGACCCGTTTCCCTTCGAGGACTTCGCGAAGCGGTGTGTATTTGAGCGATGCCTTGGCTTTTCTCGCACGACCGCCTTCGATAAAGGTTCGGCCGCTGTATCTGTTTCGGATTAGCCCTTCACGGCTAGGAACTCGCAAGTGATAGGCCATGGAGTCGGCTGCCGCTTTGCTTGTATCAGGAACCGGGACAACGATGGTATCGTCGTCGAGCGGAAACTGATTTCGCGCCATCTCAATTCTCGCGAGCTCTTCGCCGAGGCGAGTGCGAGATAGGTAGACGCTACGATCATCTAGCGTGCTTGCAACATTGGCAAAGTAGATCCATTCAAAGAAACAGTGAGCAGGTTGCTTTGGGGCGGCAAATTGCTCGATCCGAATCCCGTTCGGTGTCACCAAGACGGCGCTTCCGGGAGGGACAGATTTGATAGCCTCTCGATCAAAGCCCAGATTCAACAGCGCAACGCTCTCGCTTGCCGCGGCAAACAACGAACCGTCGACGGCGTAACACAAAGGTTTCATGCCGAGAGGATCGCGAGCGAGCAAGAGTTCGCCGCTTGCATTTAGTAAGGCCAGGGAATAGGCTCCGTCGAAGTTCTTCGCAGCGGCCGCAAAGACGTCGATCATGCTTCGACTTGCCGGCCCGACACTTAACTCACGCCCGATTTCGTGCATGATGATTTCCGTGTCGGTATCGCGGGCCAAGTGATGCTCGCCCTCGAGGGTCAGCTTGTCCTTCAACTCCTGATAGTTTGCGAGTTGGCCATTGAAACAAAAGCTAAACCATTTGTGTTTATGGATGTGCTGTCGCTCGAAGGGTTGTGCGTAGCTTCGGTCGTCTTGGCCGCAGGTTGCGTAACGAACGTGCCCGATGGCCGCACGGCCAGCGTAATGCTCCATGATGGCTTCGTGCTTGCCCCGGTGGGAAAGCCGAAAGACTTCGCTGACCGTTCCGATGTCCTTGATCGTATCTAGCAGAAGGGAGCGGTTCGGATTGTAGGTAGTCATCCCCGCGGCGAGTTGCCCGCGATTCTGAATATCTTGAAGCATCCGAGGTAAAAGATAGGAGATTGCCTCGCGACCACCTTCGGGACAAAGTAGGCTTTCTTCGCCATTTGCAAGGTGGTAGATCGCAGCAACACCGCATTCATGGTGCAGTTCGCTCATAAATCCAAATCAATCCAGTAAGCGGGTGGTTCGGAGCAACAGATAGCACGACAGCACTTTCGATGGTAACCGAAGTCTCGCATTCGCGAAACCGCTCTTGAAGTCTTCGAGGAACCGGCTGGTCCCCGGCGAGCTTGGAGGCTATCTCACACTGTTGGGGAAATGTGTTTACCCGTGTAACGGCGGCCGTTCGTAGCTGCGGGGCTCGCTGTGAAGCATTTTGTAGCGAAACTCGTCAAGAGTTTCGGTGGTTTATGCAATGCAGCCGAAAGTCTTGACAACTTTCGCTACAGGAAAGCCCAATTTGCATTGAGCAAAATGCGAAACAGCGTTGCGTTTCACGGCTCTTGTATTCATCGTGCCTAGAGACCGTGGGGCGAGCCCCACGGCTACCAAGTGTCGCCGCTATCGAGGCCAAGAAACAAAGTGTCGCGGTTCTCGACGAATGTCGAGCGATTTTGTAATCCGGGGCTATCGCCCCTCATCATTACCCACATTTCTGGTCAGATTTCGTACTCCTACTCAATGAAATGGTACTCGTACTCGTACTCGTACTCGATTGTCCATCCGATCGAGTACGAGTACTGCCCTTCGGGCGGAGTACGAGTACGAAAAACCCAGGGAAATGGAATGTGATGTTCAAAGATGTGGGCAAAGATGGGGGCGTTCCAAGCTCGGCGGGAGCCTCGTTCCCGATGATTCCTTACTGAGTGGGGAAATGCAAGGTTTTTTCTAACCTCCGCGACTGAAGTTCCATCACCATCTCTGGCGGATTGCACAAGATTCAGGCATAATTCCACCCTCCTTAGATATTGGATCGACTAGGTGGCCGAATGCGGTTTGCATTTCGGCCTGGCGGTTTAGGTTCCAGTTTCCCACCAAAAACAGCACTTGAAGGCAATTTCGTATGGCAAAAATCAAAGTCAAGAATCCCGTCGTCGAAATGGACGGCGACGAAATGACTCGAATCATCTGGTCGAAAATCAAAGAGAAATTGATTCATCCCTACCTCGATATTGACCTCAAGTATTTCGACTTAAG
>CANHVO010000068.1 GCA_947463915.1 Planctomycetaceae bacterium
GACTTCGGTATGGGGCGAAAGCTGGAGCAGTTCGGCAAGTTGATCGTGGACCGCCCTTGCCCCGGCGCGAGCAACGCAAAGAAGTCTCCAAGCCTATGGGATCAAGTCGACCTTTCGTATGGACTCAAGACTGAAGACCATTGGCATACTCATAAAAGAGAAACAAGTCGAGCGTTTCCGTCTGCCGGAGAATGGTTTTGCGAATGCGATGGAGTTCGGATGTTGCTCAAACCTACCCCCGCGGGTCAAGTTGGCGTGTTCCCCGAGCATTGGTCGCACTGGTCTTGGCTGTTGGAGAGGCTAGGCATCAATACCCCAACTTCTGAAGCTCGACCTCGCGTGCTCAGTCTCTTCGCTTACACAGGTGCGACAACTCTCGCTCTTGCCAAATCGGGTTGCGCGGTTACGCACGTGGATGCGTCCAAGCCGACGGTTGCCTGGGCTCGAGAAAACTGTATCCACTCCCAGTTAGGCGAAGCATCAATTCGCTGGATTGTGGACGATGCTGCTACCTTTGTAAAACGCGAAGTTCGACGCAATTCGCAATACGAGGCGATCATCCTCGATCCACCGACGTACGGCCACGGTTCCAAGGGCACACGTTGGGAGATCCATCGCCATCTCATGCCGTTGTTAAACGATTGCTGGGAACTGTTATCTGACCAACGCAAGGCCGTGTTGCTTTGTGGCCACTCGTCCCACATCGCAATTCGAGATATCAACGCAGAGCTTGCAGAGAAGTATGGTGCCAAGGCAGTTTCAAACTGTGAGATTCATCAAGCCAATCTTATAGACGCAGCTGGCCGCAAACTCGATTGCGGCTTCGCAGCACGTTATTCGTTTTAGAACGAGCGTCATCGTTTAACAGTCAGTCGAAGGCGTACTGTATCCCATCGTGAGTACGCTTACGGTTGACTGTTAAACGAAATGCAACTCGCAGCTACTTCGCTTTCTTCGGCAGTCTTCTCGCAGCCAATTCGTCATGCGACAAAGCCTTGTGGTCCCCTAGCCCCACGACGGAAAAGTTTCGGCCCGCTGCTTGGAAATCCCTTCGCATCTCGTCGAGTCGGCTCATGACCGTGTGGTCGATGAATCTCGCATCCGAGCAATCGACGACAACGTCGCTATCCGCAGGAAAGCTATTGATCTTTTTCTTTAGCATCAACCAATTCGTAAAAGTCGCGCTACCATGCAGAACAATTCTTTGGCTTTTTCCGTCCTCGTCCATGAAAACAGGAAGACGGAAAAACTGAATTGGCGTAACACCCAAAAGCATTTCGCACAAAATTTTGACTGCGATGCCGATCGCAACTCCCCAAAGCAGATCAATTGCCAGCACACCGATGATAGTGCTTATGAAAATGATCAACTGTTCCTTGCCGACATGATACATGTGCAGAAACTCTTTGTAGTGAGCTAGGCGGCAACCTGCGTAAATCAACATCGCAGCAAGGGCTGCAAGCGGAATTTTGTTCAAGAGGAAGGGCAACAAAACGATGCTAAGGAGAAGGAAGAACCCATGATAGAAATTGGCCCAGCGAGTTTTTGCACCAAAGTCCTTGTTAGCCGAACTTCGCACGATCTCAGAAATCATTGGCAATCCACCAACGCATGCAACTGCGGCATTCGCTATACCAACAGCGAGTAAGTCACGGTTCAAATCGGACTTGCGTTTCCAGGGGTCAAGGACGTCGACAGCCTTGGCGCTGAGGAGCGACTCAAGCGAACCGACGAGTGTAAACATGACAACCCAGTACCAGAAGATCTTGGTGTTGACCTTCGAAAAATCAGGATAAATCAGTGAACTTGGTAATGCCGCGGCATTCTCGGGAACCTTAACTAACAGCGTCTTTACTGTCTGAACAACCTCGTGACCATTGTGTTCAATTACATATTCGCGTTTTGCGTTGCCAAAATCTTGAAACAAGAACATTGCAGCAGGAATGGCAACGACAAGAATAATGAGTTGTGGAGGAATGATCTTGCATATCGCAAATTGTTTCTTCAAATGTGGATAGACAAACAAGAGGGCGAGACTTGCTATGCCAATGATCGCAACCTGCCATGCGAAGTGCGGAATATGGACAGGCAATTCGAGGAACGCCTCATAGGCTTCAGTAGAGCCGTTGGGTTTGAGCCCCAGCAGCAAATAGAGCTGCTTACCAATAATGATTAATCCAATCGAAGCAAGCAGTCCATGTATTACTGCCGTTGGAAAAAGATCAGCCAAAGAACCGGCTCGAATCGCCCCTAGAATGATTTGAATCACTCCCGCGACCACGCCGACTGCAGCAACAAAAGGCAGGTACTGCATGTAAATGGTGGGGTCACCATTGTTTAAGTCGTCTTTGGTAAGTCCGGCGGATACGGCAAAATCAGTAACCGCGCCGAGACAGATCGCAATCATTCCAGCCGCTGGGCCTTTGATCGTCAGCTCGGAATTGCTTAAGAAGACGCATATCAGCCCTCCCGCTATCGCCGTAAAAACGCCATTGATGGCTGGAAACCCGCTCGCCCCTGAAATCCCCAAACACAACGGCAACGCTATAAGAAAAACAAGCAAACCTGAAATCAAGTCACTCTTGAAGTACTTCCTGAATCCGGCCGCATTTCCTACCGGTGGCAAACTTTCAGCTGTCATTGTAGTTTTCTAACTTGGGGTAAGATCAATTCAATTTGCAAGGAAACAGTAGAAGAGAACGAGCAACTTTCACATACCGACTATATCCCAACTTATACGGCTCGAATATGCGTCAATCGCAAGGAAATCTCTACCCTAACAGGTTTGTCACCTCCGACATCGATTCGATCCAGACTTGGGCTTGAACGTAAATGCGATACACTATCGGAACGTTACCGAATCTAACGATTCGGTAATCCTTGCCGGTACGAGATTTTGCATCAAAGGAGTGGTCAGTGGCTCGCAACGAACAACTCATTCGACAACATAAAATCATTCAAATCCTTGAACGACGACGGTACGGAGCAACTCTGGAGGATCTCCGAGATTCCGTTGTCCAAGAACTTGGAATCGGCACGCTCCACGTCCGTAGCATTCGCCGAGACATCGAAGCTCTTCAAGCCGCCGGAATGGCCATCATCACCGAGGAAACGCAAACCGGTAAAGTCTGGAAGATGAGCCGGGTCGAAAAAGGGCTCCACAAAATCGCGATCACGGCCAGCGAGCTTATCGCTCTCTCGATGGGGCGCGATCTGCTGTTGCCTCTGGTAGGAACGCAATTTTGGCAAGGCATCGAGGGGTTCTGGAACAAAGTCCGCGAGCAATTACCAACCGGTGTATGGGACCACTACCAACGTTATCGCAGAACCCTGCGAGTCCTAGGTGTCCCTGCCAAGACATACGAAAAACAACAGGGCATCCTAAAAACCATCAATCGTTCGATCCAAGAACACCGAAAATTGGAAATCGAATACGAGTCGATCGGCAAGCCACCGTCAACACGTTGCCTCGAACCCTACGGCTTGGTGATCTATCAAAGCAGCATCTACGTCGTAGCCATCGAATCAGGCAAAAACGAAGATGCCGAACCGGATGAACGACTTCGGCACTGGAAACTAGACCGCTTCACCAAAGCGACCGCGCTCGACGAATGGTTCAAAGCCGACGAAGACATCGATTTGGAGCACCACCTCGGAAAGAGTGTCGGCATCTTCAGCGGAGGCGAAAAGCCCGTCACTTACACGATCAAACTGTCTCGTAACGCGGCTCGTTGGATTCAAGAAGAACCCTGGCATGCCGAACAGAAACTTGAATTCGATGCGGACGGCTCCTGCATCATGAAGGTGCCAGCATATCATCCGATGGAAATCATCCCTAACGTCCTCAAACTTGGTAACGAAGCAGTGCTGTTGGAACCCGCCGTTGGTCGCAAAGAGATCAAAAAGATCATTCAGCAACTAGCCAATGATTATGCGTAGGAGGCCAAGCAGGCCGAAATCTACCAATTAGCCGTTGGGCGTTAGCCCCGGTTGCTATCGAGTAGTGAACTCAGGAGGCGGGAGCCTCCAATGCATTGCGTTCCCAGGCGGAGTCTGGGAAAGAGTTTAACAAACCCGTGGACCGGTGGCTGATGACAGCCATTAGGCTGGCACCGCATGCAGAGATGTGCCGCCCTATGGGCAGTAGTACCTATCAACGCTTCCCGTAATAAGGTGCCGTTGTTCCACTTCCCCTCAGCACCTTCTCCGTTTTGTTGTTGGATCGAGACGCTTCAATGAGCGTCGCGAACGGATCGCCGTTATAGCAAACCTCCTCAAAAAACGTGAACATGGATGAGTCGACGTTCACGAACATAGGACCAAGCTTGCCCGCTGTAGTGGTATAGCTAAAGCCGCCTAGGATTTCGCTATTGCCTCTACCTCGTGTCTCCAACAGCGTGCCGCCGCGCTCCGTCTTATAACCGAGAACCCAGAGGTCGCTTTGATCGTTAAGGATATGTGTCCCCTCGTTCTCGACGTTGAGCTGCCGTGCCCAGACCTTTTGATTTCTGAGTTTGAGATCGTGAGTCACAAAGTCTTCCAAAAACAATTCACCGCCAGCTGATCGATCGCGCATCGTCAAGTCGCAATCCGAGACGCTGCGAAAGACGAGTGTGCGAGACGAGTCAATCTCGATGCCACCGTGAATCGCCGAGAAGTGTTCGATGGTCAACGAATCCGATTCCATACCGACGATTCGAAAGTCAGGATGGACCTTCCTAAAGTAGTCAATCGATCCACCTGCTCCAAGCATGCGTCGGACTTTACCACGTATAAAAACGGTCTTTGAGAGCGCGTACGAGCCAGGGAAAAAAACGGTGGACGCGCCGGAGTCCATGGCTTTCTGTATCGCGATCGAGGAGTCGGATAGTCCCGTCGGATCTGCGCCGAAATCATCGACGTTGGCCCATTTTTCAGCCTTCTCGAGATGGGTTGCGGGCGGCTCCTTGATCGTCAATCGCAAGGAACCGGGCTTCGAATCGGAAAGCATCGTCGCTTCATGCGAGCAGTATTCGTCGATGTTCGGGCCTCGGCTTCCGGGCTTGTCTTCCCCTACGATTCGGACGGCGGCAGCGGAGTCGGGTGAAGCGACATCGCCGAGAGCTCGCCCATAGTCACTTGTCGATACGTTGCGCAGAAACATTCGGCCGCCATTGAAGTTGACGATGGCGGGAACACTGCTGGCCGCCCCTGTTCCTTTTAAATTTGCGTCGAGCATGCAGCATGAGCCATAGCTTTGGATGACAGGGACCGAGTTTTCGCTGAACAGGCTGCGTATGCTGATCGCTTGTCCTTCATTGGTGATACCAAACTGTGTCTGCCCACGGAGCGTAATGTGTTCAAAAGTTTGGCCGTTGACAGCGCGTGATGTGCTAATGCCGCGCTGAAAGCCGACCACTTCGCAGTTGCTGACCAGCAGGGGGCCGTTCATGTCGCGATGACCAAAATCGAGGCCAACGAGCCCGCTTCCAGGACCAGCGAGAAATCGACAGTTGCGCACGGCGCCTGAGTTGTTGGAATAGAATTGCAGTCCAATAGCGCCAGCGTTGTTTTCTCCGACATCGAAAGTTAGGTCTTGGACATAGTTGTGAAACCAATCTGCGGACCCGAACCCACCGCACCACATCATGCTTGATGCCATGGCGGGATTGTCGAAGACGCCATCTTTCAGCCGAATGACGGTCTTCACCCCGTTTTCTCCTTGGAGCCAATTCATTCCCCAAGCCTCTTCGCCTTTGGCGTTCTTTTTCGACCATAAGAGAGTCTTGGAAATCAGGTACGTGCCATTCGGGAAGTACAGAATCTTGTGAGCTCCCATGACATCCGTAAGAGCTTTTTGGAGCGAATCGGTATTGTCTGTCTTGCCGTCGCCCTTAGCAAAATAAGGTGCTTTGGTTACGTCGATCACAGCGGATGTCGATGGGAATCGCACGCTGACTGCTTCGTCGAGCATCGCACCCACCGGTCGATCGCTTCCCATCAATCGCAGCGGAAAAAGCAATACACCTACGGATAGCAGAAGTAGACGATGCATATGGTATGGACCTTTTGGAACTTCGCTATTGTATGTTGTTTAGGCATTTGCGACTTGATCTGTGACGGGGTGATAAGCTGGCTTAAGCCGGTACACCAGCCCATTTATCTCAGATGCTCGCGGAGGAAATCGAAAGTGCCTTTGCCATTGATGGTGTGCGGGCCTGAAAACCATTCGATGCGACACCGATCGGTTAGTCCAAGCCGAGCCGAATAGAGGCGATTGACTTTGGCGAACTCGAGCCCCACACGCTCGTCCGGCGCTACGCCGTCAAAGTGTCCTCGTTCGACCATGAACGGGCGAGGGGCGATGAACGCCGCCATCTCCGCGTAGTTGAAATGATTGCCTAAACCAAATTCAAAGATCTCGTACTCGTTGGTCCAAACATAGCTGTAGGGACTGGTTGTACTCGCGTTCTTCCACACCCAGTCATTAAAATCTGCCGAGCAAATGGACAAGCAATATTCCGGAATCAAGGCTGGGATTCGCATGGCACTCTTGCCACCATAGGAAAGGCCATAGAACGCAATCCTCTTTGGATCAATTTCTTCGCGCTGGCCGAGCCATCGCACAATTTGCTTGTGCTGGGCAACAATCGTTGAGAACAGAGTTTTGCCTAGCGGATTGCTCTTGCGTTGTAGCGTTCGAAAGCGATCTTGAAACAAATACAAATTTTGTGGAGCAAACACCACGTAACCTTGTTCCACCAATTGCTTGGACACATCGTGGTAAGCGGGATGATCCCCGACGATCGTATCGCTCGGTCTCCCCTCAAGTCCATGCTGAAAAACGACGCAAGGACGATTCTGGATGGGCTTCTCGTCGCGAGGAATGAGCAAGGTCCCGTAAGCGATCACATCCTCATGAACGTCTAGCACAACTTCGTAGCCCAACCATTTTGGCTCGTCGTAGATCAACCGGGTGCGAGGATTAAGCGGAGCCGCTTTCCACTCCCAGTCTCCGATCGTTTCGCTGCGAAAGGCCTCGAAGTAGGGCTTGATCGAGCTGGCAAAGCTATCAGGTGTCTTCGTGTCGAGCTTACTCCAATAGCGATCTCGCTCCGTTGCACTCCCTTCGAGGGTCACCTGCTGAAACCGATTCCATTTCGAAAGGGTTTCCAAACGTCTGGCTGATCCTGATGCGATATATTCCGCTTTCCAATTCAATAAAGGTTGCTGGGCCTTAGAATCTGCCTTCGGCTTTACACTGAGTGCATCCAAAGCGGCCTGAATCGATTGCAAGCTGGCCCCAGATTTGTTTGCGTTGTCATCAGGCTTAACCAGTAGGACTTTTTGGCTGAGTTTCCAAGGAGCAAGCATCTTGACGGCATGAAGCCATTCCGATTCCGCTTGCTCTGCGGACGGTCCACTCAAGGTTCCTGGAGCTCCACCGTCGCCCGCGATAGCCACTTCTGGGCCCGGCACCGCATCAATGACCAGAGTTCGTGGCGCAACGAGGGCAGCGAGTTGCGCATCGCCAAAATGGTTCAAAAGCCCATGAACGTTGCGATGGATCGGTTCGGACCAAATTTGTTCGCGTGGTCCAAAGTGGCCAGAGACACAGGCGACCTGAAAGCGAGTGTCGACCGCGGCTGCATAGAGTGCAAGACAACCACCTTCTCCCCATCCAGCGACCAAGTTGGGATGATCGCCATAGGTCTTATGGAGGGCATCGACGGCTGCCGAAATTTCAGCTACTTGATTACCGATAACGTGCCGGCCCAATACAAATGCAGAACGGTAAAGAAACTCTTGATCTGTCAGCTTGGAGCGTCCGTTGCGGGCTTCGCGAGTTCTTTGAACGACATTTGGAATCACAACCACTCCACCCTGTGCAGCCAATGTCATCGCAATGTCGGAGGAATTGTCCCCATGGCCACAGAGTTGTTCGGGAGTCTGTCCTGCATCGGGAACCACGACGGCATGGAATTGAACATCACCGTTTGGGATAACCATCAAACCTGTTGCATCAACCCCTTCAAAGACAGGCCATCGGACGGAGAACACACTGCAAGTATCATTTGACGCAATCGTAGCGTTCGCGTCCTTGGCGATCAACGCTGTGGACTGGACGATGAACGCATCGCATGGCACTCTTGCATCGATCATTCCGATTCGAGTCCGCAGTTCCTCGCGAAGCTCCTTCGTCGCAGCTTCGTAGAGCGTTGGGGCGGATGCGTTTGCATCGGACCGGTTCGTTTTGGGCCATTGGTCTAATCGCTTTTGAACGGAACGCTCAAGTTCCTTGATCAAGAAACGGTCAACGCCGTCCACAAGGGTGGAGGCGATGTCGCCTTGGAGTTCCAGTTTCGAGGTGCTGTCTAATGTTTTCGCGACAGCCCCTCTTTTGCCCGGGATCTCTTGGCTCTTCGCAATGCCGGAGCAAAGACAAAGGCAACCAAGGCATAGCCAAGGGAGTATTCGAAGGACGGCTTGGCAATCTAACATTGATTGCACGGCGTTAGCTTTGTCTTTAAACATATCTTTTTGACTTTGCTCCCCTCGCCTCTTGAGGGGAACGCTGTAAAACCTTTTTCGATGCAGAGACCAGGCTTTTGTGTAGCGAAAGTCGTCAAGACTTTCGGCTGCATCGCCGAAAAGACCGAAACTCTTGACGAGTTTCGCTACAAAAGGCGCCACTGCGTTGCCGAAACGGGGCGAGGGGGAGAAAATCGTATCTGTTTCCGTCAACGTTAAGGGAATTCGATTTCTTGGTCGCATGGCGGGTACTCGTGGCAAAGAGGAACTATCGGCGAAGTAGGTCGCCTGCAGTGCCATTTAGCATACCCGAACTGCCGTTGAGCGTTGGGGCCGCAATGAGAGTTGCGTTCGGCTTTCCAAAACCTGAAGCCCCATTTTGCATCAGATTTTGCTTGTCCGCTCCCTGGTTTGCCAAAAGGTTAGGGTCGCGAACGCCAGGAGTTGTTGGATCGGAAAGGTGGGCAAACGACATGTCTAGCATCGATTGAAGCCGCTTGACTTCGGGGTTGCTCGTATTCGATGCGATCAGCTTTCCGAGCGTGATGCGAGCCGGCACAAGTTCACCGATTCGATGCTGCGCCGTCACCAGTTGGATTTGCTTGTCGATGCGATCCCCGGGCATGCGCTCGGAAGCCATGGCAAGCGCTTCGGCCGCTTCCGCTTCTCGTCCAAGATCCGCAAGTGTAATGCCTCGCATCAACAGCACGTCAGGATCGTTGCTTGCGGTAGCGTGTAAATCCGCCATTCGATCTAGAATCGCAAGCGTGCGTTTGGGACGCCCAGTGTGTCGGTGGATCTCGGCAACAGAAAGTTGCACTCTTGGGTAGTCGCTTCGTTCAAGCAACGCACGGTTGTAGCATTCTTCGGCAGCAGGCCAGTCCCTTTCTGCTTGGTGCGTATCACCGAGCAACGCCCACGCCTCTGCATGTTTGTGATTGACCGAAAGGACACCGAGAGCCAACTCGCGCGCTGCACCTCGATTTCCGACTTCGAGATACATTTCACCGAGCCGTACCGCGTACTCAGGATTCTTGCCAGAGAGCCGAAGGGCTTCACGCATGTGCTCGATTGCTCGCTGTTTCTCCCCTCGCTGCCATAGTGATGTTGCGAAACCCCAGTGGGCGCGCTCGTCCAACGTGGAATTCCGAAGGGCTTCCGAGAAGAGCATTTCTGCATCATGCGGTCGCGATCGCTGCATCGCATCGGCGCCGCGCCGCGACAACTCCCGAGCGGCTACAAGTTGGGAGTTGGATTTCGCTTGGACAAAACTCCTGCACCCTAAACCCGAGCACAGCCAGAAACTCGCAAAAAACCATAACAGCACCCAACCGGGTGAGACCCGTAAGTTAGGTTGTTTTTGGTTGGCTTGGAGCATCGGTGCTGGCTATCTGAATATCCGTTCTACAGTTCGGGCGCATCCTTTGCGCACTTCCCCAAACCAACTTTAACAAAAATAGGTAAATGCTCTCAAGATAAGCGGGGTAGTTTGGCCGAAATGCTAGCACCACGCGCACGTCCATTTTTGTTGTCACGCAATTAGCCGTTGGGCGCTAGCACCGGTTTTCCTGAACGCTCGACATTCGTCGAGAACCGGGGGGTGAGGATATGGGGGTAGCCGTGTAACGGTGTAACGGTGTAACGGTGTAACGGCGGCAGTTCGTAGCTGCGGGGCCCGCTGACTGTTAAACGAAATGCATTTGGAAAATGCACTAAATCAACGGCCGCTCGCCCCGCAGCTACAAAGTGTCGCTGCTATCGCGGCTAAGAAACAAAGCGATAGTCGCTTACCAGAAAATCGATAGGTCCAAAAGTGAGACGGCCTTCCTCATTGAATGGAAAGACCACTGGTCCGATTTCCACGGACCCACAACGAAAAAAGGGGCATGCTCAGCATGCCCCTTTTAGAATAACTTTTAAGCCTAACGCTAAATTACTCGTCGTTTACTTCCGCATCGGAAACCGATGGCGGCGGTGCCGATTCGGTTCCCGTTTGTGGTCGCGGCGCATCCGCTAGCAACGGGAAACTCTGCTCAGCAGCAGCCGTTCCGCGATTGACTAGGTCTTCCAAGGCTTCCTTGCGATAGCTGACTTCCGAATCTTGGAAAATTCGGAAACCCGTTCCCGCTGGGATCAAGTGACCAAGAATCACGTTTTCCTTTAGACCTACCAGCCTATCAACCTTGCCAGCCAACGCTGCTTCGGTCAATACCTTGGTGGTTTCCTGGAAGCTTGCAGCCGAGATAAAGCTATTGCTTTGAACAGCTGCCTTGGTAATACCCAGCAACTGTACTTCGCCGTGAGCTGGCTTGGGCTTCTTGCCCTTAGCTGCCTTGCCGCCCAGGGCTTCGCATTGCGCATTGGATGTTTCGAAAGCTTCCTTCGGAACAATCGCACCGAGTGCAAACTCGGTATCGCCGGGATCCGAGATCTTCAAGCACTTCGCGAGCTGATCGTTGTGTCGCTTGAATTCGAATCGGTCCATGACCAATCCGGACAGCAAGTTCGTATCGCCAGCGTTCGTGATCTTAATCTTACGCAACATTCGAGCGATGATGATCTCGATGTGCTTATCGCTGATTTCCACTTTCTGGAGACGATAAACTTGTTGCACTTCGTGTACCAAGTACTGTTGTACGGCTTCTTCACCGCTGACTCGCAGGATATCGTGCGGAACCAGAGGACCTTCAACGAGTGCCTGACCCGCCTTGACGGAGTCACCCGAAGTGACCATGAATCGCTTGCCTGGTGGTACCAAGTGTTCTGTTTCTTCACCGCTTTCGCTGCGAACGACAATCGATCGCTTGCCGCGTTTGCGGTCCTTCGAAATTTCAACAATACCATCGAGCTCAGCAACAACGGCTGGATCCTTTGGCTTGCGTGCCTCGAAGATTTCGGTAACTCGAGGCAGACCACCCGTGATGTCACTGACCCCAGTCGCTTCTCGGTCGATTTCCGCCAACTCAGTACCGGCGTTTACTTGCTTGCCTTCTGTGCAGTTGATCAACGCACGGTCCGGTAGGTAGTGTACGTCGATGGCCTTGCCGTCTGCGTCTTCGATCACGATTTGCGGATGGAACTTTCCGCGTGCGTCCATGATACGTCGTCGAATAATGCCGCCGGAGTCTTTTTCTAGCTTCATGGTTTCGCCTTCGATGATATCAACGAAAACAACCTTACCGCTGGCCGTTGCAAAGATTGGAATCTTGTGTGGATTCCACTGGCAAATCTGCTGGTCTTTGACGATCTCTTGGTCTTCTTTGACGCTCAAGCGAGCACCGGATGGAACGTCGTATCGGTCGATTTCGCGACCCTTAGCGTCAACCAGGGCGATTTCGCAATTACGGGTCAAGACCACGTCGTGACCATCATCGTTGGTAACCAAACGCATCTTCAAGAACTTGACGATACCGCCCTTCTTGGCTTTGATGTCGTTGTCGGTCAAGCTCGTACCGGCTTCACCACCTCGGTGGAACGTACGCATGGTTAGCTGCGTTCCAGGTTCACCGATACTTTGTGCGGCGATGATACCGACCGCCATGCCCTCTTCGACGAGTGCACCGGTACTCATATCCATCCCATAGCAAGTACGGCAGATTCCGAGTGGGGCATCGCACGTCATCGGCGATCGGACTTGTATCTTTTCCAAGCCCATCTCTTCGATCTTGCGAGCGATTTCACGTGTGATCATTTGATCTTCGCCGACGATCGTTTCCGACGTGATCAGATTGACGATGTTCTGGCGACTTACGCGACCAGCGATCGAATCAGCAAGCTTGACTTCGACCTTTTCGCCGCGGTAGATAACTCCCTTGGTGATCCCTTGGGTGGTTCCGCAGTCGTTCATCGTGATGACCACGTTTTGAGCGACGTCAGCTAGCTTACGAGTCAAATAACCCGAGTCAGCTGTCTTGAGTGCCGTGTCCGCCAAGCCCTTACGTGCACCGTGGGTCGAGCTAAAGTACTCGAGTACGGTTAGCCCTTCGCGGAAGTTGGACTTGATCGGCGTTTCGATAATTTCACCGGTTGGCTTGGCCATCAGACCTCGCATGCCCGCCAATTGTCGAATCTGCTCGATACCACCTCGTGCACCCGAGGTCGCCATCAAGAACACAGGGTTGATATACCAGTTGCCGCGGTGCGTATCGTTCTTCATCGCGAGCATCATGTCCGCGGTGATCAAATCACGGGTTGCGGTCCAAGCTTCCAGAACTTGATTGTACCGTTCCTTGGCGGTCATAACCCCCTTGAAATAGTTCTTCTGGAACATCATCACCTTTTTGTCAGCATCGGCGATGTGCTTAATCTTGGACGTTGGCGTCATAAGGTCGTCGGCACCGAACGAAAGACCGCTCTTGGTCGACTCGCGGAAACCGAGTTGATTCATATCGTCCAACAACTTAATCGTTGGTCGACGGCCTAGACGATGGTAACAGTCGCTAATAACGGCAGCCAAATCGCTACCCTTAAGAGCCATGTTATAGAAGTCCATTCCCTGCGGCAAAATCGAATTGAACAAAATCCGACCGTAGGTGGTCTGAATCACCGCGCCGTACTTCGCGCTAGGATCATCCGACTTGAGGCGTCGATCCTTTGGCAACCGCACTTTGATCTTGGCGTGCATGGCGATGACACCCTGCTGATTCGCATAATCAGCTTCCATCATCGTGGCAAAGGTCATGCCCTCACCCTTTTGGTCAGGCAACTCCACCGTGATGTAGTTGCAACCCATCACAGTATCCTGCGATGGACTCATGATTGGCTTGCCATTGCTCGGTGCGAAGATGTTGTGCGTGCTCATCATCAACGTGTGAGCTTCAACTTGTGCCTCGATCGAGAGAGGCAAGTGCACGGCCATCTGGTCACCGTCGAAGTCAGCGTTGAATCCTTTGCAAACCAAAGGGTGCAAGTGAATTGCATTGCCTTCGACCAAGATCGGTTCAAACGCTTGGATACCCATTCGGTGAAGCGTTGGTGCACGATTGAGAAGCACAGGGTGATTGCGAATCACTTGTTCGAGAATATCCCAAACTTCTTCGTCCTTGCGCTCCAACATCTTCTTGGCCGACTTAATCGTGTCAGCGTGGCCAAGCTCTTTCAGCTTGCGAATAATAAATGGCTGATACAATTCCAGCGCGATCTTCTTTGGCAAGCCGCACTGGTGCAATCGAAGGCGAGGTCCAACCACGATAACGCTTCGTGCGGAGTAGTCGACGCGCTTACCGAGCAGATTTTCGCGGAACCGCCCTTGCTTGCCCTTGATCATGTCCGTCAGCGACTTGAGCGGTCGGTTGCTGCTGCCCAAAACAGGACGCTTGCATCGGCCGTTGTCAAACAACGCGTCGACGGACTGCTGAAGCATACGCTTTTCATTGCGGATGATAACTTCAGGAGCATTCAAATCGACCAGCTTGCGCAATCGATTATTTCGGTTGATGATACGGCGATAGAGGTCGTTCAAGTCGGATGTTGCAAAGTTACCACTATCCAACAGGACCAACGGACGCAGGTCCGGTGGAATCACAGGGATAACGTCGAGAACCATCCACTCAGGACGGTTTTCACTGTCGCGAATCGACTCGACCAATTTTAGTCGGTTGATCAAGTCCTTCTTGCGTTGCTTGCTGCTTGTTTCTGCCAGTTCAACACGAAGTACTTCGGACAGCTTTACCAAATCGAGAGACTGCAGCAGCTTGCGAACCGCTTCGGCACCCATGTCCGCCTCGAACGCTTCGCCGTACTGAGCGCGAGCGGCTCGATACTCTTCTTCGGTCAAAAGCTGTTGGTTTTCTAGCTCAGTCGTTCCAGCGTTGGTGACAACGTAATCCTGGAAGTAAATAACCTTTTCTAGACTCGTGGTCTTCATCTCGAGCAAATTGCCCAAGCGGCTCGGCATGGCCTTGAAGAACCAAATGTGAGCAACCGGGGCCGCCAATTCAATGTGCCCCATTCGCTTACGTCGAACACGCGAGTGCGTAACCTTAACACCGCATCGATCGCAAATCATCCCTTTGTACTTCATCCCACGGTACTTACCGCAAGCGCACTCCCAGTCCTTTTCAGGGCCAAAAATCCGTTCGCAGAAGAGGCCGTCTTTTTCAGGACGGTAGGTACGGTAGTTGATGGTCTCAGGCTTCTTGACTTCACCGAACGACCAAGAACGAATGTCCTGAGGTCTCGCGAGGGAAATCTTGACTGAGGTGTAATCGTTTACGCGATCGTAGGTGGCTTCGGCATTGGCCATTACGAAAAACTCCTGTTCTCAACGACTCGGTATCCAACTCGAAAGCAAGTCAAATGGGAATCGTCTAAGGTGATAGGTGAGGGTGGAGAATGCTTATTTGAGTTTGCGAGACTCGTTTCGAATCTCGCGTTTATGGGTTGGTTGTTGACGACGTGTCACTCACAAGCCAAAGCTTGCGATGACGTTGGACTACAGGCGTCGCTTTTCGAGTCGCATGTTTAGTGCAAGACCACGAATTTCGTTGGTCAAAACGTCGAAGCTAGCTGGCGTTCCGGCTTCCAGTGTGTTCTCGCCCTTGACCATCGATTCGTAGATCTTCGTTCGACCTTCGACGTCGTCGCTCTTCACAGTCAGCAGTTCCTGGAGGATGTACGCTGCACCGTAAGCTTCGAGAGCCCACACTTCCATTTCCCCGAATCGTTGGCCACCGAATCTTGCCTTACCACCGAGCGGTTGCTGGGTGATGAGCGAGTAAGGTCCAGTGCTTCGAGCGTGGACCTTGTCGTCAACAAGGTGGTGTAGCTTGAGCATATAAATGTAACCAACTGTTGTTTCTTGGTTCATTTGCTCGCCTGTTCGGCCGTCATACAGCTTGATCTTGCCGTGACGCGGCAATCCCGCTTGTTCTAACGCGTCGTTGATGTCCCCTTCGGTGGCTCCATCGAAGACCGGTGTCAGAGCTTGGAAGCCCGAGGTAGCTCCGGCCCAACCCAAGTGCGTCTCCAAAATCTGACCGACGTTCATACGGCTTGGAACCCCAAGCGGATTCAACATGATCTGCAACGGAGTACCGTCCGGCAAGAATGGCATGTCTTCCACTGGCAACACCTTGGAGATAACCCCCTTGTTACCGTGCCGACCTGCCATCTTGTCCCCAACGCTGATGACTCGCTTGGTCGCGATATAAACCTTGACCATTTGAAGCACGCCGCTTCGCAACTCGTCACCACGTTTCATGCTGTTGAGCTGGCGGTCACGAATGTCGAGAGCCTCTTCTACGGCAGGCCAAAGGTTCTTGTAAACCTTTTTGACTTCTGCATGCAATCCGCCATCGAGTCGGTTGATCAAACGAGACAAGTTGAACGTTTGCGCCTTTTCCGCGATGTATTTCGGATCTTGGCCACCAGTCAACGGAGTACCGTCATCATCGGTCAGCTTGCCACCGATCGCTTTTTCAAGCTCTTCAGCAAACGATGCAAACGACGTCGCGATCTCCTTGTTGCCTTCGGTCTCAACTCGCTTGAGTTCCTTTTCGAATTCCTTTCGCTCCTCTTCGGAGAGACTCATTCGTCGCGAGAATTTCTGAGTGTCAATCACGATACCTTCAACGCCGGAACTTACTTCAAGTGAATCGTTTTTCACGTCTTCACCCGCACGACCGAAGATCGCGTGAAGCAACTTTTCTTCGGGCGTTAGCTCGGTTTTGCTCTTTGGCGAAACCTTACCGACGAGGATGTCACCGGGGGCAACATACGTTCCGATTTGAACGATGCCGCTTTCGTCTAGGTTGCGAAGGGCTTTCTCACTTACGTTAGGAATGTCTCGAGTGAACTCTTCGCGGCCAAGTTTGGTCTCGCGAATTTCCACGTCAAATTCTTCGATGTGAATCGAGGTGTAAACGTCTTGCTTGACCAACTCTTCGCTGATGATGATCGCATCTTCGTAGTTGTAACCATCGAAAGACATGAAACCAACCAGAACGTTTCGCCCAAGTGCTAGTTCACCCAGGTGGGTCGAAGCCCCGTCGGCGATAATCTGTCCCTTTTCAACCTTGTCACCCATCTGGATGATCGGTCGTTGATTCAGGCAAGTACGTTCGTTGAGCCCTTGGTACTTCTTCAGATGGTAAATGTCATTACCCACTTCGATTCGCATCGAGTCGACGTAGGTCACCTTTCCAGCTTTGCGAGCACGTACCACCATTGAGCTATTGGCTGCCACCTCTCGCTCAAGACCTGTTCCGACGATGGCTGGTTCTGCCACCAACAGCGGAACCGCTTGTCGCTGCATGTTAGAACCCATGAGTGCACGGTTAGCGTCGTCGTGCTCAAGGAACGGGATCAAACCTGCGGAGACACCGATCATTTGGCTAGGCGCAATGTCCATATAGTGCACTGTTTCCGGAGGCACGATTTCGAAGTCGCTTCGGTGACGAGCGATCAAGCTCGGACCGGCAACCAACGCACCGTCTTTGACCGCCAAGTCGGCCGGTCCGATGTACGAATCGGATTCTTCATCTGCTCGAAGCCAGACAACCTCTTCGGTGACTTTGCCCTCAGCTACCTTGCGGTATGGCGTGACCAAAAATCCGTACTCGTCAACGCCAGCGTAGATCGAGAGCGAACTGATCAAACCGATGTTCGTACCTTCTGGTGTCTCAATCGGACAGATACGACCGTAGTGCGAAATGTGAACGTCACGGACTTCGAAGCCTGCACGTTTTCGATTCAAACCGCCCGGCCCTAGAGCCGAAAGACGACGTTCGTGCGTCAGCTGCGAGAGAGGGTTCGTTTGGTCGACGACCTGGGATAGTTCACCACGACCAAAGAAGTATTCGATCGCCGCGCTGATGCTCTTTGGATTCACCAACGAGCGAGGGGTCATGTCCTCGACTTCTTTGAGACTCATTCGCTCTTGAACTGTACGGCGAAGCTTCAAAAAGCCCTTACGAAGCTCTTCGCAAGCCAGCTCGTCAATCGTTCGCAACCGTCGATTGCCAAGGTGGTCGATGTCGTCGAAGCGCGCGTTGGATTCGCTGTCGAACAAATCGATCAAATATCTGATCGAGGCGACCAAGTCTTCTGGTCGGAGCGCCATTTCATCCTCAGGCACTTCCAACGCAAGCTTTCGGTTCACACGGAATCGACCTACGCGACCAAGTCGGTAGCGGTTGATATCGAAGAACTTTTCGTGGAAGAGCGTTCGAGCCTTTTCCAATGCTGGTGGATTGCCCGGACGAAGCCTCTGATAGATTCGCAACAACGCTTCTTCGTGAGAATTCGTGTTGTCTTCGGCGATCGAATTGATGATGTACGGCACCTTGGGCGCGTCCATCACCTGAACACTCTTTACACCACAAGTGCAAACCGTTTCAGCAATCGCCTTGGTGAATTTCTGACCAGCTTCGATGATGATCTCGCCAGCTCGCTCGTGATCCGTTGGATAAACAACATCGTCACCTGCGATTTTGTTTTCGATTTTGGAAACACTGCTGCCACCCGAAAGCTTCTCCGGCGTGATTTCGTAAAACGCATTTAGCAAATCCTGCTCAGTGCTCAACTTCGGTGACATCGCACGCAGAAGCGTCATTACCGAGAACTTACCGGATTGGTCGATACGCACCGACAACGAATCCTTTTTGGTAACATTGATTTCAATCCAGCTACCGCGCTCTGGAATCACGCGAGCAGATGGAAGCTTTCGCTCCGACGTGCCTTCGGATTCCTCAACGAAGTCGACCCCAGGCGATCGGTGCAATTGGCTTACCACCACGCGTTCCGCACCGTTAATAATAAACTCGCCACCGCCGAGCATAATCGGGACGTCACCCAGATACACTTCTTCTTCAAGTGGCTGGTCTCGTTTCAACCGGAACCATACCTTCAAGGGCTTGCCGTAAGTCAACCGAAGTTGTCGACACTCCTCTGGCGTATAGCGAGGCTTGCCAAGCTCGTAACGCAAGTACTCAAGAGCGACGGTTTTATCGTAGCTCTCAACCGGGAAAATTTCGCGAAAGACAGACTCAAGCCCTTGGTTTTTCCGCTTATCCGAAGGGATGTCCTCTTGCAAAAACGCCTCGTAAGACGCCGTTTGCAAAGTGGTCAAATTAGGGATAGGAAATTGACTACGGCCAGAACCGAATACACGGATTGATTTGGGCTGTAATCGTCGCTTGGAGGATGTTGCCATGGAGACTAGCTAATTCTCAAAGTGGATCTAAAAGGAAATGTAAGATGATTCGAAACGTCGGGTCGGAAAGCTGGTCGATTTGACTCAACAGACATCGCCACAACTGCTCGCATCGACCGGGAAAGACGCATGTGCCGGACGATAGAAGTGAGGCATTTTGCAACGATTAACCGAAGAGAAACCAGAAAAGGCACGCAACCTGTCACGGTCGGCCTCAATCCGGTAAAAATGGGTGGGTGATGGAGATTGAATCTGAACAACAAAGTATCCGTCCAATTCTCTCCCCCCAAATAAACGCCCAAACAGGTGACGACGCTAGGTCTACTGCCTGGAACTGAATTGCCAGTTATGCCAATACTCACAGCTAAGAGTGTACCGTTCCACGCCATACCGCCTAGACCAACACAGGTCGATTTTGAATAATTCGAAAAGAAATATCGCCAATGGCACTCGACTAGCTCTGGCCGCAATTTGATCAAAAGCCATGCTGAAGTGGATAAGCTAATACTACGGGGTTGCTTTCTCGGGGTTTTGCATTGTATTTCGGCCTTTTGCGGAGTACGAATGCCATCACCGAGGGTTAATACTCTTTTTCCGATCCTGTCCGCAATAGCCCAACTCGGATTTGCTTTGTATTATGGAAACTTCTGCTGGCTCGAAATTTGGGCTTCTCTTTCACTGGCTCGAAAAAGCGTTGGCGACGAATGCGTCCGATCTGCATTTGGTCTGCGGCTACCCACCTGTTTTGCGAATTCACGGAAAAATCACACCGATTGGCGGTTATGAGGCGCTAACGCCTGAATCGCTCACGGAATCGCTTGAGCCAATATGGACCGAATCGCAGCGGTTGAAATTTGCGAATGACCTCAATTTGGATTATGCCGTGGAGCTTCAAGTCGACTCTAGGCCGATTCGGTTTCGCGTGAATCTCTTTCGTTCCTACGGCTCGGTAGGAGCTTGTCTTCGCGTTATCCCTGACTCCATTCCCGACTTTGCTTGGTCGTCGTTTCCGAAAGAACTTGCGGTAAGGCTGGGGGCCTTTTCGAATGGCCTTGTTCTGTTTACCGGCGTGACGGGGGCGGGCAAAAGCACCAGCTTGGCTATGATTGTTGAGCAATTGAATCAGACCAAAGGCTGCCGAATCCTAACCATTGAGGATCCGATTGAATATCGTTTTCCTTGCGACTCTCATTCTGTCGTGTCGCAACGAGAGGTTGGTCGCGATGTGGCTTCGTTTGCCGACGGATTGCGATTCGGGTTAAGGCAAGATCCCGATGTGATTTTGGTCGGCGAGATTCGAGACATCGACACTGCGAGGATGGCGTTGAGCGCAGCCGAGACGGGGCATTTGGTTTTTTCGACCCTGCACACTCGGGATGCGAAAGGGGCAATCTCTCGGTACTGCGATTTCTTTCCACAGCAACATCAGCAAGAAGTTCGTTCTCAATTGGCGAGTGTCATTCGAGCTGTGATCTGCCAACGGTTGCTTCACAGCAACCTCGAAGGAGAGAAACAAGAGCTGGCGCTCGAGATTCTGTTCAACACCCCAGCCATCGGAGCTGCGATCCGAATCGGAAAGCTGGAGAGCATCGACAACTATATTCTGACTGGCCGAACGGAAGGAATGATCTCGATGGACGAGTCGATCCGACGTCTGCTTTCCAGCAATCGAATCAGTCGTCAAACCGCAGAATGCTTTGTCTCGGATCGGGCATTGCTAAACGGTCTCTGATCTCACGGCGTCCCCTCGCCTAAAAGGTAACGCCGTGAAGCATGTTAATATAAGAAACTATGCCTTTGTGTAGCGAAAGTCGTCAAGACTTTCGGATGCATCGTCTACACGACCGAAACGCTTGACGAGTTTCGCTACCAGATGCTTGTGCGCTAGGGAGCAACACCGAACGCAGGTTTCTCATGAAACCCGCTACATTGCATACGGAGGAGCTTACGCCATTCTTGCCATCAGTAGTTCCCTTTGGCACATGAGCTCTTTGGGCATGGAATGGTATAGCTTCAGGAAAAAGTCGTTCTGATTTGTTATTTCGGCCAACCAGTCTTCGCGCCGAAACAGCATCGCGGCGTCAAATTGCTCCTTGGTAAAACCATCGAGGCCTTCGGTTGAGAAGCTCTTCCAGTCAGGAGTCCAGCCGATTGGGGTTTCGTGACCAGCGATTTTTCCTTGACAACGTTTGACGATCCACTCCAGTACACGGAGGTTTTCTCGAAATCCTGGCCACAGGAATTTGCCATTGGCGTCCTTTCGAAACCAATTGACGTGAAACATGCGAGGGAGACGTTGAATGTTCTTGCGCATGTTTAACCAGTGCCCGAGATAGTCACCCATGTTGTAGCCGCAGAAAGGCAGCATCGCCATTGGGTCGCGACGGACAGTGCCAACAGCACCCGTTGCAGCAGCGGTTGTTTCCGAACCTTGGGTTGCACCGAGGAACACACCGTGTGTCCAGTCGAACGCTTGGAACACAAGCGGCATCGTTGTCGGTCTTCGCCCACCGAAGACGATAGCATCAATAGGCACACCATCAGGATCTTGCCACATTGGATCGATGTTTGGGCATTGCCCAGCAGGAGCCGTGAATCTCGAATTGGCGTGGGCCGCCAAGCGTCCACAGCCGGGAGTCCAGTCAAGACCGGTCCAATCGATCAAGTGGGCGGGTGGCTCTGAGTGGCCTTCCCACCATACGCCCCCTTCGTCGGTCAACGCTACATTGGTAAAGATGGTATTCTTTGCCATGGCTTGCATGGCCGCGGTATTCGAATGCCACGAAGTCCCAGGGGCTACACCAAAGAAGCCTGTTTCAGGGTTGATCGCATGCAGTTTGCCTGTTTTGCCTGGCCAAAGCCAAGCGATATCATCGCCTACCAAGGTTGTCTTCCAACCTTTTTCGGCGTAGCTTTCAGGTGGCACGATCATTGCCAAGTTGGTTTTGCCACAAGCGCTTGGGAATGCGGCGGTCAAATAGGTTTTTGCGCCATCTGGAGATTCAAGACCCATGATGAGCATGTGCTCTGCCATCCATCCTGCATCTCGAGCGATCGCGCTTGCGATGCGCAACGCGACACACTTCTTTCCGAGCAGAGCATTGCCACCGTAACCACTGCCAAACGACCAGACTTCGCGTGACTCTGGAAAATGGACGATGTACTTTTCTTCGTTGCAGGGCCAAGGGACATCTTGTTCGCCTTCGGCCAAGGGTTTGCCCACGCTGTGCAGGCATGGTATGAAATCACCATCGCTTCCGAGCTTTGCAAGTACCTCGGCACCCATGTGGCACATGATTCGCATGTTGACAACGACGTAGGGAGAATCCGTAAGTTCGACTCCAATCAAAGCGAGCGGGCTGTCCAACGGTCCCATACAGAAGGGGACGACGTACATGGTCCGTCCCGTCATGCAATCTTTGAATTTGTCCGTCAGCTTGCGCCGCATCAAGTCCGGTGACTGCCAATTGTTGGTGGGGCCCGCGTCCACTTCTCGGAGAGAGCAGATAAATGTGCGATCTTCAACTCGAGCGGTATCTGATGGGTTGCTTCTCGCTAGGAATGAATTCGGGTGAAGCGTTGGATTGAGTTGGAGGAACGTTCCGGAGTCGACAAGTTTTGCCGTAAGCTGATCCCATTCGTCTTGCGAGCCATCGCACCACTGAATCGATTCCGCGTTGCAGAGGGCGGCGGTCTCCATCACCCAAGTTGCAAGCTGTTTGTGAGCAGCGTGAACCAGAGGCATCGAATAGCTACTTTCAACCACAGATTTATCGTTCATCCAAGTATCCCACCGTACGCTGTACCATTCTGCAGCCCAAGTCGTAAACACTGACGTGGATTGACGCTGTTACTGCAAAGGATACCAAATTAAAGAAATATCGCAGTGGGGCGCGACCTCCTTACCCCAAGACGTTAAACATCTATTCATGGACTCATCTCGGCGACTCATCTGAGCATTTTGTTTCTGGGGTTAGGCTCCAGCCGAACCATTAGACAAAAGGCATGACCGACAAGGTCGGCTGTGCCCCATATGTCACCCTCCCGCTCGGAGGGTCGAGCGAAGCGAGGGGAGGGTAAAGTGCCCGTGGCAATTAAGCAATTCAGTTCCCCCCCTCCCCGGTCTTTGCCCAAATGGCGTTGAGATAGCAAGTAGTGGAATCTAGTAAGAGTTGCTGTAGTGCCTCGAACTCCAGGAAGTTTTACAGCTTCCGCTACGAGCACATGCTTAATTCAACGCCATTCGGCCTTTGGCCGATACTATCGCTCGATTGGGAAGAAAGCGACAGGTTGGAAGCCTATCCCACAAAATAATCTTTTCTTTCTGGATGGGACCTAAGGTGTCAACGGCCTAAACGATAGTACTTGTGTCAAAGCTGACGAGCCACAACATCCCTGCTTTGACATCTCCAAAAGCGGCCTAACCCACCTCTGCCTCAGCCCTCACGGGGCAGGTGGTGGAGGGCCGACCTTGACCCAATTAAGACCCCCAACCATTCAAGGAAGATCAGCATGGCCAAGTTTTATGTTCAAAGCGGAACACTTCGAGCAATCATCGACAGCGAAGACGCAGAGCGAGCAGCCCTGTGGGCCGTTCATATGGCCATGCAACAAGTCATGCCAATCGAAAACGAGAAAGAGACCATCGAGATGATGTCAGACGGGCCATCCAATATGGTCGCATTGGCAGAAACAATCGAACTCAGCGAAGTTGGATTCGATCGCGATGATTGTTTGAGAATCGATACCTTCGAAGCGTTTCAGCACTGGAACCTGTTGTTCAAGGCTGTCGAAAAACTGAATTCGCTCTTGGATGGCTAA
>CANHVO010000069.1 GCA_947463915.1 Planctomycetaceae bacterium
TGAAAATTCCATCGCATTCGCGATTCAATCGCAGAACGCTCCGCGGATTCGCATTCCGTTATCTAGGTTGGTCGGCGTAGCCGGAGTCGCCAGACTTCGGGGACTTATCGGGGACTTATCGGGGACTTATCGGGGACTTATCGGGGACTTATCGGGGACTTATCGGGGACTTATCCTGGGTTACCTGAACTCTGGCGAGTCCAGCTACGGTTGATCCGACGCTGCGCCAGGCGTGGTAGGTTTTAGGAATCTGCGGCCGCTTCTTCGACTTCGTCGGCTTCAGGCTTGCCTTCTGGGCCTGCGTAGCCCCCACATTCGATGATCGCGTCACGGATCGCGTTTGCAACGTCTTTGTTTTCGACCAAATAGTTGCGTGCCTTTTCTTTCCCTTGGCCAATGTACGTGTCACCGTACTTGAACCAAGCACCACTTCGGTTCACGATCTTGTGAGCTGTCCCCAAATCGAGCAAGTCTCCTTCGAAACTGATCCCGCAGGTATGCATCATGTCGAACTCAGCCACGCGGAACGGAGGCGCAACCTTGTTCTTGACGATCTTGGTCTTGACTCGCTGGCCGACGACCATTTCACCATCCTTGAGCTGACCAATTCGACGTACGTCGATGCGGCAGGACGAATAAAATTTCAGTGCACGACCGCCAGGAGTCGTTTCCGGTGAACCGTAGGACATGCCTCCGATCTTTTCGCGAATTTGATTGATAAAGATCACACACGTCTTGCTCTTGGCGATAGCGCCTGTCAGCTTACGCATCGATTGGCTCATCAATCGAGCCTGAAGACCGACGTGCGCATCGCCGATCTCGCCCTCTAGTTCTTGCCTAGGCACCAACGCAGCAACCGAATCGATCACGATGACGTCAACCGCATTGCTCTTAATCAGCATCTCGGTGATCTGCATGGCTTCTTCACCGCTGCTTGGTTGGCTGACCAACAGCGTGTCCAGTTCCACACCTAGTTTCTTGCCCCAGCTTGGGTCGAACGCATGTTCCGCGTCGATGATCGCTGCAATCCCGCCAGCCTTTTGCGCTTGTGCGCAAATGTGCAAAGCAATGGTTGTTTTACCGCTGGATTCAGGGCCAAAGATCTCGATGATTCGTCCGCGAGGGACACCGACACCACCCAATGCCATATCGAGTGACAGCGAGCCCGTTTGAATGCCTTCGATCTTGAGCTGGGCTTCGCCACCCAAAGGCATGATGGAGCCTTCGCCAAATTGCTTCTCAATCTGCTGGAGCGTGGTCTTGAGGCTTGGCTCACGTTTGTAAATGTTTTCGAGACCGGTAATCGGTTCGGCTGGTGGGCCCTTGTCGGACTTTTTCTTACTCTTGCTTGTTGAAGCGGCCATACTTGAAATTCCCTTTTTCTGATTGAAACCTAAATGATGAGAGAAAGAGTTGGTGTGCTATCGCATGCGGACAGGTATCTCTCACAACTACCCATCGCCCATCACCTAGAGATCAATCTCGTTCGAACTTTCGCATTCCAAATGCAGCCAACGATGCTAACGCATTCTTGCCTAGTTCACAACAAGCCTCTAAGCCCACACACAAGTTTTCGGCATTCGTTTGACACGTTTGGTCAATCGCGAAAATATTTGTGGTTATGGGGTAAAAATTGTGAAAAAAGACGGTTTCTTGTGGAGAGCCCCAGGAAAGCAAGGGCAACGCAGGTTTTGTCACTCTCCCGCTGGGAGGGGCTCAGTTTAGTCACCCTCTCTCTGGGAGGGTCGAGCGTAGCGAGGGGAGGGTGAAGTGCCAACCGCAATTGCACAAGTTAGTTCACCCTCCCCGGCCTCTGGCCGACCCTCCCCGAGGGAGGGTAACCTAAAGCCCAAAGCCCAAAGCCTAAAGCCTTACGCCTCACACCTTACCTCAACGCCTTCGTTACGTCCGCAATCGATTTGCCTTGAACTTGATAAACGTATTTGAGAACTTCTGCCACCGCTGCGTATTCCGTTAGCGGTATAGCCTGACCTACCTCGACTTGTTTGAACAAGGCTTGAGCCAGAGGCTTGCGTTCCACAATTGGAATGCCGTGCTCCAATGCAATTTTACGAATCTTGGCTGCGACCAAGTTCGCACCTTTGGCCACCACAATCGGTGCCTTCATCGTAAGTGGGTCGTATCGCAGCGCGATCGCTAACTCTGTTGGATTCGTGACAACGACATCTGCTTTGGGCACATCCGCGGACAATCGCTGAGCCGCGATGTCCCGTTGAATCTTGCGGCGACGCGATTTGACCTGCGGGTCACCTTGCATCATCTTCATTTCTTCCCGCAACTCTTCGTCCGTCATGCGAAGATCCTGCTCGTACTTCCATCGTTGAAACGCATAATCAACGACCGACAAAACTAGCAACGCAGCAGCCACGTTTTTGCATAGATCGATCATGGTGGTCCAAACGAATTGTCCAACCGTCTCGATACTCGCCCCTCCTAACGCAAGAATCGAATCCCAGCGAGACCAAACCCCCATCACCAACAAGCCTGAAACCAGCCCAATCTTGACGAGCCCGAACCCAAGCTTCGATACGTTCACGATCGTAAACAAGCGCTGAAAGCCCTGGATCGGATTGATGCGTGTGAAGTCGATACCCAGTTTATCCGGCAACCAAAGTGGTCCCACCTGAGCAAAGTGAACCACCAGCGAAGTGCAAAGCACTCCACCGAGCAACGGAAGCAATGCCAAGCTCCCTTTGCCAATCAACCGAACCAATTGCAGCACAGCCTCGCGAGTATCGGTTTGCCATTCAAAGGGGCGTGTTAGCTCTTCGTTGATCAAGTCCATGCACATGCGAAAGACTTGCGGACCCGTGAACTCAAGCAGCATGACACCTGCCAGAAGCAATATCGCCGACGTCAAGTCTGGGCTTCGAACGACGTTACCTTCTTCGCGTGCCTTCTGGCGGCGATAGTCGGTTGCGTCATGTTTCTTTTCGCCACCACTATCCGCCACGAAGCACCTCGGGAGATTGGCCTACGTACGAATACTCGTCCGACGAGTTGGCAAAGAGCCCCGTCGTTTTTTCGATCCAATCCGTGAGCTCATTCTGAAAGACCCAACCGATGCTGGCCATCGACATGGCAAGCACCAAAATCATGATCGTCACGTTGATGTTGAAGCCGATGGCCATAATATTGAGCTGCGGTAGCGTTCGCCCAATCAAAGCAGTTATGAAATTCGCGAGCAGCAGCGCGATCGCAGGTGGTGCGGCAGCTCGCATTCCAATCGATACGCTATGACGCAACAATTCGTGCAAATGCATCAGCCAATTCTCTTCGGCTAGTACTCCGCCAGCTGGGTAAACACTGAAACTATCCAGGCATGCCCCAAGAACCAGGCGGTGCCCGCCCAGCGTTAAAAACAATGCCATGGCCACCCAAGAGAGCATTTGGCTCACCACCGTTACGGTTTCCTCCGTCGATGGATCGGCAGCCTGAGCAACGTCCATGCTCGCCAGCGAACTGATCACTTGGCCGCCAATCTGCAAACTGGTGATGATCATGATCACCGCCGTTCCAAAAAGAAGCCCCAGAAGAAGTTCTTTCGCAACGCCAATCACCATCCCTGCCAGATGCGGGGGCAATGGTGTCGCATCGACCATGACCAACGGCGTCACGGACATGGCAATCATCAAGGCCAACAGAACCTTGACCCGATTCGGAATGGCAGACCCTTGGATCGGCGGCATCATCACCAACAACGGACCCGTGCGCCCCAACACACAGAAAAACGTCCACATCGGACCAGACAACAAAGCTGTAATGAGATCACCGCTAGGCATTGCAAAATCGCCTATCGCTCGGACAAATGCGGCGGAAGCTGCTTGAGCACATTGCGGGAGTAATCCAGCATCCGATCTGTCAGCCAAGGCAAACAGACGATAATTGCAAGAGTCATCGCAACCAACTTGGGAACCGTACTTACCGTCTGGTCTTGAATTTGAGTGAGTGCTTGAATCAAGCCAATAGCCAAACCAACTAGCATTCCAACCAGCAAAAGCGGCGCTCCCACAATCAACGACATCAAGATCGCGTCGCGAACCAAGTCAATTGCTTCATTCGGTGTCATCGTGTTCTTGTCCTTTTTTTGAGCAACATCATTTTTGCATTTCTGTTTTGCTCCCCTCGCCCCATCAAGGCAACGCTGCGAAGCATTTTGTAGCGAAAATCGGCAAGAGTTTCGGTCGTTTATGCGATGCAGCCGAAAGTCTTGACGACTTTCGCTACACAAAGGTCTGTTTTTAGTCGGGAGAAAATCAAAACGAACCCGTCACCCCGGAAACGTCCCAAAGCTATCCAACAACATCTGCACCACCAATCGCCATCCATCCACTAACACAAACAACAACAACTTAAACGGCATCGAAATCATCGCCGGAGGCAACATCATCATGCCCATCGAAACTGTGACCGAAGCGATCACGATGTCCAAGATGAGGAATGGCAAATAAATCTTGAAGCCCATCAAGAAAGCTGTTTTCAACTCGCTCAACATGTAAGCTGGCAACAATACTTGCAACGGCACGTCCTTGAAGTACTTCGGCTCGGGGCTTCCCGGCGCATAGCGACTATGGAACAACAGCACATCGTCATGGTTGCCTGCCATATCGATTTGGCTCGACATGAACGCATGAATTGGAGCCACTCCACTTTCCCAAGCTTCGGTCGCCGTCATCTGGCTCCCTTCTTGGGTGTACGGTTCGATCGCTTCGTTGTACACCTTGGTCCACACTGGGCTCATGACAAAGATCGTGATGAACAGCGAGATCGATGTGATGACTTGGCTGGGGGGCAATTGCTGCGCCCCGAGTGCTTGTTTCAGCAGACCAAACACCACAATGATGCGAACGTAACAGGTCGTCATTAGCAGGATGGCCGGTGCGAGACTCAACACCGTCAACAGCAAAAGGATTTGCAGAGAACTCGACAATCCTTTGGGGCTCAACCAAGCATCTGGTCCTCCCAGTACTTTGCTAGCTAGCTCCTCAGTGGAGTTATCGCCTACCGTTTGCCGAAGATTTTCATCCACTGCATTTTTTACGTTCGATTTTTCGCGGTTCTTGATCGCTCGACTGAGTAAGCTTTCCTGCTTTTCCTGCGCAAGAGCGGATGAGCTAACACTAAACAGGCACATTGGTAAAGAACAAGCCAGAAAGACCATCACCCAAGGGCGAAGTCCAATCCAGTTTGGAAGAACGAGTTGTTGGAGTGTTGCCATTTGAGCGTCGCTGCACCGAAAAAAGTTTCGACATTTTTCTCACTTTGTCTCATGTACTGCATTTCGCCGTTCAACGCCATGCCGTTCAACACCGTTAGAGATGTAGCTGGATTCGCCAGAATTCAGTGAGTCCTGAATTCTGGAGAATCCAGCTACGGTAGTTTTCATACTGTTCGTTGAAAGAAAACCAGCGAAGAATGACGATTCGCGACAAGTGTGCCTTGAAACAGGGTTGGCTCTCCGAATAGAATGCAAAGCACGATCGTGATCTGGTGGGAGAGTTTTTGAGACGCTTTTTCAAAGTGACTCGAAACGCCGAAGGCGCAAAGTGGCCCTGAACCGCTCAGGCATCAAGAACCGCCAGCACAAAAATCGTCTCTGGAGAGCGATTCAACAGCTTTCGCTAGCTGCAACGGAATCCACCGAAGGGGAAAGGCTCTCGCGAGCTGAGATCTCTCAGGTAACAGGACAGAGGGGCAAACCAAGGTTGAGAATTGGTAACGTGGCTTTTCGGTCACCCAATTCCCAACTCCGAATCCGTTTGCTCCACCGAAAGTCCTGGTCCCATGACTAAGCACGCTTCAGCCACTCTATCGCCGTTCGTTTCTCGACACATCGGCCCACGCGATCACGAAATCCAATTCATGCTCTCCGAGCTCGGTTACGCGTCGCTCGACGAACTGACCCAAACGGTCGTGCCGGAAAACATCGCAGACAATTCTCCAATGGATCTCCTAGCGGGAATCACCGAAGAGGAAGCGCTGGCGGAACTAAAAAAGATAGCTAGCAAAAACAAGGTTCTTCGAAGCTTCATCGGACAAGGCTATTACGGTACGTTTACTCCCAAGGTTATTCATCGCAATGTCCTCGAAAACCCTGCTTGGTACACGGCATATACTCCATACCAACCCGAAATCTCACAGGGCCGCTTAGAAGTACTGTTCTACTTTCAAACAATGGTTTGCGAGCTAACCGGAATGGACATCTCCGGAGCATCGTTGTTGGACGAAGGAACCGCAGCAGCGGAAGCCATGACGCTCTGCCAACGCTCCAGCAAATCGGCAGCCAATCGCTTTCTGGTCTCTTCGCTATGCCATCCGCAAACGATTGAACTCATCCAAACCCGCGCCGAACCGCTCGGCATCGAAGTCCAACTCTTCGACCAACGCGAAGCCATCACCGATTGGAGCGGTGCCTTTGCAGCCATGGTCCAATACCCAGCCACCGACGGCTCGATCGGCGATTTCAAAGCGATTGTCGATGCGGCGCATAAGAACAACGCCATGGTGGTCATGGCCACGGACTTGCTAGCGTTGACGCTGCTTAAATCGCCAGGCGAACTAGGCGCAGACGTGGTTGTCGGCAATACACAGCGCTTCGGTGTACCCTTTGGTTTCGGCGGCCCACATGCAGCTTTTCTCGCTACCAAGGATGCCTTCAAACGCACACTACCCGGCCGACTTGTCGGCCAGTCGATCGATTCACACGGCAATCCAGCCTTCCGCTTGGCGCTGCAAACTCGCGAGCAACACATCCGACGCGAGAAAGCAACCTCCAACATCTGCACCGCTCAAGCACTGTTGGCCATCATGGCAACTTTGTACGCGGCCTACCACGGCCCAGAAGGATTGCGAGCCATTGCAAAACGCGTGCATAGCTTGACGATGCGACTGTTGCGTTCGATCGAAAAGCTTGGACTGAAGGTCGAAAGCCAATACGTCTTCGACACCCTTGCCGTCAACACCGGCGCTCAAACCGAAAGCATTCTCAAGTCTGCTGTTCTCGCTGGCTACAACCTGCGAAAGATCAACGCGACTCAGATCGGTATCTCGCTCGATGAAACGACGACCGAAGCAGATTTGGCCGCGATCCTTAAGGTACTTGGTGGCTCTTCGCTGGAAGCTTCTGATGAATCAAGTTTGTCCGTCGAGTGTTTCCGGACTGACAGCTACTTAACGCAGCCTGTCTTCCATCAGTATCGATGCGAAACCGAAATGATGCGATATCTGCGCCGCCTTTCGGAAATGGATATCGCTCTAGATCGAGCCATGATTCCACTCGGCTCTTGCACCATGAAGCTGAATGCCGCCACCGAGATGACGCCGGTGACTTGGCCGGAATTCAATAGCATCCATCCCTTTGCACCCGCGGACCAATCGCTCGGTTACAAGGAAATGATCGACCAGCTGGAAGCGATGCTTTGCTCGATCACCGGCTACGACGCCATCTCGCTTCAGCCCAACGCAGGTTCACAAGGAGAATACGCTGGCCTGTTGGCTATCAAGCAGTATCACGAATCGCGAGGCGATTTGAACCGCAACATTTGCTTGATCCCAAGCAGCGCGCACGGCACCAACCCTGCGAGCGCTCAAATGGCTAACATGCAAGTGGTTGTCGTGAAATGCGACAACTCGGGTAACGTCGATTTGGATGACCTAGACGCCAAGATCGCAGCTTATCCTGATCGCGTCGCAGCCGTTATGATCACTTATCCATCGACGCACGGTGTCTTCGAAGCGGGTGTAACGTCGGTGTGCGAAAAGATCCACGCTGCAGGTGGCCAAGTGTATGTCGATGGAGCGAATTTGAACGCATTGGTCGGCGTTGCTAAGCCTGGTAAATTTGGCAGCGACGTCTCGCACTTGAACTTGCACAAAACGTTTTGCATTCCACACGGCGGTGGCGGTCCTGGCGTTGGTCCAGTGGGAGTTGGAGCCCACCTAGCGCCGTTCTTGCCAAAGGATGGAATTAACGGTTCTCGCAAAGGGCCGATTGTTAGTTCAGCACCCTTTGGCAGCGGTAGTATTCTGCCCATATCGTGGATGTACATTCGCATGATGGGAGCAGCTGGTTTGCGACGAGCGACCCAAGTCGCAATCCTCAGTGCGAATTACATTGCACACCGACTCAAGGACAATTATCCAATTCTCTACACCGGCAATCGAGGCTTGATCGCTCACGAGTGCATCATCGACACTCGCCCCATGAACACCGATGGCCACGTGACGGTCGACGATATTGCAAAGCGACTGATCGACTTCGGCTTCCATGCGCCGACCATGTCCTTCCCGGTGGCTGGCACGTTGATGATCGAACCGACGGAAAGCGAGTCGCTTTACGAAATCGAGCGTTTCTGTCGAGCAATGAATTTGATTTATGCGGAGTATGAAAAGGTTCGCAGCGGAGTTTGGCCCGCGGACAATAATCCATTGCACAACGCCCCGCATACACTCGATTCCATCTTGAGTGAGTCGAAGCCGCAGGTATACAGTCGACAGGAAGCAGTCTGCCCTGACTCTTCGATGGACTACCGAGTCAAATATTGGCCACCAGTAGGTCGCGTAGACAATGTTTACGGTGACCGAAATTTGGTCTGCTCGTGCCCACCTGTAGAGAGCTACGAAGAGGAAAGCAGAGAGGTCGAGTTGGCTGGGGTAAACTAGAGCTTTAGAAGCATTTTGTAGCGAAACTCGTCAAGAGTTTCGGTGGTTTATGCAATGCAGCCGAAAGTCTTGACGACTTTAGCTACGAAAAACTTTTTTTCAGCAGAGGAAATTGCTATCAGCGTTGCCCACGCGTGCTCGCCTCACACTAGCGTAAAGTCGCACCCGGCAGGTGCGACCCACTCGCTGCTGCGAAAACAGTACTAGCGGTGCTCATCTATCAATTTTATCGCGTGCTCGATCAGGATTTCGCCTGTCATTTCACCAAGCGAAGTTCGGCTCACATATTCATACCGCGGAAAACTAGCAAAATCCACTTTGGTCAAGATGTAGCCAAAGGCATCGTTGGTCAGTCCGAAAAGAAGGTTGTGTTCGCCTTGCATTTTGCGCTTCAGGTAGAAGCCAATGTTGGGTAATGCCTCGCCTGGAATTGTCAGAATCTGAGCATTGCCCAACTGGACAAAATTGATTCGAGTCGTAATAGAATGGTTCGCATTGTGCGGATATTTTAGTGGCGATCCCTTGATCACCATCCATAGCGTTTCGTTATCGACCGGGAACGTAACTTCGGCCGAAGTGCAACGTAACAATGGCTCTTTTTGTACGGGAACGTCACGGACAATTCGGATCGCTTCGTCCGCCATCGTGTTGCCAATGCGTTCGCATTCCTCCCAGGTTCTAGCGTCCAGCCAGTAAGCTCTCGAGGGATCCTTGGGCTTGTCTAGGATTCGATTATCGGCTGTGACCATCCCTCCTTGTGCGCCGTTCATGAACATTGCAATGCCTCCTGAGTCTGCTTCGATTCGATCTCGCATTGGACCGATGAGATCAGGGCTGACAATACCGAGCCTCGATCCAAGAACTTCGGGGTGGATAGCGTAGTTCACTAGTGTCGCAATGGTTTTGCCATGGGTTGTTGCGGCTTGTATGACGCTCATCCTGCGATCGTAGAGATCGGGCGCATAGTAGTTGTATGCAATTTTCCCTTTAGCCTCGTCGGTGCCAATTTTTAACTGTGCAGGTTGAAGGTTATCAATAGCTTCATTGATCGCTTCGGCGGCATTCTTGCAAACCCAATCAATATACTTGAGATCACCGGTATGTCCGCCGATTCCGTCTGGAAAGGCGTAACAATCCGGCGCACTGTGCGTGTGCGAGGAACCGATTAGTATGTTCGCGGCTGGAATTCTTGGCACGAGGACTCGTACTCTATCGCACAAAACGGAAGGAAAACCCAACAAATCCAAAGCAACGAAAGCGACGGTCGTCTGACCGCTACGCAAGACGATTGCCGCAGCTCTCAGTTCGCCCCGAGCTTCTGTTGCTGGTGCGGTTGGCCCCATACCACCTGACACTGGCAAGAGGGGATCAGGAGTGATGTTTCTGCGGCCTACGCCAACTTCTAGCTGTTCACCGCGTAGATGCGGCGCGATTGTGACGAGGAGCAGCCCTACGTAGACACAAGTTTGAATCGAAACCATTTTTAATTCCTGTAGCTTTCGTAGTTTGGGACCACTGTGCACATGGCGTCGTACTTAGGCAAGCGGCAACATGAAAATTACCGTAGCACGACGCGTAAGTTTTGAAGTTGCACACTTGTGCTTTCGTAGCAGAATTCGTGAGAATTCTGGCCGCGTCTTAATTGCAAAGCGCCTGAATTCTCACGAATTCAGCTACATTTCTCAATACAGTGCAACTTCAAAACGTGCTAGGAATAGTGGCTCCCGCCGCATGCCTTAGTCCAAATTGTCCAGTTCTTCTCGCCACAAATCTCGAATGAGATCGAGCATGCGCTGTACGGTTCGTCTGGTACGATTGATTGCGGTGGCTATTTCTTCGTTGGTGTAACCATCGAGCTTAAGAACTGCGACCCGTTCCAAATTGGGGTCGTTCAATTTCGAGAGCAATTCCTCGTACTCGACCGCGACTTGGCTTGAGTCTTTGGTGATCGCGAGGGATACGTCAATCCGTTCGAGTTGGGCAGAACCTCCATTCCTCTTTGCGGCCGATTCGTATTCCAATCGTCGACTAATTTTCCGAGCCGCAACCGTCAGCATCAACCGCCAGAACTCGTCTCCGTCGGCAATATCAGGATACTTTCCGGCCTTTAGATTCTCGCACAGAACACGAAAGGTGCTGATCGCAGCATCTTCCTCGTCGTAAACTGCTGTTGTAATTGCCCCCATCCTGGATCTTGCGAAATTCATCAGGCGTTGGAAATAGTGATTCCAAAGTTTTTTGGCTGACGCTTCGTCACCTTGGCGCAATGCAGCAATCCATTTTGTCACTGTGATTTCGTCGGGCATAAAGGGAGCGTCGGTGAACTGCGATCGTCACAATAGTGAAGGAGGAAATACCGGAAATTGAAAAAAGAAATGTCACACTTCCTTAGGTTTTCCGCCTTAACATTGTACCCACCTTTCTCCGTTTTGTATGGAAACAGGCGTCATTCAGTCCTCCCAATGTTCAATTATTCAGGAAACGTTGTGAACACCTTGAATTTACCAGCTACCTCCCCCCTGGATTTTGGCCGTTCGCTATTGAGCAAACCGGATTTTTTTCTTTCCTTTTTGGTGAACACGCTCGATGAGGAGTTTGTATTTTATAGCCTCGATTCAAATTGGCGATTTGTTTTTTTAAGTGGATCTGCCAAAAAAGTTTTGGGAATGGAACCGGGTGAGTGGGTCGGTCGGCCACTTCGAGACGCATTGTCAAACAATGACTGCAATTTGCTATTAAAAGACATGGAAATGAGCGTTTCCTCGCCGGTGGATTCCATTAAGGGAACGTGCGAATTTGCTGCGAATGGCCAACTGACTCGCAAACTGGAGTATCGGCATGCACGTATTATGAAAAATCAAGTGCCGATCGGTTTCGCAGGTATTGCGTATCCAGCCACCAAAATCGACGAAGGAATAGATTGCGATGGGTTGATGGCCAAAGTCCGCAGCCTAAGCCCGGTCGAGCGACAAGTGATTGAATTTGTGTTTAACGGCCGGCAAAACAAGTCGATCGCCGCGGAATTGAATGTGGCCGTTCGAACGATTGAGTCGAGACGAGCACGGGCGATGGCAAAGCTTCAAGTCGAGACACTCGCCGAAATGGTCAAGCTTTGGTCGCGAGTGCAGAACCTTCCGCACGATCTGCAAAGTCCGATACGCGTTGAGTCGTAAATAATGCACGCTAGGGCTTCCAGCTGAGAGTGTCGGAGCCAAAATGGTTTCGTTACAACTTTTGCGACGCGAGCAATGCATCCATGGACCAACTTCAGAATCTAGCTTCTAGCCAAAAACGAAAACTATACGAACTTTGTTGGCAATTCGAAGAAGCTTGGAGCCAAAACCACAACATCTCCCCGAAGGATTGGGTCTCCAAAATCGACGATGTAGACTCCGACATCGTGCTGAGAGAACTCAATGAAACATTGACGGAATTGGAGATGAAATCAAGTTCGACCGGACAACGATCCATGATCGACACCGATCGATACGAGTTCTTGGAGGAGATCGCCAGGGGAGGGGCTGCGGTAGTTTGGCGAGTTCGCGATCGTAATCTCCAGCGTCAATCGGCCATAAAGTACCTGATGGATTCTCAGGACAATCGCGAAATGCGATCGCGATTGCGAAGGGAGGCCAGAATCTGCGCCAAGCTAGTGCATCCCGGGATTGTGCCCATCCACGAACTCTCGAGTTTTGAAGATGGCCGCCCCTTCGTTTGCATGAAACTCATTGAGGGAAAGACCCTACTGCAACTCCTCAAGACGTCTCCCCCGGTTTCTATCGAAAACTTGATTGAGGTCTTTGCCAAAGCCTGCCAAGCGATGGCCTATGCCCACGACCAGAATATCATTCACCGTGATCTATCCCCAAGCAACATTATGGTGGGTTTGTTCGGTGAGGTTCAAATCATGGACTGGGGACTCGCAAAGGACCTCGCCAAAACAGTGTCGGATGAGGAGGAAGACAATCTTCCCGATCAGGCTCGTGAATCTGTATACCGCAATAAGATGCCTAAAGATGAATCCTCGACGATCAAGATTCAAGGGGAGCAGACACTCGTCGGGTCCGTGTTTGGAACCATTGCCTACCTTTCGCCTGAGCAAGCTTGTGGTAACACCGACCAGATCGACAAACGCAGCGACGTCTTTTCGCTCGGCGCAATTCTTTGCCGCTTACTGACCGGCTCGCCACCCTATGAGAACGCAGACCCGGCGAAGCAATTGAAGCTCGCGCAAGGTGCCGAATTAGTGCAAGCCGCTTTACGGCTCAAGCAAAGCAAGTTCCGTGATCTAGGCGATCTCGCGATGCAATGCATGTCTGTCGATCCTAACTCGCGACCTAAGGATGCAACGGAGATTGTCGCTGAGTTACATCGCATTCGTGTTGCATCCCAGCGAAGAAAAACCATCCTTCAATTTTCGGCGATCACATTATTGGTAGCCTCGGGATTCGCCTTTGCGGTCTTCCGCCCCTACTTCGTTCCCAATACAACACTTCCAGCCGTCCACTCCACGGAAAGTGAATCGGTTGCACTTGAGACCGATCCAGCAGCGATCCAAAAGCTGCTCGATACAGGCAAACGCGACATCGTATTGAAAGCACATCGAACATTCTTAGAGGCAAACCCATCCGATGCCGCATTGCATTACTTGATTTGTACATTACTCGTGAATGCAAAACGGTATGCGGAGTCCGAATCTGTCGGATTGAAACTCGTTCAATTGAACGACCAGTCTCCTCATTATTTTTTCATGTTGAGTGAGGCGCAATTCTATCTCGGCAAGATTGAGGAGTCCTGTGCGTCACTGAAGCAAGCCGCAGTGCGACGCGACAATGGAATTGCAATCCAATTTCCGGTCGACCAAAAGCTAGCAACACGGCAAAAACAAGTGCAATGGTTGAGCCAATTGGAATCAAGTCAAACGCCTCCGAGATGTGAGCCTTCCGAGCTTTTGGACCTTGGCCAAGCCTGTGAACTTACGAATCGATTTGAGCTAGCAGTAGATTACTACAATCAATCGTTGGAACAATATACGGATCCTTGCGAGAAGAGCTTTCACCGATTCCTTTTGCTGGTCGGATTTGTGCGCAAGACGATCGCGAAGGATAATTTATCCACTGAACAACGGGGCTTTGTTTTCACAGCAGCGATGGACTGGCTCGAAAAACAAGTTGCGTTTTTGAATGAGGCAACGGAATGCCAAAGTCCAGACGGAATTGATTCCATAAAAAAAGAGCTTATCAAGGAGCTTCGCCAAGGAGATAGCGGCAAAATTGTGAAAGCAGGTTGCGAGGATCAAGGTCTAACTGCGGAACAAAGAGACCGGTTTAAGCAACTTTCGCAATCGATAGAAAAACTTCGTTAGTGCGGCTCGGTTCTCCAAAGCGTGACGATCAATGAACACATCCGTATGTGTTTGCCGTATTGATTAGCCGATGAGCGCTAGCCCAGTTCTCGACGAATGTCGAGCGATTGAAAAACCGGGGCTAGTGCAAGAAGTCTTAAGTTCCTTCCGGTTTTTAATCCAACTCACCCTCGTTCTTAAGTCCTTTTTTTTGTCGAAAAAAACGAAAGAAAATCGAAGTGATGCTTCGTTAAGTCTCTATCGTCGTTGGTCGCCAGGCCATTAAGAAGCGGCGAGCCTTTGTTCAGAGCAAACCCATTTGTTCGATCGTCTTTTTTCTCGGTTCTTTCCGTTTTTTTCGGCTCAAAAGTCTAATCAAAAACCGGAAGGAAATTCCGGTTTTTTGCACTAGCGCCCATCGGCTATAAGTTGCCCTCGTTACCATGGCACTAGCCGCCGTAGCCGCTGTAGTGCTTGAGACCTCGACGGTAGATAACTTGCGACATCACGAAAAAGAAAATGGTCCAAGCCAATAGCATCCCCATATCCATTGCCAATTGCGTTCCCTGGACTTTGCCCAGAAACACCGCAGCTGGGAAATAGGCTAAGTATTTGATCGGCAAGAAGCTGACAATCGACAAAAACGGCTCGGGAAGAATATCCAGAGGAAACATGTGCCCCGACAAAAAGAATTGGAACAGCATGTAGACAAACAACAGCGATGAGACCTCAAGCATCCAAAAGCCGACTAAACCGATGCAGGCTTCGAGATAGAACCCTAAAGCAAAGCTCAAGAAGAGCGAAGCGACGAATGCAGCCATCGTCCAAGGATCGGGCCAGCCTAGAGTAAAGTAGCTCCGGCAGAGAAAGAACACCAAAGCAAAAGGCAATGTCGAAATGGTGTAATACGCGATTTTGTGCGCGACACGCGACCAAAAAAGAAAGGTAATCAAGTCCACGGGCTGGACCAAAAACTTTTTGATCTCACCGTCGCGAATCTTGGTCGCAATACTCGATGACAAGCCTGGCATCGATGAAAACGCTCGACCAACCATCGTCAGCAAGTAGTAAGCGACCATGTCTTGAAACGAATAGCCAGATAGACGTCCGGCATTCGGATCTTCTGGATTGATCGATTGGAAGATGGCCCACCACAAAAAGATTTGGGTAATGATGGGCAAAAATCGCATCAACGTGCCCAAGACAAAATCACCGCGATAGGCGAGACGCTCCGACAACGCGATCCGCAAAATCATCCAGCGTGTCTTGAAGCCGTCTAATAGGTTCTGTGATCGAGAATCGCTCATGGCTTGCTCGCGACCGAATCGCTGGCTGCATTGCTGTCAACATTGTCGCCGGAGACGTGCGTAAAAAGCTTCGCGATTGTTTCTTCGAGCGGAGGATCCTCGACCGCGATGTCGTCGATTTGGTAGTTGCTCAAGATCTCAGCTAGGGACTTTGAGACTTCGTTACGCGGGCAGCGAAAGGAGACTCGAGGCATCGCGACTTTCTCCAGTTGCCCAAAGCGTTCAAGGCCAGCATCGGTCTGCCCAACTGCGAGCTGCAGCGTGATGATCTTGTCGCCGGAGAAGCTATCCACGATCCCGCTGAGCGACCCATCGTACTGAATCTGACCTTGCGCGATGACGACCACGCGTTGGCAAAGGGCCGCGATGTCCTTCATGTAGTGGCTGGTCAGCAAGATCGTGATGCCGCGCTCGGCTTGGTAGAATTTCAGGAACTGCTGGATGTTGTGCTGGGCAATGACGTCCAGGCCGATCGTCGGTTCGTCAAGAAACAGAACTTCGGGTCGATGGAGCAAAGCCGCGATCAATTCCATTTTCATGCGTTCGCCAAGTGAAAGTTCGCGAACCGGTCGTCCGAGCAGTTCTCGAACCGTCAACAGACTGGTAAGTTCATCCAAGGTCTTTTGGAACTCGGATGCCTCGATTTTGTAAATTTGTTGATGCAGTCGAAAGGATTCTTGGGCAGGCAAATCCCACCAGAGCTGATTTTTTTGTCCCATGACCAAGGCAAATCGTCGTCGGTAGTCCAGGCTGCGTTCCCAAGGAACGTACCCCATTACGGTTGCCGTGCCGCTGGTCGGGTAAATCACACCTGAAAGCAGTTTTAGCGTTGTGGTTTTGCCGGCACCGTTGGGACCCAAGAACGCGACGAATTCACCCGGTTCAACACGCAACGATATTTGCTTGACCGCGTCAACCTCTTTGTATTCGCGGTGCCAAAGTCCTCGCAGGGCTTCCCGGAGCCCCTCTTTCTTCTGGTAAACGCGATACGATTTGGCCAACTGATCGATTTGAATGATAGACATTCGCTCAGTATACCGAGGGATGGCGTTTTGACGAACCCTGGCGACATTCCCTGTCTCCTTGAAAAGCATGGATGCAGGACGAGGCAATTTCGCTAGAATAAACAAGCTAGGCGAGCAGCAATCTAATCCCTATCAATGACAACACAAATCGGAGGCGTTTGTTGCTTTAGTCGTTTAACAGTCAGCCGCAGGCGTACTCAGTCCCTTTGACCGTACGCCTGCGGCTAACTGTTAAACAAAATCCAGTTTCGCAAGTAAGCGCCAAAAACAAAACGCACCAAGGAAGAATCGAAATAGTGAACGACGCCAGTGACCACGGTAGTGGAAATGCCCACAAAAACTTCATCGAAATCGAAATCGAAAAGGATTTCGCTAGCAAGCAGGAGCTTGTCGGCAGGACGGTCTATACCCGCTTCCCCCCAGAGCCGAACGGCTATTTGCACATCGGACACGCCAAAAGCATCTGCCTTAATTTCGGTCTTGCAAAGACCTATGGTGGGCACTGCAACCTTCGGTTCGATGATACGAATCCGACCAAGGAAAGCGAGGAGTATGTCAATTCGATCAAAACCGACGTCAATTGGCTCGGCTTCCAATGGGATAAGCTGCTGTACGCTTCCGACTACTTTGAACAACTGCACGATTGGGCATGTCAACTGATTCGAGAGGGGATCGCCTTTGTGTGCGACCTCAATGCGGATGAAATGCGAGAGCACCGAGGAACCTTGACGCAACCAGGTCGCAATAGCCCGTATCGCGATCGCTCTATCGAAGAAAACCTCGACCTCTTTGCACGAATGAAAAAGGGGGAATTCCCCGACGGAGCCAAAACGCTGCGGGCGAAGATCGATATGGCATCGCCCAACCTCAATCTCCGCGACCCTGTCCTGTACCGCATCATGCACGCTCATCACCATCGCACCGGTGACGCTTGGTGCATTTACCCGATGTACGATTGGGCGCACGGCCAAAGCGATTCGATCGAGGGGATCACCCACTCGATCTGCACACTCGAATTTGAAGATCACCGACCACTCTACGATTGGTTCTGCAAAACGCTACGTATTTACCATCCGCGACAAATGGAGTTTGCTCGGATGAATTTAACTTACACGGTGATGAGCAAACGCAAACTGCTGCAGCTGGTCCAAGAGAATCACGTGTCTGGCTGGGACGACCCAAGAATGCCGACCATCAGCGGTCTAAGGCGTCGTGGTTATACTCCGGAAAGCCTACGCATGTTCTGTGAACGCATCGGCGTCGCTCGCTTCAGCAGCACTATCGACGTCGTTGTTCTCGAGGGTAGCGTCCGCGATCATTTGAATACCATTGCCCCTCGATTCATGGCCGTGCTCGATCCGATCAAAGTTGTGCTCACCAACTATCCTGAGGGGCAAACCGAGTGGATGGATGCGGTCAACAACCCTGAGGACCCGAGCGGAGGCTCGCGACAGATTCCGTTCACACGCGAACTGTACATCGAGCGAGAAGACTTCATGGAAACTCCACCCTCGAAGTTCTTCCGGCTCAAGCCAGCAGGTGAAGTTCGATTGCGTTATGGCTATGTGATTCAGTGCAATGAAGTGGTCAAGGACGCAGAAGGGAACATCCTTGAACTGCGATGCACTTTCGATCCGACCACCAAGAGCGGCTCGCCCACTGCCATCGAACGCAAAGTCAAAGGTACCATCCATTGGGTCTCGGCAAGCGAATCGGCTGAGGTTGAAGTGCGTTTGTACGATCGCTTGTTCCTGAGCGAAAATCCGGAAGATGCTCCTGCGGGCAAAACGTTCCTCGATAACATTAACCCGAATAGCATTCGGGTCGTGCGGGCCAAAGTCGAACCGGAAGTGGCCAAGCAGTTGCCTGGCGCCAAGGTTCAGTTCGAGCGAAATGGATATTTCTGCGCCGATGTCGTCGATTCAAAGCCTGGGGTTCCGGTCTACAACCGCATCGTGTCTCTCAAGGACGCTTGGGCCAGGATGACAACGCGGGACAACAAGGCTTAGGCGCTCGGCAGGCTGAAAACTACCGTAGCTGGATTCGCCAGAATTCAGAAACTACTGATTTCAGAACCTACTGAATTCTGGCGAATCCAGCTACGAATCGTGGTGTGTTTTTCCTCTGCTCGCCTTAATGGTAATTTTTGTGTGGGGGTTTTCGTCGCACCCGGCAGGTGCGACCCACTGGTTTTGTTGGTGGGTCACTCTTGCCGAGAGTGACCTCTGAGTATGAATCCATGAACTTGGTCGAACAAATAGCAAACTGCTTCCCTACGCAACCATTGCCCGCCGAAACGCTTATTACCAATTGCGGATACGGCCGAGGATGTCTTGAGTGTTCGGAAATAGCAGCCTTCTTTGCTGGCAAGCGATGGGATCAATTCTCTCCCGAAGAGTATCACTCGCAATACAGTGCGACGTCGCTCATGACGCAGGAAGCCTTCAACTACTTCATGCCAGGTTGGATGACAGTGTCGATCTTGGACAGTGCAACTGCTGACGTTATACCCGATAACCTGATACATGCGATGGCTGGGCAATCAGAGTCTTATACCCAGCGAATTCATTCATTCTATGAGAGATTGAGTCTCAGGCAACTCCATTGCGTTTCGCAGTTTATCGATTGGTACAATGGCGGCCAAGATTGGAACAATCATGAGACGAAAGTCGCTTGGACACGTATTCAACATTGGATCTTTGCCGAGTCAGCCCGATGCGATCGATTTATCAAAGGCAGAACAAAGAGACTGCGATTCCTGTCTCAACAGGAACTTGAGAGATTGACCGTTAGTCGATTGCTCGCCTATCGCAACAAAGCTCTTTCACTGGAGAGCAAGCCGGTAGAGTTAGAACCAACCGATGGCCGAGATTTGAACGACACAGGGTTTGTTTGGTTTAAACAAGATCCTCGATGGGATGAGTTGTATGAGAGGATAGTCAATGTCCTCAAGGCGAAGCAGGCGGTTTCATCAAGCACCTTAGCTAAATCGAATCGAGGTAGTGTTCTGAGATAGAATCGCGAATGCGATGGGATTCGAAACCCCAGGTAAAGCGCCCTAATTAATACAGAGCTCTGAAGGAGCGGCATTGTCAGTGAATCATTCGTCAACACGATGTAATTTTGATCATCAGCCACACAGCATCCGTGAAAATGCCGTCGCTCCGCGACTCTTTGACCATCCGTTCAATACCTACCACGGATTTCATCCGTGGCTATAAAATGCCACTGCTCCGCAGTTTAGTTCCCAGCCACTCATCGTCTCAACTCAATTCCACAGAACAGAGCACCGAGAACCAGCGACTCGGTGCGCAAATGGTACTTCTGTTGAACAAAATCCGTATGCGCCATTTGCCCAGCTGCTTGAGCGATGTCGGACTGAGCGAGAAGCTGCAACCCGCCGCGGAATGCAAACCATTTTTGGATCGGAACTGCAACACCGATCTGCCCTTTGAAGAACATCGCCCCCGTTGTACGACTCGTTTGAATGTCATCTGGAACATTAGAGGGACCGCCAACCACCCTCTCCAATCTTGTCGTCGAACTCCCGGTGAAGACCCCTGCGCCAACTTGAAAAAGGGACTCAAGCCTAGCTCGTTTCCATTCGATCGATGGTTGGATCGTAAACTGCGCGAGCAAGCTATCGGAGTTTGTCGCGATGCGATGAGTGAGTCCTGCCGGTAGCACTTGGTTTTCCAAAGTATCGTCCAAGTGAAGCCAACGCAGCCCCACGGCTGCTTGGTACGGTGAGTTGGCCAAGAACAAATTTCCCTCAACGGTCGCAAAGGAGGTTTCGCGAACGCTTCGAAATGGGCTCGTTAGAAAACCAATGGACGGAGTTGTGTAAAGACGGTCTACAGCCAAAACGTTGGCCTGATCGTTGCCATCGGCGAGTGCAAACCCGAGGCTGAGGCCGTAGTCATCCTCAGAACCGGATCGCCATGAAAGCAAACTTTCGATTCCGGAGGCCCCAGCGAATCCAAGTTGCGATGAGTTGATCCCGTTTGCAATGGGCTGGTTCAGACGAGAGAAATCGCGGAAGAAAAGCGATTCTACGGCCACGGAAATCGAATGCGTCTTTCTGAGTTTCGTTGGAACAGGCACTGGATGCTCGGTTAAGTTGTATTGAGACGATTCGGCGACGATGTCTACGGTTTGAATCTCTTGCGGATCATAGGCATGTGGATCGTAAGAGGAGTAGTTCGGATCGTTCGCCCCTGCCCCCCAGTTATTGGAGCGGTTGGTGTCTAATTGGCTATTGAAGCTGCGACCTAATGCGACTCCACCAAGTGCCGCGCTCCCAGCTGCTGTGCCTGTCGTCAATTGCCTTTGGCGTTGCTCACGTTCGCGTCGTTGGCGATCCTCTTCGGCTCGTCGCCGACGAATTTCATCTGGATCATCTTGGGGCTTGCGAGGTTTCTTGGTAGGCTCCTCGGGCGGCTTCTTTTCCGGCTCGGAAACTTGGAATTGACCAAAACCCTGTGCCTTTTCTGCATCGGAAAGTTTAGACAAGTCCGGTGGATCACTCGCGTCGGAATGCTTAGCCACGCCAAAGATAGCAATACTACTGCCGAGCAGAATAGCAAAGATTTTGAAGAGCATGAACGCTCTTGGAAATCTCAGGACTGGTAGCTTGAACGACAGATGTTCCATGTTGGGGCGAAGCTATGGATGGTTGGTTTATACATGCACAGCACTCGATAGCAGAATACCGGTCAAGAAACTAGTGAGAATGAAGTCGCACCCGGCAGGTGCGACCCACGGTGGGTCACTCTTGCCGAGAGTGACTTTGCACGAAACGGAACAACCCTGCGACCCCAAACGCCGCGAGAATATACAACGGACCATATGTTGGCACTAAAAAACGACCTCCAACGCTATAGGTCAAGGCAACAACAATCGTATTGATCGCTAAAGGTCCAAACAGCCAGACCAATGCACTTCGGTCGTGTCGCCAAAGCCAAATCATTCCCAACAAAGCCATCAGCTTTAGGATTAGGGCTTTTCCGTGATAGGGATTCCACTCTGTCACCACGCGTCTAAGTACGAGTTGTGGGAGTTGTCCAATGTTGCTTGTGATCCAGGCATTCGTTTGAGCCGAGGCTTGCTTACCCATCTCAAGCTCTAGCTCGCGAAGGTCTGCTGCTGACGCGGCATCAAGATTGAGCTTCCCCTCCAATCGACTGCGCAATTCACGCTCCGGTGCAAATTGCCATTCGCCCCCAGCTTGAAGTGCTTCAACGCAGTATCCACCCATCAAGGTCGTGGCTCCCTTTGTACCAAGCGGATGAAAAGAGCCTAGCACGTAACAATTGCGAATCCACCAAACGGAACAAACGGTTACGAACACCAACAGGCAAATGCTTACCCAGCGAAATGGCGAGAGGCGTTGCGCATCCGCTGGCTTGTTTGCCAACATATTTGTGTACCACAACCAAGCGATCAAGAGCGGAAGCCAGAGCACGAAAACACCTCGGCAAAACGTCATGCATGCGAACAAAGCACCTACCGCCGCCGCCCAACGCCAACTTCCTTTTTTAACGCCAAGCCATGCAACAAGAAGAAACGCATGGGTCAACAAAAGAGCCAAGGGCTCGGTTAGAAAATCAGTAGTGTAGTTTCGGAGATTCCGTTCCGAATAAACGATTGCAATCAAGGACAACCCGACTGTGGTCGAGAACATCGTGCTGCCATCTCGGTTCATGCCCTTGGCAATTGACACACCCCACGCGACAGCTATCGCACAGCCTAACGACAGGCAACAAGCCAAAAAGATTCGGAGGATTCCAAAAGCAACTGGGCCCCGCGGAGCGATTTGGTAAACAGCGCCGATGACGAGAGGAAAAAGTGGCGGTCGATTGGTATCCGCGACGACAGGGCCACGCCGGGCTAATTGCACCGAGTAGTCGAGCCACAAATTCGATGCTTGAGCCCGTTCGTAGGCTTTTCGCCACTGTGAATTAGAAAAGGAAGTAGACCAACCATGGCCTTGGCTGAGCCCATAGCCTATCGCTTCGTAATCGGGCCCATCGCCAATCGGTTTGGGTGGCAGAAAGAACCATTCATCCAAGACAACTGCAGTTACATGCAACGGCAGAAAACAGAGAATTGCAACGACGAACCACTGCAAGGCATTTGCGGATCGCTTGGGATGGTTTGGTTCTTGCAATTGGTCTCCAAACTAGTGGTCAAGAATCCATTTCAAGGTGCCTCGTCCGCAACCCAACTAATTCCTAGGCGAGCGGCCACGATTCGTAGCTGGATTCGCCAGAATTCAGTTAGCTCTGAATTCTGGCGAATCCAGCTACGGTAGATTTCATTCCTCCGCTAGCATCAATGATGCCCTGCCAAATCGATCCTTTATTTTGTGAATCCGCGTCGGAAGCCAGTGGAGATCGGATTGGAGTTACCGCTTTTCTTGGTCAACGCCTCCAAGTCGTCTATATTGGCCATGCCGCGCACCTGCTGAATCGCTTGGTCAACGAGGGTCGGATTCAGAACTGGCGATGACTGTTCACCTTCGCCTGAACGGGTGGTCGATGAGGTGCTGGTGACTGGAGTAAAGGTTAGGTCGGTCGGTGCCGCTTGAATACGGTACAGAGAAGCGTTTCCTTCTTTGCCACGCATTACCACCTTGGGGTCGCTCACGGGCAATGTCGCTTGCACATTTTGGTTGGATGGGTTCGTCGCACGAACCGTCAATTGGTCGCCAGCGGTGTTCAGGGAGACCTTCACATTGCTGTAAGTTCGCCAATCACCTTGACCGTTGTTCCAAACCGAGTCCATGTTGGGAGCTACGGCGGCGGTTAATCCGCGTCGCAAGTTTTGACCCATGAAATCTCGGATATCAATGTAGCGTGCTTCACGTGCTCCTACGTTAAATGCGGTGGTAAGCGAGCTTGCCGCACTGGCCGCTGAACTAACAACAACAGATTGTTCGCCACCTTGCACGAACGGCAGGTCAGCCAACTTGAACACGTATTGGCCGGGACCAACATTGGGCAGCTTCGCGCCATCAGCGGTGAATACCAGCGGCGTTGAAACGGCGCTGGAGCTACTACCACCCTCCGGGATTACTTCTACGGAGAGCGGTAA
>CANHVO010000070.1 GCA_947463915.1 Planctomycetaceae bacterium
ATTGGCAAACTAGTTAATACTCCGGCGGCGCCGGTAATCAGAATCTAAATGTACCCCATCTGGCTTGTCGATTGGGTAGGCTCGCTGCTTGGAGGCGAAAGTTAGGATGGGAGTCCAGTAAACACCGCCGCTCCGGCGTGTCAAACCGGAGCGACTTGGGCAGTGGTGCCGGGCGCTCGTTAACGAAAAAACCCAAAGGACCATGCACAAAAGTCCACGGTGGGCAGAGCTTGCTCAAACCGCCGTTTTCAGACCGGCATCTATGGTGGCCAGGAAAGGGGTCACGGCAACGGACATCCTTCTCGATTACCTATATCAATGTAGCAAATCTTGGCTGCAATTTTTGGTTATTTGCTTTCGTCCGGGTGAACCAGACTGTCAAAGGGTGATTCACAAATTTTGATTGTTTGGACTTCTCTATTTTTGAGTAGATCCCATTCTCGCCACGAATACGTCACATGAATCGTGCCGGATGCGTCCGGAGGGCCTTCCTCGCCGAGCTTTATCGTCGCAATTTCCCCAAACGAGTCTAGGCAGTGAATTTCGCTAACCCATCTGCGTCGATTGTAATCGAGCTGGAAAGCGGACCGCGTGATCGAGCTCTTCAGTATCCAGTCGGTGTCGGCTTTGGAATACAGGACCAAAGAGTGGAAATCAAAAGACTTTTCATCCAAGTATCTTTGCGGCAGCGAGACCTCAACGAAGTAAAGACGTAGGCGAAAGTCACCGGTTGCGTTGATTACTTCGCCGAACACCTCCGGGGTTGATTGTGGAGCCATGTTGCAACCTATCAGGAGCATGCAAGCGATGAGGAGCGAACGAATCATTGTCGCAAATAACTAGTAATACTCCGGCGCGGTACCGGTAACTTTTTCTGAGTGTACATCATCTACCTCACTGAATGGGCAGGCGAGCTTCCTGGAATTGAGAGTTTGGGTGGGAGCCGAGTGAACCGACGCACCAGCGTGTCCAACCGGTGCGAGTTGCGGCCTGGCATGTTAGTTGGTTTGGGCGGATCCAGGAGCAATCCCTGCCCTTATCCCGATTGTTACTGTTCTACGTTAATCGATTGTGTCCGGATTTGTGGTCCCAAGCAATTTTACGCTTTCAGAAACCCCTAGAATCAGATCACCCGAATCTAAAGATCGTAGACCGAACGCTTCAATGTCTCCCTTTTCACTGTGAACAACCTCTGCCTGGATGACAATCACACGAACGGGGGTACCATTATCGTCAGTGAATAGCGCATATTGTGGAACCACGGTGTTTGACAAGTCCGTTTTTACGCCTCCAAATGCTGCGAATGCGGCGTTCCCGTCCTCAACATCTTTTTGGTCTGCAACACGTCCGGCTACGAATCCAGCGTGAGGTAGACTTGGCCATTTGATTACAGTGGGTTGTGGGGCTTTTTCGCTCATTTGACTATTTGGTACCGTATCCGTGCAGCCGGCAAATGAAAACTGCAACAAAATGAACAACGTGATTACGTGAGTCGACTTGGTCAAAGTAACTGCTTTTATCCGAATCGTAGAACTTGAAATTCTCTGGCGCGGCGCCGATCAACACATACTTAATATACCCCATCGGGCTGATTGAATGGGAAGGCGAGCTAGTTGTAGGTGAATGTTTGACAGGGAGCCGAGTAAACACGGACGCTCCGGCGTGTCAAACCGGAGCGAGTTGGGGGATTCCGCTGTTTGTGGATATTGTCCCCCTGTTGTTGCAGTACGATTGGTGGCTGCGGAAATGAAGCGGTCAAGGCACGTGTTGCGTACTGCTCCGCTTCGCTAATCCTTCGTGCAATCGAGGTGGAAGGGCGGTTTCGCTTCGCTCCTTTTTTGTTCGCCGATCGGCTAACTTTGTCGGGGTCAGGCTCGGGATTCAGAGGTGACTTCGTTGGCGTCATCAAAGAGGCCTGCCCGGCCTGCCCCCTTTAATTTCTGACGATCCCAAAACAACCAAAGAGGCCTGACCCCTTTGATTTCGCCACGGCTTTGATCTTTCTGCCGAAGGCATCTTATTGCAACCGCAAGCGTTCGGTTGGAGTGCCAGAACCGTTGTTGTACGAGTTGGGAGCGAAGTTCCGTTGTTCAACGAGGCGACCTGTACCGACCTTGTAGGTAGCGTCGGATTCGGACACATTGGTTTTGGCGTTGTCGTAAGTCGATTCCGTAATGACACCTTCAAAGGACTGGTGCGTCTTAGGCTGACCCAACTCATTGTACGTGAAGTGCTCCGTCAAGCCACTGGCGGGGAGGCTAAGCAGTCACTTGCAGATGAAAACCCTGTAATTTCGGACAAGAGTGGTTTCAGGCGAGCATCAGAATAGGTGCTCCGCACCATGCGATGCGCCTACCAGTCAGCAATAGCGAACGCGGGCCTTGTGCCCCAGTTCGCAACAGGCTTGGTGTGCTAACCGAACGCTTCCCAATACAACCCAGACCTCACCCCACGTTCGCCAAATGCCGCACACTTAACCTCCCCGCCAACTCCCGCAACCGATCTCGACTCGCAGCCAGAAACCTCCCAATTAGCCGACCACCGGCAAGCTTCGACATCCGCACTCCCCAAGCCTCCTGCGTACAACCAAGCCTCGCAAAAATATCCGCAACTTCGGTCGATATCGCTGCTTTACCATCTCGTAGCATCCGACCCGTGTACTCAACCAACATCAAATACTGCCCCAGCGTAAATCCACTCCGCATCCCTTCACGCACCGCACCAAGCTCTCGTCGATCTTCAATCGGAACCAATCAAAGCTCATCCTCAAGCCCACCGCTAACCTGCGTGGCCGCCACACTACCAAGCTCCGCAGCCTGCAAATCACTGGCCCGATCGTTCGTAGTTCCACCCGAGCCTTAATCGAAGTGTGCTCGCTCGCCTCCGGTGTTTCCGCAATACCAGCCGCAACTGGATTCAAATCAATATAAGCACACACCGAAACAAGCGACTCTTCATCCAGAATCGCGATCGATTTGAAACGGCCCTCAAAGAAAGCGCCCGTGCACTTGTCTTGCTTATTCGTAAGCCGAGCCAACGGCTCTTTGAGGCACTTCATAAACCAACCAAGCGACGACAATCGCTTGCTAGCACCAACTACCCAGTCCACATTCCCAACGCGAGCCGCCAATAGCTCCTTAGAAGCCTTCAAAGGCTTGCGATCCGAACAACGAGGTGGAAAAAGCCGAAACCAACGCTCAACCACTTCCGAATCCGACCAAGCACTAGCAACCTCAGGATCGATACGCAGCAGCAAGTGCAAATGGTTATCCATCAAGCTGAACCCGCCGACGGAAACAGCAAAGATCTCATCAAGTTCCTTCAGTCGATTCTCGATCCAATCCTTACGCCCCGGAGCAACGTCATCGCCCATGAGATGAGCCCGGCGAACGCAACGAGAAATACAGTGGTACCAACGACTTAAGGTGGCATCGACAAGTCGAGAACGTGAGATGGTCACCGCAAAACTCCTGCAGGAAGAACCGGATTAATCCTGTCCTTTTTTGTGTGTACTGTCGACAAGTCGAGAACGGGAGATGGTCACGTCAAAACTCCTGCAGAAAGAACCTGATTAATCCGCAAAGCTTACCAAAGACAACCCCCCCGTCGATTGCTACTTTTTTGTGCCCTCATCCTGTTGCTTCGATTTTTGGTGATTGAGCTTTTCTCGCAGCTCTTTTACTTGTTCGTCAAGGCTTTCTCGCAATTCCTTGTCGTGGTCAGCGATACACCAGTTTCCTTTTTTCTTGTCATTCTTGTCATTGCTCCATTCGCTCGCATCGACTGCAACGTACTCTTGGGTTTCCGGCTCCAAACGGTACACCTGTTGCGATTTAGGATTTGGGTGATGCATCTGGATTAAGCGTGGAAGAAGGATACGCTTTCCTGCTTTATCGAAAACGGCATCCGCGATGGACTCTTGTTGCACGCATTCTAGGTAAACACGATCCGTTCCGTCATGTGGTCCATCCCCCTTGGGCCGCAGGTCTTTCGTTTCGGAACTAGCAACAGCTTTTGCAAGTCGCGTTGGTAGGTCAATGACTATGTTAATAAATGGCTTTGTTACTTGCTGTAACTGTGAAACATCCCGCCAATCGTCGAGGGAATCTGGACCGGAGGCATAAAGCGTAAACGACATAGACTTAGCGTCGAAATGTTTTTCGCTTTCGACTAACGGCTGCGACCAACCATAAAAGCCAATAGGGTTTCTCGGATTATCCTCGTTTTCGGGATCATCTGTCACCTTTAGGATTTGCATTTTTTGGTTTGGCGAGAAAAGTCCGTCTAACTCGTAGGATGTATGCTCGTTTCGAACAAGGTCGTAAACAACTAGTGGATAACGCTTTTCCTCGTATTGATAGTCGTTTTTTGTTACGAAAAACCTACCTCCTGAACACAGGCATGCCTGTGTGTAGAGACACTGATGCAACAGAAATCTGCTATGAAGTCGCCTCATTCGAAAATTGGGGGCTAGTATTTCATAGACTGCCAAATGAGCGTTTCTTGTCGTACCGTTACCAGACGCAGCGATTGTAATAAATTTTCCGTTTTCATAAGAATCACAATCAAACCGAATCCACTCTTCCTCCTCAGCCGCCAAACAGACTTGTGAAAAGAAGAATGCAAAAATGGCAATTTGAGAGACGACGGTTTGCATGTACATGATTATTGCGCTAGGGTTGTGAAGTGAATTAGACGAGAGTTGGAACAATCTCATTTCTTTTTAGGATCAAAAGGGCAGGTGTCATTCAAGTTTGTCGTACCATCATGGTCCAAATCACCATTTGGACCGTTATCCAGGTATTTTTCGATTGCTGTCGCCATATTGCTATTCACCGCATCATCAATGGTTGCGGTGACGTGAATAAAACCGCCGAAAAATATTGTTTCGCTTCGAATAATTAAACCGTGAATGAAGTAGGCCATTTCATTGCAAATGAACGATTGATCAATGCTATTGTAGTTTTCCTTGATTTTGAGAGCATCAGCGAATGTTGTTGCAAACGGATTTCGGTTAAATCTCCGCCCGCCTACATCGTTTTCTAGATCAACGCCATTGGTTCCGGGGCGATTTCCATCAACATCCACATTACCACGATTACGAAGGTTTCTACCCCATGCCTCTAGTTGGGGGCCGCCCGTCAGCGATTCGTCTACACCAAAACCAATAATGGCAATTTGAGCGGTCGGATCAATTGCGCGAATTTCAGCAATCTGCCTATTAAGAATGAGTTCCGGATTTCCCCAGCTTACCCTGATAGAGGGGATAGCATGTACGGTGAGATTGGGATTACATTCTAATTGACGCTCTACTGCTTGCATTGCATCATTGGACGGGTTAGTCAAATCAGTCCAGCGTTCAAAAGCACCGAATGCCACCAGTATTAAATGCATATGCAGTGGATCGGTATCGTCGTCTAAGCCAAGAGAATCGGTGGATCGAGTAATCGAGTTACCGACGTATCGTTTTACGTTTTCATCGCCTGCATTGAAGCTGATTGGATCCTCGCTCATCCACTGGCCAGTTGCAGAATCGTACCAACGATGAAGATTGTTTTGCAGGCCGGTCGTTTCGTCCAACTGCTTGCCTGTGAACGCGAAGAGCATGTCCACTGCCGCATTTGTTTCAGCAACGATTTTGCCTGTAACACTTATTGTGCGATGGTTTGTTATTGATGTAACTCCTGTTGCTTCGATGAGGTCTGCGATATCGCGGAGCGAACCTAAGTGGTCGCCTAATCCCCATAGCGTGTTGCCCCCAGTGCTTAGGGATGTTACTTGCTCGTCGGCGAGTAGTTCATCGACTTGATTCGACCAGAGATAACGATGCGAAAGACTCGATGCGGCAGAGCCGTCGAACTGGAGGATGGCATTGATCCCTTCGTCATAGACCCAGTATTGGTTGGTCGCTGCACCGGAACCCGCTCCGTCAGCATCATATTCGCGATGAACGAGCCGGTTAAACGCGTCGTATTCGTAGTTGACTTGCTTGACAATCGCGCCGCTAGAGGTGTTGCGGTCCTTGACCGCGACTAGCCGATTGCGGTAGTCCCACTCGTAACTCTGAACATGTCCCGAAGAAGTCTCGGTGCGTGTCAGGCGGTTGCCTTCGTCGTCGTACGTGTAAGTAAATCCAAGACCCGCAGTGGTTTGGTTGTTTGAGCCGGTCGTGTAGCCACTGGTGTTCCGATTGCCATTCGCGTCAAAGCCATAGGTTTCGTCCGTTTGCGATGTGTGGTCCGCGCCCGTCAATTGCGAGGTTGCATCATACGTGAACGTCGAAAGTCCCTCAATCGTCGAATCGACACTCGTTGGTCTCGACAGACCGTCATAAGCGTAAGTGTATCCGGCTAACGTGGTCGATCCTTGCTTGTGTGTCAGCGTGCTCAAGCGATTGATGGTGTCGAATGTGTAGCTCGTGGTTGCGACGGCGCTACTCGTACCTGTGCTTTGGTAGCGAGCTAAAGTAGTGCGTTGGCTCAACGCATTGTAGGCCAGCGTTACATGTTTTGACGTTACGGCGTTACCGCCTGATTGACTCTGCTGGACAATGTCCGTCAGTCGCTGCATTGCGTCATATTGGTAGGTATTCTTGAAGTCATTCGAGCTGCCAACCGTAGCCTTAAGCTCAGTTCGATTGCTGGCCGAGTCAAAGGCTTGGTTAAGCGTGATCGTCGGTGTCAGACCGCTAATGGTATTAGCGACTGTCGTCGCTCGGCCTAAATTGTCCCGTGTGTAGGCGATTGTGGCCGATGGATCGCTTAGTGAAGTAAGCCGGTCGGCTGCATCGTAGACGGTTGTGATCGTGCGAGTCGTCGAACCGTTGGTCGCATTGGCGGCGTCGCCAAAGATCTGGCTCATGTTCGTTGAAGACTGAGTTCCGCCAAAAGTCACCGTGAAGCTACCACTGCTGCCTGTAACGGTCACCGAATCAATGCCGACCATAGCGTCAAGGGCGGTTTTCAATTGCGATGAAGTTATGGTTGGTGATAGCGGAGCTGTGATCTCGCCGTTGTAAGCCAGGCGCCATGTGCCGTTCGTCGCATTGGCAAGCGTAATTGTCTGGACTTCGGTAAAGTTACCACCCGTGACGCTTGTGGTATTGAAACTTGATGGAGAGCCCATCATCGAGTAGAGCCCGCTGGTATTGATGGTCGATTGAGCCATATCCACTCCAGCCTTGCCGTTGCGAAACGTCAGGCCGATAGTTCGGCTGTAGGTGTTCGGGATTGTCAATGTGACCAGGACATTGCCTGAACCGATGGTCGAAAGCGACTCCAACGCGGATTGAATCGTCGCAGCAGATGCGTTCCAAGCAATGCTGGATGTGGTTTGCCCATTTTGAGTTATGGTGAACGTGCCTGACATGTCGAAACCCGACGTCGACCAGCCGACAGATTGTTGTTCGCTGACAGCTCCGCCTTCTTGCGTGGTGGCGACACTGAGCGTGGGAACAGTACTACTTTGCTGCCACTTCTCAGCCGTTTGCCGATCGAGGGTATCAAATTCGTATTGAGTTACTCTCCCGTTGCGGTCGGCAGTCCGGGTCAAGTTTCCAGCTTGGTCAAACGTATAGCTCTTGGATTTACCAAGGCTGTTCGTGTTGAGCACCAACCGATTGAATCCATCGTAAGCGAAATTGGTGGTGTTGCTGACCGGATCCGTGAGCGAGGTCATGTTGCTGGCTTGGTCATAAGCGAAAGTCGTAATGCCAAGCGGGTCGATTTTGCTGACCAGTCGATCGAGCGAGTCGTAGCTATACATGCTATACGGTCGTGCAAGTGCCCCAGCCCCGTCTGGATCTGGATCGGTTTGCTTTGTGATATTGTTGTAGTAGTCGTATTCGTAGCTCGTTACGTTGGAAAGGCCATCCGTTATGGTCACGATGCGACCTCGGCCATCCCGACTGTAGTTTAATTCGTGACCGAGCGGATCGGTTACTTTTGATAGGCCCGATGCACTGTACAGATTGGTTGTAACTGGGGCCGCAAGCGAACCGGCTCCATCTGGGTCCGGATCGGTTTTGGTCAGGACACGTCCAAGAGCGTCGAACGTGTACGACGTGACACCGCCGCGTGCATCGGTACTACTGGTTATCCAATTGAGTGCATTGTAGGAAACGCTGGTGACGGGGCTGGTAAGCGCTCCTGAACCGTCTGGATCGGGATACGTGATGCCGATAGGCCGTTGCTCGTTGTCATAAGTACGGGTGGTCACGTTGCCAAGCTCGTCCGTAAAAGTGGTCTGGTCGCCGCGCGCATTATATCCTACCAAAATGATCGGCGAAGTAAGCGAACCTGTGCCATCTGGATCGGGTTTCGTTACTTTTGTGGCCCAACTGCGAGAATTGTATTCAAGCGTCGTGACTCGGCCAAAACCGCGGTCGACGCTGGTCTCGCGCCCCATATTGTCATACGAGTGGCTAACGATCAGCCCGAATTGGCTGCCTGTTCCGTCAGCGTCGGGGAGCGTTTCGGTAGCCACCAGTCCTCGGCTATTGTAGGTTTTCGACTGCGTAAAGTCGCGTGCGTCAGTTTGAGAAGTGACTTCGCCAGCCAGACTGTAGCCGAACGACATTTTAGTGCGTACGGTCGGTGTTCCCATCGTTGGTTGAGATTCCACCCGCTGCTCAACGACGCGTCCTGACGCGTCATAAACCAGTACGGTTAGATCGGGCTGGCCTCCAGTAATGCTTGCACGATAGATGCTTGTTAGGCGTCCAGCATTGTCATAGCCCCAGTTTAAAAATACTCCGGGGGTCGCGGGATCGCCCTTGCTAATTTGGCGATTATCGCTGTCATACGTAAACGGGATCGATGAACTGTACATTGCACTTGGTTCACCTTGGCTCGTTAGATTGCCAGTACCATCATAGGCCCGTATGTCTTCGCCACGAGCAAGAGGCCCAGCGCCATCCGCATCCGGATAGGTAATCTTCGAGACCCAACCACGATTGTTGTACACAACATCGGTGACATTTCCCAACGCATCGGTTTGCTTGATCGCTCGCGACATGGCGTCAAAAGCAATGGTGGTCGTTGCCGCTACTCGATTGGTAACTGATGTCTGTCTGCCCAGGCTGTCATAGACGTTGGTTATGGTCTTCCCAAGCTCGTCGACTGTTGTGAGAATCTGATCAGCGGAGTTGTAAGTAAATGCCTTGGTCGAAGCATCGGGATTGGTCAGGGTGATCATTCTGCCATACGAGTCGTAGGTCACGCTGGTCACAGGCGAGGTGAGCGAACCGGAACCGTCGGGGTCTGGCGGAGTAATGCTCGTTGGTAGCCCTCGCGAATTGTAGGCGAAGGTTGCGGTGTATCCCGCACCGTCGACTTGCGTAAGCATGTTGCCTGCAGAATCGTAAGTTAACGATTGCGTTCGACCGACTGGATCTGTCGCCGATAACAGACGGTGCAGCGTTGAAGAATAAGTCGCCGTCGTTACCCCGCCATCCGGCGCGATGGTATGCGTCGTGTCGCCAAGACTGTTGTACCCGAACATAGAGACCGAACCGGTCATCGGCCCAGTGCCGTCTGGATCGGGCTCATTTGCAACGACGGGCAGGCCGTCCATATTGCGTCGAATTGTCGAAATGAAACCGAGTGCTGTGATCGATTCAGTGACTAGACCAAAGCGATCCGTTCGGAATTTCCAAACGCCACCGCGCTCGTCAGTAACGGTCGCTTGAGCGGCAGTCGGTGCGGCCATAGTATTGCCGCTCGTGCCAGTGGGAAGGCCAATGGTTTCAATGGGAACCAACTGCCAAGTCGTGCTATCTGGGTGAGTGACGGTTCGCAACCGACCATCGTTTGAATTGAAACTGTAAGACGTGACATTTGAGACTGCGTTGGTGCTCGAGGTAAGTTTTCCCGAAGTGTAGCCGAACGCAAATACAGGAGCTGAAAGTGCTCCAGCTCCATCGGGGTCGGTCAATGTGTAGCTTGTGAGATTGCCACTACTAATGGTTAGCGTCGTTGTGCGACCCGAGAAATGCGCGATGCTGCTAACTTTGCCTGACGTGTAATTGAAATTGGTGACCCGACCAAATGGGTCGGTAATCGAAATTAGTTCGTTGGCGATGGAGTCGCCATTACGATCTGCATAGCCGAAACTGGTGGTATTGGAATTGGTGTCAACGATGCTCGTCAGCAAGCCGGTTGTCGAAAAATTGGAAACGATGCCGGTTTTACTGGTCAAAATAAAGGTGTTGGTGCCTGTCTTGACGAGTGTGCTGTAACTGACGTCACCTGCGGCGTGAAGGTAACTGGAGCCCGATTTTACGAACCACAAAGTGTCCCCGTTACCTTGGACCAGAAGGGCTCCCGCACTGCTATCGACAATCCGGTAGAGACCATCGAGCCACCATCCGGAACCGAATTCGCTAGCAGAGCGATTCACAATGGCTTGTTTGCCCGTAAACGTCTGACTTGTTGTTCCACTGAAAGTGGTTGTCGTTACGGTCATCGTGTAGTCGTACATGCCCGTGGCAAGTGCCGAACCGTCGGCTTGTAAGGCAAAACGAAGCGACTGGCCAGAGGACATGCCGGATGTGGAGTAGCTGTAGGTCGTCCCAGCCGTTCCATTGAAGGTCAATTGAGCAGTGATGGCACTTGGTGGGTAAACGCCTGGGGCCAGTTGCGTTTCAACGGCAATGATGGGTTTTGTTAAGGAATCGCTCCGATAAACCAATGATTGATCAGGCGTCAGTTGTTCCGTGAGAGAAAGGTTACCAGTGGTCAGTTGTGAGTTGATGCCGGTGTTGCTTGAAAGATTTTGTGCAGCGAGTAACGTGGTTCCGACAGCTATGGTTACAGTCGCAACGTTACTATCCAGCGAACCGTCGTTAACTTTGTAAGTAAAAATATCGACACCCACGAAGCCGCTGTTCGGTCGATAGGTAAACGTGCCATTGGTCCCAAACGCGATGAGTGTCCCCGATGATGGATTTGTAACGACGCTGGTGGTAATCGAACCGCCGTCGATGTCGAGATCGTTGGCTAATAGATGTGCGGGGGAAGAAGACGTCGAGACCACCAAATCTGTGCTGACGTCCGTGTAAAAAGCCGTATCGTTGTTGGCGATTGGTACCGCAGCCATAAGGTGGCGGGGCTCCAACGATTCAAGCAAAACCTGGTGATTTGTTCTTCTTCGAGTGTTTTGAAATCCAGTTCGAAAGTGGTCGTTTAGAAACCTGCCAAACAATTTGCGATTGCTCTCGCGTTTGGCTAGAGCAACGATCCGAGTTACTGAACTGCGAACAACAGAGAATGAAGCACGAATTGAAACCATAATCAACAAATCCTTGTAGAACGGGGAGGGCCGACCGAACAGGACACGTGATGGTTTGAAGGGCGCGATGCAAAGCACAAGGCGGAATGCAAATCAAGAGTGATGAATGCAATAGAGGTGGTTGATTTTCGGAACGCAATAGGTAACGCGTGAATTTCATAAAAGTAATCGCGTGCCAATTCGACGGGCTACATAGACTTTTTCAGGTCCATCAACGCAGGCTTTATCCAGCGAAACCACGACATTTATTTTGAAAGAATCGAAAAGTTTTTTCCGTAGGCATTCTGAGGATTTGCGTTGTGGCTCTAAAAAAGAAATGCGGACGGCACGGGATTCGACCCCTCAGCATTAATCATATAACTCAATGTCTTAGGCGACATTTCATTTGTGGTGTTGTACGGGCGCTGCACATTGGAGTCGACCGCTGTCGGTTTTTGGTATTCCTAGACCCTGAAACCGCTTTTGAACGCGGATTCACGTCTAGCTTTTGCCTAGCACGAACCCGCTCCGGTCACCCAAACCGGAGCAGGTTTGCTTCCTTACTGTGTCGCTCCTTGCTGTGTCGATTTGTTATAAAGGAGAGGCAGGGGAACGATTGAACTCGTTTTACCGGCAATCGCGATGGTCTTGGAGGAAAACCACGCAATCTCAAAGTTTGGACTGAACTCTGGCCGGAAATACCAACAGCCCATGATTCAAAAAGAAAAAGAGCCTCGGATTCGATTGATTCCAAGGTTCTTTTTGAGAAAATGGAGGCGGGGGGAATTGAAACACTATCAATTCTCCAGGGATTCTAAAGATTCTTCGCGCCGCGGTACAAATCCGACGCGCGCCGCCCGCTTGCCTAAGATCGAGGCAGGCGAAGCCGTCGCAATCGAGGACGGGCATAGCCTCCAAGACGTTGCCCGGCTTATCGACCTTTGCAGGCAAGCCGTTGCGTCTCTGATCGACTCGACGCCGAGGACGGACGTTTACACGCTGGAGACGCTCGCGCCGATCCTGAGCGAATTAAGAGCCTCGCAGGATTCGATTGAAAGCTTGTGTGATTAGATCAGGGTGCCGACTCATTTACGGGGCTTGGCGCGGGCGGTGTTGCTGAATCGAATTGAGTTTTGTTTTTTGTCGCTTTATCCCATGCTGCGTACATCTCACTACCTCGCCCGTAAACCTTGAATTCTCGGTCCGAAAATAAAATATTAACTACCCGCACTTCTCGTTCGTATTTCACGGTGGCTGAACAGTGCTGTATTGTTTCCACCATTTCTCCGTAGCCAGACTCACATCGGAAGATAACGTGTCCGCCGATTTCGACACTAGAATCGGGGTACTTCCCTTTCTTGATCGCAACCTGCTCAAATTCCAGAAATGGAATACTTTCAAAAACCGCTGTTTGCCCGGGTTGCAAAAACGACTTGTCGGCGGATACACAAAAACCCCATCCTTCAATTTCCCACTCAACTGTAACGTTCGACAAAGCGGGGCCTTTCCCAAGATTAACAATCGTTACCTTGGATTGCTCGAAATCTTGACCAACTTTTGCTTCCGCAGAAACGCCTGGCGTAATCGGGACAATCAAGGGTCTAAGCTCAAATCTTCGGTTTTCGTTCTGGATGTCCCTGTCTGCCCGCCAATGTTGTTCTGATGCGATGAATTGCTGCCTAGATAGATACGTCTGCCATCCACTAAAGATCGTTGATCCGGCGGCAACCGCTAGTGCGAGTATCTCGGCGACAAAGCGACTATTCTCGTGTTTTTCTTTGGACATTTTTCCCCTTTTTTGTGATGGACCTCTTACTAGACGGCAAGATTCCATTGAAGTTTAGGCGCTAAACTAACTCAATTAACCATCCTTCATTCTATGACTGCGAATTCAATTCGGGAAATCCAGCTTTCGAGAAATGTGGTTCTGGACTAAAACAATATCGTAATTCGCCAGGGGAGTAGCTACCCCGCGCAACCCCATGCCGCTAGTCCTCAGCCGGCGGCATGGGCTTGCAGCGATTCTTTCACAAACTGAGGTATCTAATGGCCCCTGAGAACAAGATCATAACGCGCCCGGGAATTTGTGTGTTCGGCTCAAATGGCGAATCAATTCAACACCTCGACACAGCGGACGTTGATACAAAAGTGATAACGAGCATTTTTGGCAAAGATATCGCTGGTGGGACGGCAGAATCACTAAACGGTTCTTGGTTTGAACACTGTACGGATTCTAACGAAATGCAAAGATGGCATCGTTTGATCGAAGCGCAGACGGAAGTATTTGAGAGCGGAGACTACAGTGTCTCAGGCGTGCTTCTGGAGGCATGTAGGAACATGCTTTTGGATTGCCTCAATTGCGAGAAATTCCCAGAGGTCAGCCCATGGGGTAGATTTGAAATTTATGAATTCATTTCGGCAGCAAAGTTTGCGTTAATTTCGGTTGCGAATGCTTTCCAAGCGGACGCAGAGCGATTGATGTTAACGATTGAAGCCAGTGATAATAATACACATTGGAACCAGTTGTTTCAGAAAATTGACAAGCAAAGCAAAAAGAAGCCTGCAAAGGTGCGGTTAACCATTTCAGAGGCTCGGGTCTTATTCAAGGTCGAGGAAACGAAGTTTCGCAAAATGGTGAAAGCAGGGGAGTATGGTTTAGAGAAGATCACCAAAACACGATCTGTACTGATGGATAAATCCGAACACGACAGGCGCAAAGCCGAAAAATATATCTAGCGCAACCCTCGCTTAACCCGCTTTATCCCGCGTTATCCCGCTCCGAATCATTTAACGGCTATCGCAACAATCCGCGAGCCCTACTCTGCTCCCAAGTGAACGCAACAGCATTCACACGTAACGCAGACCAAGGAGCCCGCAATGTCGAACACGCTTTTCCCAGTAGTTCAACCGCCACAAATCCAGTCCGAAAAACTTCTACCGCTTTGCTTAGCGGTGTATGAAGCGACTGGGACCAAGCCCGCGCTATCCACTGTCTTAAGGTGGGTGAATCGACCGGGTATCTGCCTTGAGAGCCGCATTCTCGGAGGCCGCCGCCTAACTTCTACCGAGGCGGTTTTGAGATTCATGGAAGCAACCACAAATGCACGCGACGGAAAAAGAGTTCCTAAGTCGCAGAGTGAAGATGTTGCGTAGTCATTAAATGCAAAACGCCTTAGGGGGGAATCCAAGGCGTCTAGCATCACAATCACGAACACGGAACAGGATAAATATGAAGTTTATCGAACTGAAAGTCAAGAAGCTTGCGAATAGAAATGCGATGCCCTTCAATCACAACGGGGTGCCGCGATGATCCAAGCACCTGAACCAAGCCCATTGGCCGTTGATCGAATTCGGGCCGCGTCTCTCGTTGGCATTTGCCCGCGAAGCTTTGACACATATTTCGGCGATGTCCCAAAAATCAAAATCGGAGCGCGAACGCTTTACTTGGTTCGTGACCTTGTGAACGCTCTGGAGTCGATGCGCGTTGAGGGTTCGAGTCCCGGTATGTATCGAACTACAGCCGAGAACGCTGGGGAATTATCTAGCGACTATAAAGATGGCGCGAAATCCGACGCGAAAGGGGCGTAACGATGTCCCATCATGTTCGGTTTTTCGCAGATCGACCAACAAGGCTTCGGAACAAGTCACGCGCCGCCCAACGGATTGGAAAGGGCGTTCGCATTGCCCACGACTCAATCGACGCCGACAAGCAACGAAGCGAGCTAGACGCGAACCTTGAGCAAACCAGCGGACTAGAAGCGGACGAATTGCGGTTTGTGCTTGCTGAGGGGTGGAAGCGATGAGCAGTTACCCCAAGCGAGGAAAATATTTCGCACATCGGTTCATCCGCTTGTTGACCAAGACGGCGGCGGCGCAAGACCTTGGCGCGGCCGTTTGTTGGCTGTTGGCCGTCATTGCCATGCAAGAGGATTCCAAGCGTTACACGGAGCCCGCAAAATGGTATCTCGAACAACTAGCGCCGCTGTGCGGAATGAGTTCGAAGCAAAGCCTAATTACGGCAATCAACAAAGCTAAGGAAGCTGGATGGCTTGAGTACACTCCAGGAGGAAAGGGCGTTCCTGGTCGATTTTGGGTAACCATCCCACCCACTTTTGAGGAATTGCCCGATTTCGCATGTGACGAATCCATTCCAAATATTGGAACGGAAACGGTTTGCAGTCCAAATATTATACCGCAAGTGGAACGCAACCTTACCGGAAGCTTACCGGAAGCTTACCGCAAGCCATGTGCTTCTATACCTACTCCTTTTCCTAAGCCTAATCCTAAAGAAACAGACGCGACTATCGCCGCTAGTCTCTCTGGTTGTGAAAAACCTAAAGCAAAGAAGTTTGACCCAAAGGCAATTGCAATCCCACTCGCCTTGCAAGTCGATTCGTTCAAGCGGGCTTGGATCGACTGGTGTGACCATCGTTGCGAGATAAAGCACTCGCTAAAGGAAAAGCAGGCCGAAAAGCAATTGGAACAATTTGAGCAATGGGGCTTTGCTCGATCTGTGGCGGCGATCAATCACACCATCACCAAGGGGTGGCAAGGAATCCGAGAACCTGACGTTGCTGCGAGGCCGTCGCTGGGCCAACAACTGACCAAAGGCCAACAACTAGCCGCCCAAGTCGAAGCGATGAGAAACGGACTTTCTGACGATTCGACCCAATGGCGCAGGCAACCGACCAAAGGCGAGCAATTCGCCGCCGAACTCGAAGCAATGAAAGCGGGGTTGTCATGAATAAGCCGAGTCGACGCATTGCCCTGTTAGTCGAATTACCGGCCGGAATGGAGAACGAGCAGCTCGCATCGATCCGCCGATTTTTGAAGACGCTAACCCGCAACTACAACATCAAACTCCTTTCGCTCTTGCCACCCGCCGAAACGATCACGTTTGGCGACAAGGCCACGCAAGCGGAGCGAGCCGACACGGTTGACGGTCAAGCCGCCGCAACCAAGCCCAGCGACGAAAGCGAGGCAGACGCGAAGCCAGCAGGCACAGCGAAGCCGACCAAGCCACGTAAACGATTCCCAAACCCTAACAAAGGACCAACAGCACTATGAAGACAAAACCAAAGCCCTCCCGCGCCGTCAAGCAACTACGCGAAATTGCAACATGGCTTGAAGGCTCCAGAGCAATGAATGTTGAAATTGCACTCGCTGAGAGCAATGTCCGCGCCGCATGCGCCGGATACATCGACCAGAAAGCCGACGCCATCCAACGAAGGGACCACATAGCGTTCCATTGCAAGACGCTTTGCCGATTTGCGAAGGCACGGAAGCGGAAATGTACTCTCTTGCCAAAGGCTCGTGAATTCTTGCGGGCTAACGATGAGTTCATTGACCAGTTAGGCAAAACCATTACCGCCATTCGCCGCAAGTACCGAGCCAATAAGAACGGTTGAAACAAGCCCGCTAACGTAACGAAAGTTGCCACCCTATGAGAGTTTCCCGAAAAGCCCTTATCGAAACGCTTCGAAGTTGCGACGGCATACCCTCGCAGACCGCCCGAGCGTTGGGGATCAGCGCCCAAGCTATTCGCAAACGAATTCGAACGGACAAGGTTCTCCAAGCGATCGCAGACGAGGCAAAAGAAGGTTTGATTGACCTCGCGCAATCCAAGCTTCGGCCTGCAATCGAAGAAGGCGACTTCCGCGCCGTCAAGTTCGTTTTGGAAACGTTGGGCAAAGGGCGGGGCTTTGGTAAGGAAATCAAAATCGAGTCCGACGACAAGCCGGGCGTTTTACATTTGTATCTTCCCGACGATGGGCGAGACAAGCCCGACACACTTAACGATCCATTGCCCGAAGTTGTACCACCTGCACCGAAAGGACTTACTAACGATGAGCGTTGAAAAAAGGCTCGCCGAGTTGGAAGAAGCTTCCGCAATCGCTATCGCTGATTTGGTTTTAGAACGTCGCAAGACTTTGCCTAAATGCGAATCGCCCGAATTCAGGAAAGCTGAGCTAAGACGGCTTTTCGCATCACAATCAAAAATGATTGCCGTTCGTAGGCAGTTAGAAACGTCCCGAGCCGAGCAAAAGACCCAACTGGGCGTTGAGGTCATTGAAAAATCACTAGAAGTTTGTGCGACCGTGCTTGCAGAAATATGCGAGACGGTTTGCATTATTCGATCCCGATTCCCTACGAAAGTTTTGTAACATGTCCGGCGCTGAAATGACTATCAGGCTAGTAGACGGCACCGAAGCCGAACAGGCCGCGTTCAATCGTGGTCCTGACGATCACGAACCCAACCACGTTCCAAGTGTGGGCGGCATCGATACAGGAAGCTCGCAGCGAAGCGAAGCGGTTGAAGCTATCGCCGCTGGGTTTGCTACGATCACCGACAAGGAGTCGAAGGACGATTCCCAACATGACACGACGGCAACCGTGGCGGCCATTCATGAGCAATTCGCAGATATTGCGAACGGCACGAAGTCCGACAAGCCAACACACCAACAAGGCGACCCAACGGGCACGAAAACCGAAGGGCCAACAACCGAGGACTACCGAGGCTATCGCGTTGCCTTAGAACAGCTAGTGCAACGTTTCACGCCAAAGTTTTTCTCCGAGCCAATAGACCGATTGATAGCGGCGTTGAACCCAAGGGAAGCGAAGCCAGAGAATCGAGAGACGCAAGCCGGGCCGCCTCCGATCCAAACAACCGAGAACCGCGCCCCGATCATTCCAGCCGTTGGGCACGTTGCACCAAAGCAGGATGAAGGCGACGCCAGCAAGCCAACCGCAGACGGCAAGCCCGCAGGCGTTCCAACCGTTGGGCATGTTGCACCGACAGCAACCGCGAAACAAGCCGACGCACCAAGGCCGGTAAGCGTTGGCGACATCGTTTCCAAGGTTCAGCAACGTATCGCCAGAATTCCGGTAGTGGGCAAGCGATTAAACGGCGCTATCAACGCGGTACGATCGACAGCCAAGAAGTACCAAGGGGGATTGACCAAGGTAGCCAAGTCGATAACGGGAGCCATCGGAAAGACTAAGACAGGGAAAGCGTTCTTGGCTTCGGGCTCGAAGCTCGCAAGCAAGGTAGCCGGTAGTTCATTTGGTAAGGCAGTAGCAGGGGCCGGGCGTTCAGTCGTTGGAGCCGTCGCAAGAACAGTAGGAGCAACCGCCGCCGGGGGCGCGTTATCGGGAGGAACCGGCGCAGCAACAGCAGTTGCCGCCGGTGGTACTACCGCCGCCGCTGGAGGTGGAGCCGCAACAGTCGCCGCCGGTGGGGCTGCCGCAAGTGCAGCGCCAGCAGTTGCCGCCGCCGCTCCTTTGCTCGCAAATCCCGTTGGGCTTGCCGTTGGTGCCGTTGTCGCATCATTCGCCGCGTTGGCGCTCGCAAGCAAGGCGCTTAACGACACGTTCACGAGCGAAGCCGATCGATTGGAGCAGTTCAGTTCCGCTATCACGATGGCGAAAGCTAAACAGCAGATTTCAACCGAAATGAACATGTTGAGCCGATCCAAGGAAGTTGGGCCGGGGCTCGCGAAGATCACCGAGGCACAAACGCGATACCAAGACGCAACACAAGAACTCTGGACCTCAATATTGGCGATCCTCCTAAAGACCGCCCCAGTTGTTGAGGTTGTTTCTGATGCTTTGACGGCGCTAGTCCGTGGCGTTGATTTGGGCGTGGCATCTGTTGAACAAGTAGCCGCCGCGCTGACTCCAGACGGCGGTGTAGACGACAAAGCGGCCGCCGCGCACGCAGCCGCAGCCGGTGCCGCATTCGGTGCCGCAGTTCAAGACATTTTCAGGAACAACAACGCAAACCAGCCCGGCAACGGTCCCGATCCGTTCTTAATGTCCCTACTGAAGGCGAGGATTTAAAAACATGAACCGTACACAACGGGCGCGTCGGATTTAGCGCTACAGCCTAGGTTTACTGCTAAATCCCCAGCGTTTAGCGAGGTAGTTCAATTGCGACTACCTCCATCCCGTCCCGTACAAAAACAAAACCAGCGATTCAAACGTTAACTTTCATCAACACGACACAGGAAAAAACCATGTCCAAAACAGAATCAGCCGCCACCGAGTCACCCGAGAAGCATCCAAACTGGAACCTCTGGAAATGCCACCTGAACCATGTTAGCCCACAAGGGTTTGAACTACTTACGGTAATCATTTTCTCTGGACAGCAACCTGGCTTTACCGATCACAACACGGAACTTTCGAAGCGAATTGAATCATCCGACGAACTTTTGAAACTGCGATCGGTGGAAGCCATTCACGCCGCCAAGACTTCCGAGCACGCCAAAATGCTGGAGTCCCTAACAGCGGTTGAAGAAAAGATTGCTAAGGAAAAATGCGATCTAGCATCCGACGATTCTGTGCAGCGATTGCGAAACCTCGTGAAAGAGCAAGACATTATTGTCGCTTCGATCGACCCAGCCAACAAGGAACTATCCGCGTTGGAAAATGCGATAAAGCTAAAACGGGAAGATGTTCGCCTGTTATGCATCACCGAACACCAAGTCTTAAGAGAAGAAATTTACGCTAAAACGAGCATCGCGAAGGACGTTGCCGAGCGAAATCTATTTGATAAGGCCGGGCCTGAACTGATTGCAATTGTTCAAGCAAATATGGACTCGGCGAACGCAAACAGCATATCGATTCCAAGCGTTTTGGGCCAGTTCGGCATAAGCTAGACCAAGGCCCCCGGCGAAACATCCAAGAAGGGTAGGCACATTGTTTGCCCTTCTCTTTTACGGCAGAAACCACGAACACCGAAACAAGAAAACATGACACCGACAACAACCCAACCCAATTCAAAGATGGGCCGCAACGTTATCACTCGCATGGGGACCGCGATAGCAAAGCGATTCACCAGAGCTTCCAAAAAAGCCGAGACGGCTAAGACACCGACGCCGCCGACCAAGGAAACCCCCGTATCGACAGCAATGACGCTGCGCTATCGGGCACACAATTTCTTCGAAGGCCCCCGAGACTTGCCGCCATTCACGTTTGAAACAATCCGCGTAATGTTGCAGGACCCAAGCTTGCGGCTAAACCTTGCAATGCGAGCCGCCCCGATTCAATCCGTTGAGTTCGCCTATATCGATGGAGTTGGGCCGGACGGTAAGCCGAAATGGACGCCGGGCATTCAAGCTAGAAACGATGTTGTTGCCGCTTGGGTGCAAAGGCAGCTTAAGACTATTTGGGGAAGCTATTTGCCGGGAATCCTCCGCTCTCAGGTTTGGGGTTGGGCGGCGGGTGAAGTTACTTTGAGACTCACGAAGGCCAACCTAATCGAGATTGACGAACTTTTGCCACGGCACGCAAAGGATTGCCGCCTACTTGAGTCACCGACCACGCGGGCACGATGGGGCATCGAAGTTGCAAACGTTGCTGATGCGGGCAAGGTTCAATTGCCTTACCCGTATTGCTACTTCGTGAACTTCCGTCCCGAGGACGGCGAGAAGTACAGCAACAGTGTTTTGCTTGGAGCCTACGGCCCGTGGGCTGATAAGTGGCTGAACGGTGGAGCCCTGGACACTCGACGGCTATACATGCACAAGGACGCATACGGCGGCATGAAAATTGGCTATCCAAACGAAGCTCTATTTGTAGACGGCAAGCCCGATGGAATCCCCGCCCGCGACATTGCAATGCAGATTGCCGAGCAACGAGAGAACGGCGGGACGATCACATACCCCACCGAACGAGACATTAACGGAAATGAAAAATGGATTATTGAGGATGCAACGGTGGGCGATGCGCCGACACATATCCTCCAGTACCCAAAAGATTTAGACGACGAAATGCGGAGAGGTTGCGAGATTCCTGACGGCGCAATCCAAAACGATGGCTCAGGAGCTTGGAACGGAAAGGCAATCCCACTTGCCGCAATGTACGCCGGGCTCGATACGTGGGTTACTCAAATCTGCGCTGACCTACGCAAGACGTTAGACCCGTTGATTTTGATGAACTTCGGGAAGGCCGAAGAATACGAAATCAGCCACAAGCCGCTTGCACTTCAAGTAATGGAGCAACAGAGCGAGAAGCGACAAGGCGGGCCAACCGAACAACCACAACCGGGCAGCCAAGAGCAATCAGACTTCTATCGGATGGGCGGTGCACCAAGGAACGTTTGCTGCTAGCCTATACTAGAATTATCCAAAAAGATTCAAGATTGGTGCTTGTCACGCGACAATTAGCCGATATTGTTAATTGTCGTGTAACAAAACCCGAAGGGATTGAAATGAGCAAGAAGACATCCAAGAAGATCAACCCGACGCTATCCGAGACGATTCGGAACAAGATTCTTAGTTGTGGGTTGACGCAGTACAAGATTGCACAAGAAACCGGAATTGACGCTGGCGTTCTGAGTCGATTCGTAACCGGCGAGCGATCTATCAAGATGGAGACGGCGGAAAAGCTCTGCAAGGCGCTGGGCTTAGTGCTCGTCGAATTAGGGAAGCCAGAATAGTAGTTTACGAAAAAGGCCCCGCGATGCTCGTATTCATCCGGGGCCGTGGTCCTCACTCAAACTCGCGGAGTTCAGACATGAGCAATGTAACAAATAACGACAACTTCGGATATGCCGGAGACTTCATTGACCCAAAGGCGGCCAATGAGCTTTTCATCGCCCACCTGCGCAAGCTGGTTGAGCACTACGAAGCCAATCCCGTTAAGGGGCCGTATGATCTTGGTTTCGCCGCCCTGACTCTCAAGGCGGTTGTTTGCGAGTCCCCATGTATTCCGGTCGAATCCGATGAAGACGCAAACTACACACCGCTTTCGATGTTTGACGATGCCTTGGTTGGCGATCTGGTTGAAGACGAAGGCGGGGTAATTGCCGCTTTTGGGATCGACACGGACAAACTTAGAGCGATGGCAGACGCGGAACACGATGTACGTATGGGGAGGGTTGTTTCGTAATGGCATCAATCACGAAATCAAAAACGGGCATTCGTCGAATCCTATTCTACGATGTGAACAAGCGCCGCAAGTCGATCCACCTTGGCAAATGCAGCGCCCGAGACGCCGAGAAGATCAGAACGCGAGTTGAGTCGATCATTGGCGCAAAGACACTTGGCAATCCGATCGGTCAAGACGATGCAACTTGGCTTGCAAACGAAGGAAAGGTTATTCGCCCCAAGTTCGAGGCGGTTGGACTGGTTGAGCCGGCGATTGCGCCCCCTCCTGTGAAGACGGCTTCGATGGCCGAATTCCTTAAAGACTTCATGACTCGCAACGGCGCAAGCAAGAAGCCCGCGACGCGAATCGTCTGGCAGCAAGTTATCAATTCGCTGATTGAGAGCATGCCGAGTGGAATCGAGTTGAAAGGGGTTACGGCGGGCCATGCCAAGAACTACCTGGAGAAGCTGAAAGGCTCAACGCTTGCATCAACGACAATCCACAAGCGTATTTCCTTTGCTCGTCAGTTCTTCCAAGACGCTTGCGACTGGGAAATGATCGAGCGGAACCCATTCGCCCGAATAAAGACACAGGGGACCAGCCTGAAAAGCAATGTCGAGGTAACGCGGGAGCAAATCGCCCTAATCCTGGACAAGTGCAATTCGACTTGGAAAGCGATCGTGGGGTTATCGCGGTTTGGCGGGCTCCGTTGCCCCTCTGAAACGCTTTCGATCACTTGGGGGGATATCGACTGGGAAAAAGGCCGGATGAGCATTCCAGAGCCCAAGGTTGAACACCACGAAGGGCGCGGGGTTCGGTCCTGCCCATTGTTCCCCGAGCTTCGGACGATCTTGGAAACGCTCTTTCAGGAATCGACGATCGACGGCAAGTATCCTTCCCCCGAATCGTTCGTAATCGATAAGCCAGAGTACCGAGCCGCCGCAATGAGGCCCGGCGGGTGGGCGAATGCAAATCTACGCACGCAACTCTTGAAGATCATGCGGCGGGCCGGTGTAGCCCCTTGGGCGAGGTTGTTCCACAGCATGCGAGCGAGTCGCCAAACGGAACTAGAACGAAGCTACCCCCTCCATGTGGTTTGTTCGTGGCTTGGCAACACGGAAGCGGTAGCGAAGAAAAGCTACCTACTGGTGACAGATGGCGATTTTCAAAAAGCGATCCAGGCCGCCCCAGTGGAGCCAGAGAAAAGCGCGCTAAATCCGACGCGCGCAGGTCAAAAACGACGCGAAAAACGACGCTGTACAGACCGCGCAAGCGCCACGCATGAACACAAAAAAACCGCTGGAATCACAGGGA
>CANHVO010000071.1 GCA_947463915.1 Planctomycetaceae bacterium
GGGACTGAATTCTGGCGAATCCAGCTACGAAATTCTGGCGAATCCAGCTACGAATTGTCGTATGTTCTGTCCCGCCGCTCGCCAAGAAGAGCGGTTAGCCCTTCGCGGTAACTTGGAAATTCCCATTCAATTCCTAACTCAGTCTGGAGCCGATGGTTTCGAACCCGCTTGTTGCCATCGCTCCGTAAACTCGCTTCGCCAAGTTCTTTGGGTCGCGCGGCTTCGAAAACAGGAGGCGGCCAACCTCCAAGTTTCGCAATGAACTCGTAATAGTCTCGCCTGCGCACAGGCGCGCCATCGCTCACGCAGTACAAAGTAGACTCCATCCTTTTGTTTGAAACCTTCACGATGGAAGTTGCCAGATCCTCCACATGAATCAAGTTCAAATAGCTTTCAGGATCAACCTGCAATGGAACTTGATCCCGAATCGATTGCCATCGTGGGACTCGCCCCGGCCCGTAAATCCCAACGGGTCGCAATGAGATTCGCTGATCGCTGGGAATATGGGAAGCGATCCATTGTTCACCTGCCCAGGCCGCGATGGAACCGGGCCTTTCTGGGGCGACCTTGGATTCTTCGTTCACCCAGTCGCCCGGCGTAGCGGCTCCGAAAACACCCGTCGTGGACAAATAAATCCACTTGGTTTCGTTGCCAACCGTTTGTTCCCAACTCTCGCTTTTCAACAGCCTGTCAAGGTTGTAGAGACCACGAGTATGAGTTTCTGCATACGGGATGTCGGGTTGCGATGCATGCGAAACGGCAATCAAAATGGTCGCAAATGCATTGATGTGTTGCCCTAAGCTGTGTAACGTCTCTGCCAAAATTGGAAGTGGACCATTCAGCCAGTCCCAAACGATTGGTTGGATGCCCAACTGGCGTAAATGCGCTGCGCGGTCGTTTGAGCGAGTGATAGCAAAGACTGAGTCTCCATTTAGCAACCACTTGCTTGCTACCTGACTTCCAACGTAGCCACAGCCAACAATGAGCCTAACAGCCATGTCCTGATCTTTCGGTTAAATCGTCACAATCGCTATGGAACAGCGACATTTGAGGTACCCCCCGGCTGCTTTCTTGAGTTTCTTGAGTCAAACGGGTTTCATTTTGGAGATAGTTAGCGAATAATCGAACCCGCGTAATCAATTTGCGGATTTTCCCTAGTTTGCTTGCAACCACAGCTTACGGAGTCTGACGTGCCCAGTAAATGCTGCAATTTCGACCGCCTTTTTCTTCGGCATCGCAATTTCGTGCTAAGTGCGTCGACAAGACAACCTTTGTTTTTCGTCTTGGCGATTGCTAGCTGGATGGTTGGCAACTTGATTACATCCGCCATGGCACAAGAGCCGTCTACGGTTTTGCCGCCAACGAAATCGCCCTCGACGAACACGCGGCAGGACAGGACGGTGCTACGTCCGTCATTGCCTGAGCCCAAGCTCACCAAGACGCCCAAAACCAACGGAATCACCTTGGTCGAACTCGAACCAGGTTTAGGGCGAATGCTGCGAGGTGATGAACCGCGCAACCAAGCAGAGCTTATCTCGCTGGAAAAGCAACAGACCAAAGTTGCGGAGAAGGTCAATTTGGTCACGGTGAATCTTCAGCACGACAATACGCAGGGCAGTGGCGTTATCATTACAGGCGAAGGACACGTGCTCACCGCCGCCCACGTCGCAGGTCGCCCTGGCAAAAAGATCAACATCATTTTGCATGATGGCACTCGCGTAGAAGGTGTCAGCATGGGAGTGAATCGTGATATGGACGCTGGCTTGGTACAAATCACGAAGCCACGAGACACCAAAAACGAGCCATGGTCACATGCAACTCTTGGAGCTTCTTCGGATTTGCAAATAGGACAATGGGTCATTGCAACGGGTCACCCAGGCGGCTGGATGGCAGACCGACCAGCAGTCGTTCGCATTGGTCGACTGCTTCGTATCTTGCGTTCGACCTTGGTTACCGACTGTTCGTTGATTGGAGGCGATAGTGGTGGCCCGCTCTTTGATCTCGAAGGACGACTGATTGGAATCCATAGCCGAATTGGCGTCGATGTTGACGATAACATGCATGTGCCGGTCGATGTCTTCGACGAAAGCTGGGCTCGCCTTGTCAAGAACGATGAATGGGGCAGTTTGCCAGGCTTCAAGCCAGCCATTGGAGTTCGGGGAACATCGGATGCAGCGAGTGAAACGATGTGCAAAATTTCCTTTGTCGAACCAGTTGGGCCGGCGGCCAAAGCAGGTATTCGCGCGGGTGATGTCATCACCAAATTCGACAACCAACCAATCGGTGTCTTCGATGACCTGAAGGCAGCGGTGGACTCGCTAACCCCAGGCGAAAGGGTCATTGTCGAACTTCAACGAGACGGGAAATTCATGTCCCTGTCATTGATCGTGGGTGTAAGAGAATAATTTCGTACCACGCTCAGTCGGTCATTGTTATAATGGTTTTCGGAACACTTTGAATCGAAGCAACTTGAGGCAACTCCCGATGAAGAATAGGCTAACTTGGATTGTTCGCGGAACCGTCGCCGCTAGCATTGTCGCCTATGCGACCTTCGGCGACCCACTTCTTGACGCCTTGGATGCGGTTCAAGGCTTCGAACAATCAGTTGCCTCAGAAACCATCCTTTCAGATGAGCCAACTTCGGACGATCGAACAGAAGCCCAAAACGCTGGTGCTGTATGGAAATCTCGGTTGGTGCAACAAGGCGGACGTTTTGGAAAAGAACTTCAAGACGACGGCGGCCGCTCTCATCAACGTAGTCATCACAAAACGTTGCTCGCATTTCGTGATTCGGTTGGCGACAAATGGAAATCGACGGTTCAAATTCTCGATCGAAACCGACAAGTTGCCTTGGGCGCGATCGTCTCCGGCGATGGCTGGATCGTCTCTAAATCGAGCGAAATCCCAGATCGCAAGATCGAAGTCCGACTCTTTGACAATTCAAAAGCCGAGGGGACAGTCAAATCCAGAAGAGCAGATCTGGACATTGCTCTCATCAAGATAGAACGCAGCAACTTGACCAGTATCCAATGGGATACGACGACCGTTGCACGTGTTGGTAGCTGGCTAGCCACCACCGATATCCGCAGCCTACCTGTCACCATTGGGGTTGTCAGTGTCGTCAATCGCAACATTCGGCGGGAACGAGCAGTCCTAGGTGTCGAACTTGGAATCCCAAGGAGCGAAAAAGGTGCGCTCGTCGAGAAAGTAACGCTGGGCAGTGGGGCAGATCGCGCGGGTCTTCAAGCGGGCGACGTGATCACAACTATCGACGGAGACCAATTGAATTCTCAACCAGATGTGATGGCGAGACTCAAAGGCTTGATGGCGGGCCAACGTGTCGATGTTGGTATTGTGCGAGACGGAAAGAAATCGCTCATCACTGCTCAAATGATGGACTTGAACTATGCCCTTTTAGTAGACCCAACCGAAATGGAAGTCAACGGCGAAATCAGCTCGCGATCGACCGGTTTTCAAAACGTTTTGCAACACGATTCGGTTATTGCTCCTCATCAATGCGGAGGCCCTGTTGTGGATGTCTACGGAAACGCGGTCGGGCTGAACATTGCTCGGGCAGGACGAGTTTGTTCCTATGCGATCCCAGCCAATATCGCTAGTGCTGCCATCACTGAAATGATTGCCTCGGCGGGAGGGACGAAATCGTCGTTCGAAGATAATGTTGCTCAATCGCCAACGAAGTCAGCTTCGTCGAAGACCTCGGTCGAATTGCCAACATCCATACCCAATGGCATTCAAGTCGAAGCATTGAAGCCAGAAGTAATCGTTCCAAATACGCTGAACCGACCGTAGTCCAAACTCATTCGTATAGCACGACGCGCAAGCTAGTGAATTTCTCCCCATTTCACTAGCTTGCGTGTCGCGCTAGGCCTAGTCGTGCTGGGTATAATGGCCTTCCTCGCTCGCCTTAACAGTCAGCCGAGTGCGTACTCGACCCTTTAGCAAGTACGCCTTCGGCTGACTGCTAAACGAGTGACCCTACCTCAATGACATTGCCTCACTCGAATTGCCCTCGGGAGTTTTCATGCGGATCGGTATTCGCCATCTTTTGACTGTCTCGGTGCTGCTACTAGGTAGCACGACAGCCATTGCACAGGAAAAAAAAAAGCAATCATCTGAGCCGATAGCGGAATCCAGCGATCCCGTCCGCCTCTTGAAAACCGGGTCGTTTTGGTCGCAGTGGCGTGGAGCTTCTGGAGATGGCCATGCATCGGGTCTCCCCAAAAAATGGTCTCAGCCAAAACGATTGTGGCGTCATGAGTTGCCTGCGGAAGGGATCGGAGGGGTGGCTGCCACCGATGAGGTTGTCGTAGTTTCCTCTCGCGAAAACGATGACAAAGCAGACCTTTTCGAAGTGCTTGATGCCGAATCAGGTATTTCTTTGAACAAGATGTCGTACCGATCTGAGATCGAGCTGGATTACGGTAATTCACCTCGCATCACGCCGGTCATTTACGATGGTTGTGCCTACTGTTTGGGAGCCCAGGGGCAACTGGTTTGCTTGGACTTGGAAACCTTTGCTGTCTTATGGAAACTCCATCTCGTTGACGACCTCGGGGGCAAAATGCCGCAATGGGGATACTCCGTGTCACCGGTGTGCGTCGACGATCAACTGATTGTGCAACCGGGTGGTCTGGAAGCCAGTTGGGTTTCATTAAACCTTAAAACCGGTAAGGTGCTGTGGCGAGCCAAAGGTAGACCTGCCGCTTATGCATCGCCGATCGTGATCGAACATCGAGGTCGAAAGCAGTTCGTCTGCTATGATGCCATCTCGCTTGGCGGTTGGTCAACCTCAGACGGAAAGAGACTTTGGGAAATGAAGCCGGAAATACCAAAAGACTTCAACGTACCCACTCCTGTTCTCGTCGAAAACAAAATTGTTTTGGTGACCGAGAACAATGGGGCTCGCGTCTTTTCGATAGTGGCTGGCCAAACGGACGAACCGATGTCGTTGAAGCTTGAAGCTAGTTCGGAACTCCTCAGCGGTGACGCCCATTCCCCTGTTCGCGTTGGCAATTGGATTGTCGGAGTCGATCGGGATTTAGTCGTTCTAGATCCGCTCGATGAGCTGAAAGAGGTTGCGCGATTTTCAGATGTGGCTTTGCAAAAGCACTGTTCCTTGATTGTGGACGAAGACCGAGTTTGGGTTTGCACGGGCAATGGAACGCAAATCCTGCTTCGGATCGACTCAAAAGGAATTACGGAACTAGGCCGGTTTCAAGCCATGGAAAAGTCTGGCGAGATTTTTTCCCATCCCGCGTTTTGCAACGGTGTGCTCTACTTGCGAGGCCCAACGTGGCTAGATGCGTATTCCATTGGCGGCGATACTGACAATTGAATTGAGTGCTTCCAAGACCTGTCGAAAGGATGCGTATTCATGTTTGGTCGAAAGGGTGTGAAACGAGTCGAAGCAATCGAGTCCGATGAAGTGGAAGCGGTTGAAAGCGAAGGGTTCTCTCTCGAGGAACTCGGCACTGCCTACGCTGTTGCGATCGAGCAAGCTTCCGGCGAAACTCGAACCCCGCAATTATCGGAACAAGAAAAGGGGCAATCGGTCGACTCGGTAGAAGACTCCAATCACGAGGAAATGCTGGCGGCTCCCGATGTAACCGAAACCGACGGCGTGCCGGTTACGCCCGAGAGCATCCTCGAAGCGATGTTGTTCTTAGGCTCAAGCAACAATAAACCGATCGCTATCGACAAATTGCTCGAGCTGTTTCGAGGTGTCACAGCAGAAGAGTTAGAGGAATCGGTCGACTCCCTCAACGCACTTTATCGACAACACAATCGAGCCATGGTAATTGTTCGGGCGTCGGGGGGATACCACATGCAACTCGCTCCTGAACTGAATTTAGTTCGAGACAGGTTTTATGGTAAAGTCAAAGAAACACAGCTTACTCAGGCGGCGATCGATTGCTTGTCTTTGGTTGCATATCAACCAGGAGCGACGCGTGAGTCCATCGAAAAGCAATGGAATCAGCCGGCAACCGGCATGCTCAGCACACTGGTTCGCAAGGGGCTTTTGAGAATTGAGAAGAGTCCAGCAGAGGGCCGGTCCGGTGAAGAGTCCCATTACTTCACCACCGATCGATTTCTCGAAATCATCGGATTAGAATCGCTTGAGGATTTGCCCTCGTCCGAAGACATTTGAGTGCGTCTCGGGTTATATTGGTATTCAACCGCACCAAAGTGCACACACATTTCATGTGCTGTCCGCATCGAAGTGCCTCCGCGTTTCCCCTCTCACGAATGGACCCTCCATGAGCCTCCGATTTACCCTCCTCGTAACATTCTTTTTCCTAGTCCATATGGCAAGCAATAGTTTGACCTCCCATGCCCAAACCAGCAAACGAACTCTCGGCAAGATCGAGCGATTCGATAGTCAGCTCGATGGTCTCCTAGGACCGGATGCGCAATTGGAAATACTGGCAGATGGGTTCACCTGGACCGAAGGACCAGTCTGGATGGGGGACGCAGCAACCGGACACCTACTCTTCTCTGATATCCCCCGCAACACCACGTTTAAGTGGACGGCTAAGGATGGAATTCAATTGTTTATGAATCCATCGGGCTATACGGGGGTGACCTACTATGGTCTGGAACCTGGCAGCAATGGATTGTTGAAAGACATCGACGGTAACTTGGTCTCATGTGAACACGGCGACCGACGCGTAAGCGTCTTGACTCCAGGCGGCGGGAAGAGGACGCTAGCTGACAACTATCAAGGCAAACGACTCAACAGTCCAAACGATGGTGTCCTCAAAAGCAACGGCGACATCTACTTTACCGATCCACCGTACGGGCTTCCAATGCGAGAGAACGACCCCCGCCGTGAATTGGAGCATTTTGGCGTCTATCGCATCTCGAAAAAAGACGGTTCGCTAACTCTGATTTCGACGGAACTGCAACGCCCAAACGGAATTGGCTTTTCGCCTGATGAAAAGACGCTTTACGTTGCTCAAAGCGATCCCAAGAAAGCTATTTGGATGAGCTTTCCCGTCGCAGCCGATGGAACAGTGGGCAAAGGAACTTTGTTCTATGATGCGACCGCCGAAGTTGGCAAAATGCCAGGCTTGCCCGATGGCTTGTCGGTCGACACACAGGGGAACTTGTGGGCAAGCGGGCCAGGCGGAATTTGGATCTTCAACAAAGACGCAAAACTGCTCGGTCGAATCAACACCGGCGAGCGCACGAGCAACTGTGGCTTCGGTGAAGACGGCAGCACCCTTTTCGTGACCGCAGACAGTTACCTCTGCAAAATCAAAACCAAAGCAAAGGGCGTTCAGTAATTTAGAACGATTGCCAGTGTAGAACAATTGTCCTCAATTGTTCCTGTTTGATTGTCGAACAATTGTCCTCAATTGTTCCTGCATAGAAATTCGCAAACCCACGCATCGCGGTTGCAATCACATAGGCTCTGAAAAACTGCGAGGCCTCAAATTGGCAGACGCTTGTTTGCTGATACATAAAAGAAATCGCTGTACTTCTCGTTGTACTTCATCCGGCGCATTGACGACGAGCATCGAGCCAAACACGGAGATCGAGTTTGTACCACCACTGCTTTCCCAGTTCCAACGATCGATGATTAACTCGATGGCATCGAGAAGCTCGGCCAGGAGTGCGTTGTCGGGGAATACCTGACTCAAGTCGTAGTGGCGAACAACATTTGCACCTGCGAAGTCCGTAATTCGCAATGCATCGGATTTAACGACGTAAGTGAGATCGTGTGGTTGCAGGATCAACATGAGAAGGTTTCGTACGCTGGTGCGAATTCTCGGCAACATTACGATTTGATCCGTAGAAACCTTGTTTTCTTCGAAGGCATTGGTATCGATCGATATCGGGATATCAAATTTGCCATTCAGGATCTTGAATATCCTGTTCATGGATAAGCTGTCGAAGTCGATGTCAAGCTCTTCATCGAGCGTCCTCTGGATTTTAGCTTCGACAGGATGGAGCTGAGATTGTTCTGTTAGCCATTTGGGAGTAGAGGCAGGCCTATCCCATTCGACGACCAATTCCTGTCGCTTGGTTTGAGCCAAACCGCCAAATGGATTCGCCCCAGCGGAAACTAGCCCCAACAAACCTAGCCCGAAAACAACCACCACTACGTGGAGCATTTTCGGGATGGTATGTATTGGCGGCGTCATCATTTATTGTCGGTCGATTGCCGTTTTCCAGGAAACAGTTTTTCCAGAGTTGCGACAGAGGGTTTACCTGCGTACTCGGATATCTCGTACGCTTCGAGCAGTTTGGGCTTCGAACCCCATGCCGATTGCCAAAACCGTGTAATTCTCGCTTGTGTTTTTTCTGCGTACCAAGAATCTAACCAGGCACGTCGAGCTTGATGATCCTGTGGGACGGACTCCAATATCCCATCAATCCACGGCATCCACTCGTAAAACTGAGACTCATGGCTATCCATCATACTCATGACCGTTTCCCAATGCTCAGAAACATCCAAAATCACGTCGCCGCGAAATGGACAGGGGCGAGTAAATAGATCGATCATGTAGGCGACAATCGGTTCGATTCTCGGCGGCGCTAGATCGGGTAGAATCTTTGGCACCAGAACCATATAGGAAGCGTCTTGGACTGCTTGGCCAACCGCGCGGTGGTCTGGATGGTAGTCAAATGGCCTATGTGTCAAAACTAAGTCGGGCCGAAAGGATCGAATTTCGCGAATGATCGCCAAGCGAAGTTCCAGTGTGGGCTGAAGCGAACCGTCCGGAAAATCCCAGGTGATATACTCTGCATCAATCACGCGCCCCGCTTTGGCCGCTTCTGCTCGACGGCGCAATACGAGTTCCGGCGATGGAACCGATTGATGCCCTGACTGCCCATTGGTCACGCTGACCAGCTTGAGCGTCGAACCTGCCTTGCAATGCGATGCGAGAAGTCCACCTGCGAAAAACTCAGCATCATCCGGATGCGCACCTAAAACCAAAACACGTGTCATTGCAGTAAAGCCAATCCCTAACGTCCTAAACGACCATACCAAAACAAGGTCCGTCAAAATCGACTACGGCTTGTCGAATTTCCTTGCCGAATTGCTGATGGTAGCGTCTTTTTCGATCCAGCGAAATACGCTTGGCATTGTCAATCGAACTCTTTTCTTGGCCCAGGTATAGGCTTTTTGATCTAGCCGTTTAACAGTCAGCCGTAGGCGTACTCCGCTTCCCTGAAAGTACACCTACGGCTGACTGTTAAACGAAATAAATTTAGGATACGCTCTTCCGAAATAGCTCGATCTCGTACGGGCCAAGGAACATAAGCATCAGCGCGCCATCGCCAGCGTAATTTCGGAAGACCTCTTGTAGAAAGTAATGTTCGCCCGGCCATGGGTACGCAAAAACGAGTGCGTAGTCGTCAAACTCAAGATCATGTTGTTCGTAGGCATTCTCGACTTGGTGGAAAAGCGAAGCGTGGTTCGATTGTGAGCCTGCCAGCCGCTCGCTTCCGCGGGGAAGAAAATTTCCGTGCAGTATTTCTCCCTTCAGTCGATTACGCGCCAGAAATCGGTTCGCTTGGTCGACCAAGAACGATTCCGCTTCGATCCCGATCGCTTCCCAGCCGAGTTGTGACGCTAGTCCGGTTACAATTCCAAAGCCGCACCCCCATTCACAAAACGTGTTTCCTTTTGCTAACTTGCTTGCAGTGAGTTGCGACAAGGCTCGGTAGACATCGCGGAAATCGCAAGCAACATATTGTTCAATCGGTTTCTTGGTCCATTGATCCCAATACGCTTGAAGCACTTGATCGGCGTCTTCAAGAATCTTCGCTGTGTCGGTGGGGATTTCGGCGGAATCGTCCCATTCAAACTCGAGGCGTTCTAAAACAGGGGAACTGGTGTTTCGGGCTCGTTTCATTTTGTTTCTAAGTCACTGATGAATTTTTGGCCTGCGTCCCAGAACTCTTCTGGCCAAGGATCGTTGTGATAGAGGCCTTGGACAGAAAGGAGTTGCTTTCGCTCACTGATACAGGCATCGAAGAGTTTTTTTCCGAATCGATAGGGGATCAACTCGTCGACGTCACCGTGCATCTGCAAGAGCGGTCCGGTATAGCCTGGCAGCTTTTCGATCGACCGAAACTGATTTCGCATCACCCATCGAATCGGAAAGATGGGATAGCGATCGGCAGCGATATCGACGATCGAAGAAAAAGTCCTGTCTAGAATCATACCATCCACTTTGGTTTTGGTGGCAATTTCGATTGCCGCAGCGCCGCCCAAGGAGCGTCCCATGGCAACTCGCTTTTGGTCGGCAAATCGCGGATTCGATTCGACCCATTTGGCCACGGCGAGGGAATCTGCCAAGATGGCGTTTTCGCTCGCAAGTCCACCAGTTTTTCCATAGCCCCGAAAATCGAAAGCTACTACGTTGACCTTCCACCGCTCTCGAATCTCCACCAGTTCCTCACCCATGAAACCAAGCGTCTCGCCATTCCCGTGCGCGAAGATTAGCGTTGTCTGGCAGCCGGGCTTCGCCAAAAACCAAACGTGGACTCTTGTCGTGCCGTCGCTGTCGACATAGAACTCTTCGGCATTAAACTTCTTTGCGTTCCATTCGCCTGCTTCTGCGGGTGGAGCTGGGAACAGAAGACTGCGTTCGAAAAACATCAGCACAGCAAGGGCTCCCAAGTAAATCGATATGGCAAACAGCAAAAATCGCTTCCATAAGCTGCGTTGTCGGTTGGGATTCGGTTTGGTTTCATTCATGCCATGGTGGAGTTGCTAACGCTAGATCATATAAGACCAATCGGTGCGTTGCTCACGGGCAATCGCTCGGTTCGGGCAGTGTTGGCAATGGCTATTCCCCAACAATGAGTAGCCCTTTTTCATGGCGGTGACTGTGCTGGCCCAAATCTCGGACTCTTCGCGGTATACATTCTCCTCGCCGACCAGTCGAGTTATGCCGACATTTTTCAGAGTCTGAGCCATTGACTCCCGAATCCCTGACAGTAGGACGACCACCTTTCGCTCATGCATCTTCTCCACAAACCTTTGCAAAACGTCCATGCAAACTGCGTCGGGGTTGTTCACCCGTTTTAGCCGAAGGACGATCACCTTCAGGCTATCCGGCGAGTCTTCGAAGATCGTATCCAGATACCGTTCCAATTCTGGAGCACATCCAAAAAACATCTCCCCTTCGAAATTAAACACTCGAATATAGGAGCATGGCAAATCGGACGAGACGACCTCTCGGATGACACGGTCGCTGGTTACCGTCAGCTCATTGACTTTGATTTTTGCTGCACGAGGGACATAGAATGCGAACGAAAGGAAAATACCAATCAGTATGCAAAACTCGACTGAAATCAGAATCGAGGACAAAGCGGTTGCAACAAGAATCCATCGATCAAACTTGGTCGCTTTCCAATAGTAACTCAGGGTTTTCAGCTCGTTCATCCGCGTTGCCGTCAGAATCAAAACACCGGCCAACGCAGCCTTCGGGACATAGCGTGCGAACGGAGCCAAAACCAAAATCGTGGATGCGACTCCCAACGCACTAATGACACCTGACCATTGGGTAGCCGCCCCGGCCGTGTGATTGATGTACGATCGAGTTAGCGAACCAGAGCCCGGAAAGCATCGGAAGAAACTGCCAGCGATATTCGCAAGCCCTTCACTGAGGCACTGCTGGTTCATATCCAGTTTCTGTCCCGTTTTGGAAGCGATCGATTTGGCCATCGCGACCGCTTCTAGTAGCCCCAGAAAAGCAATGGCCGCAGCGCTGCTGGATAGATTGCGAGCAAGTGTCCAGTCAATCTCGGGAACATGAAACGAAGGAAGCTCGGCATTGACAATCGGTCCTCTTATGGTCCCGTCGGCCTGATTGGGGTCCAACGCGTACAACACGGCCCCTGCCAACGCAATAGCTAACAACAACTCTGGCAGCCCAAGCTTAAATCGGTTGTTGAGGTACCGAAACCCAATCGCTGCAACGATGGTTAAGACGGCTATTCCGACAGAATTCCAGTGGACGCTCCCACCCTGTGTCATATCCGTCCAAAAGCGGACAAGAAAGTGATCGTGAGGGTCACTTGCTCCCTTCAGACGAAAAACATTTTTCAGCTGGTCCAAAAAGAGCAGAATAGATGCTCCGAGTGTAAAGCCGACCACAACTGCATGGGAAACAAAACGAGACAGGTCGCCAAATCGAAGTAACGCAATGATCGTCTGAATCAATCCGATGAAAAACGCCATCATGATCGCGGCAGAAACCTGGGCCTCTTTGGGAACGATCGACAAGGCACTCAGCATTGCAATCGAAATTGCGTTGGTCGGTCCATTGATCAGTTGCTTTGAGGAATCAAGCAACGCCCCAACGGCTGTCATGACAATCGCCGTATACAGTCCCATTTCAACCGGCATACCAAAAATACTGGCGTACGCCATGGCTTGGGGGACAGCGACCGCTGCCACCGTCAAACCGGCAAAAACATCTCGTTTGAGATAGCCAAGACTGTAGTTACGCAGCGAATCGATGGCAGGGACAAACTGATATATCGCGTTTGCGAACGGTGAGGGCATTCGAATTGAAATCAAAGAGATAATGAGGGAAATGGCGCTAGTTGGCCTGGATTATAGCGTTTTGGACAAAAAACGGTTTCAAGGAGAAATTCCGTGATCAAAGCGAATCGCCCATCAACAAATTGACGACACTCGAGTTCTAGCAGCAAAGCCATAGGTATATTCCATGCCCCGAAATATAGGCTTCGAGGCTGCCAATAATGAATCGACATCCAAGAAGCTGTTCATAAAGAGTTTGGCACGCTATTTGTACTTCATTCGTTTCGCACGCGTGAGAAACAAGATTTATGCAGCCAAAAATCGCGTCGCTGACTGCATGTGCGAAAGTCTTTTTTGGGGGATAGAGATGATGAATACAAATTGGATTAGAAACGTCGGAATAGGTGCGCTAGCAACGGTTGCATGCTTAGGAACCTCTAGCGCATCGCGAGCAGATGGCTACAATCACCATCGCCACGGCTGCGCCCCACATGCGCAGACGTACAACTATGGATACCGACCCATTGTCGTCCAGCCCTACTACGGTAACGGCTACTATGGTAACCGATACTACGGTAACGGATATTCGAGCAACTACGGGAGCTTTTCCAGCAACTATGGAAGTTACAACAACTTCGGCGGTGGTTACGGAATGGGTGGATTTCCACGCCAAGGTTCTTACGGTGGCGGAGCATGGCCAATCGGCGGTTCCTACGGTGGCGGATCATTCCCCCGAGGCGGATCGTATGGCGGCGGCGGCGTTTCGCTGTACATCGGACGCTAAGGCGAGCGGAACCCACCTTAGCACGACGCGCAAGTTTTGAAGTTGCACTATAGTGAGAATATGTAGCTGAATTCGTGAGAATTCAGACACTTTGCAATTAAGACGCGGCCAGAATTCTCACGAATTCTGCTACGAGATCACAAGTGTGCAACTTCAAAACGCGCACATCGTGTTAGGTATTTGGTTCTTGATTGCTTACCTAGTCCATTTCAAACGAGGCACTCACTGTCATCATCAACTTCAACCCGTTGGGATCTTCACTGCTTGCTTCGTTCAAATTGCGTCGAGAGAGCGCACTTGAAATGCCGTTCAGATTCGAGTAGGCCGAAGAATAACTGGGAATAACGGGATTGAAACTAGATGAAATGGACCTCATATTGGCAAGTTTGCGGCCCGTCGCTTTCGCCAACATCATCGCTTGCGATTGCGTCTTTTTGAAGGCTGCAGTTAACGCTTCTTCCTCTTGTGCTTCCGTCATTTTCGAGACGTACAAGATTTGCACTTCAGGTTGCCGATTGGCGTTGGGAAAAAAATCCGTCCCCATAATCGACTGAAGAATTGCCTGTTCTTCAGGCTCTGGTGCCTCTCTTAGTTTTTTACCTTTGAAGTCGTTCTCTTCAATCGCGAGCCTCAGTTTTGTTGTCAGTAGGATTGCGTCGTTTGTTACGCCGTTTTCGAGCTTCCACTCGGCTACCAAAATCGAAGATGCGGTAAAAATTTGCGGGAGTTGGTCGATTTCAGATTCGCTTGGAAGTGCTTGGCGATTCATCCGTCCAGGAATCGCATTCTGTTGACGAACTCGTCTTTTGGCCATCTCTGGATCATCCATTCCGAGTGTACTCAACGCAATTATTGGCTTGGTAAGTTCGATCGACGTCGATTCAGCATTGAGTTGACTGAGCGTCTTAGAGACTCGCTCGAAGTGCTGTTGCAATAGTTTTAATGCGTTCTCTGCTTCTCGACTTTCAGCCTTAACGGATACATGCATGCGAATCTTCTCTGGAATGAGAACGACCTCTTGACTTGCCGAAACAGAGACCGTCGCTCCCTTTCCGATAGCAAGCTCCTGGGCGAGAGCCAAGGAGGAAAGAATTGTCGGTATCAAAAAGGGCAAACACCAAGCTGTAGTCGTTCGGCTCATCCTGCTCATCCTGCTAAAAATGCTCAACTCACACCTCCTTATGTTGACGAGGTACTTGGCGAATTGCCAGTCAATGCGACTAGGGGCTTGTTGATTTACTGGGTTTGCCGCTCGGCCACGTTCCTATCACAACCCGACGCGTAAGCGAGGGGCAAGGAATCCCTCGCTCACGCTTCGGGTTAGGATTAAATCAACAGCCCGATTAGCCGCGTCGGCGCCGCATAAACTCTTCCTCTAACTGCTGGTAAGCAGTCAACCAAAGAGCTGACGATTCCTTATCATTTTCGAAAAGAGAGTCTGCAATCGGAGCAGCACTCGGTGGAACAGAAGCAGAAATGGATGATTCACCCTCACCACTACCGGAAGCACCGTTCAAGAAGTTCACGATCACAAGCACGTCCAGTGGAGTGAGGAATCCATCGCCGTCCACATCCAAATCACTTTGACCCAGCGTGGAGGCAGGACGCGGAGACGGGAGCTTGCCTTGTTGATTCGAGTTGATAGCATTGATGACGACTAGCACATCGCGAGGATCCACGAGGTTGCCTTCTTCCGGTTTGCTCCGGTCGACGTTCAATGCATTCGATCTGTTTTGCCAAGGTCGGGGATTTGCTAGACGTGTTAGCCCAACCGAAAGCTGGAAGGAAGCAGGATTCAACCCAACCTCTGTCGCGACTATTGGCACCGTTATCGACAACGGATCAGTTTCGGAAAGTGCCCTGCCAGACGCCAGCATCAGTCGTCCGTCCCGTACAAAAAAGCGGTCATCTAGAGACTGGATGGTATAGGTTTGGCCAACATCTTGATCGGCAATCGAGATTACGCCCAAATCGAGGTCCGTTACGTTCGCAAGTACTTGTGTCGTCGCAACCACGGCACTCGTTGGAGGATCGTTTGCGTCGGTCACATTGACAGTCACTGTCCTATCTCCAAAACGCCCACCTGTGTCGGTTGCACGAACAACGACAGTGTCGACACGGCTTTGTTCAAAATCAAAAATCCCGTTGCGCGTCAACGAAAGCTCGCCCGTTGATGGGTCGATACGGAAACGATTCTCCGATTGTGGCAATGAGAATGTGAGTTTTTGCTTGATATCTAAATCGCTCGCTTGGACCTTTGCAAAAGCGACATCCGGTCTTTGCTTTTCCGATACAGAAATTGCGTTGCTATCGATCGTGGGCGCAAACTCGTTCACGTCATTCAGAGCGACCATAACCGAAGAGGCCGTTGCGAGTGGTGGTGTGCCATCGTCATACGCTTCAACAAAAAACTGATAGGAATCCCTGAGTTCGTAATCGAGCGTGGCTGATGCCTTCACGGCGATACGACCTGTGTTCGAATCGATCGTAAAAAACTCAGGTGGCGTACCAACAAAACGATACATCACCTTATCTGCGCCGTCCCTGTCCGGCGCTTGCAGGCTACCTAAGGTCGTCAATCCAGGTGAATTCTCTGGTATTTGAAAAAGGGTAGGCCGTAGGGAGGGAGCAAATTCGTTGACGTCCAACACCGAGATTCGGAACAGTTGGTCCAAGGAGAGTGACGGTGTGCCAGAATCGGTCGCTCGTATCGTTAAATCGACAAAGGGAGTCTGTTCATAGTCGAGGGAACGGCCCGGCGCCACGAACAATTGATTGCCTGTAATGGCGAATCTTGGGTCGACGTTTACCATCGAAAAAACAACCGTGTCCGCGCCATCTGGATCGGTCGCAAAGAGTGACCCAACCAAGATGCCTGTTGCGTTTTCGGAAACACTGTCTCCGATCAAGCTAATTGCTGTTGGGGAATCGTTGACATTCAAAATCGTAAGCGTGAATGTCACGGTTGCGAATGCTCTGGAGGCGTCGGTAGCTTGAACGACAAATTCATAGTCCCCAACATGGTCATTGTTCGGCAGTCCACTCAATCGACCCGTGACCGGATCGAAGGTTAACCAAGTGGGGATTTGCTGCCCATCACTCCGAGTCAATGAAAGTTGGAGAACCGAGTCGTCGACGTCGCTAAACCAAGCGTTCGTTGGAATAACGATGGAAAACAACTCGTCCTCAAACGATTCAAACGCTGACGAAGAGACCAAGGATATCGGTGCATCATTGACGGGCGTAATTTGAGTCCTCAAAAAGCCATCTGAAAAAGACAATGGCCCGTTCGCAACTGCCGATGTCACATTGATGGTGCTTCGAGCAGTACGCGTCGAGAAAGAGCCCGCAAAGGTATTATCTATCCCACGAAACCTCAATGGAGCAGGAGTACCATTGAAATTCAATGCCGGCAAAAAACGAATCCAAGTGTCTTTTGAAAGCAGAAGACTGGAAGCGGAACTGACCGTTCCGATCGGTGCCCACTGCACACCATTGGTGGAGTACTGCCATACACCGGTTCCCGATGAAGCAGTGTTTGTGGTTACCGCAATCCCTGAAAGAAATGAGCCGATGTCGACATCCCGGAACGAAGTGCCTACGATCACGGACACCAGCTGGCCGGCTGAGTTGGCAGTATCCTCTGGGATCGATTGCAAATTCGCGTCGATAACAACAGGGGAATCATTGACAGGGATGACTCCGACCCTGGCAAACGCAACGTTGCTTGCACCATTGTCTGCGTTGTCCAAATAGACCGAGACGAGACGCTGAGCTGTCGTCGGAGCATCGGTTGTATGTTCGAACGTAAGTGCACGTATGACCGCTTGCACGGTAGCGCTGTCCGCAGCCGCATTGAGGCTAACGGATAAATTCTGCGAACCCAACGAAACGGTTCCAATCAGCACGCCACCGTAATAGACGCTTCCCCCCGCGACGGAAATTTGCCCTGGCCCTGTGCCTGACGAAGCAATCCCAAGTTGGTCGCCAAGTTGGTAATTGGTGGCTATCGCAAATTGAAGCGTCCCTCCGTCATACGTTGCTATATTGAATGTGGTAAGCACAGCATTGGAAGCGATCAGAATCGGCGGCGTGTTTTCGGTGTAGTCCGAAACATCCGGTATTGCAAGTTCAATCGACGATGCAATCGTTCCCGTTATTTGATAATGGCCGAGACTGCCGTAATCGGAATATCCCGTGGGAGGATTTGCTCTAGGGTCACCAAAGCCAACGCCATCGACCTTGATGTAGTATGTTCCAACCCGAAGATTCAAATTCGAAAAACTAGCCCGCAAGCCGGCGGGATTCGAAACAGCGATGATGTTTCCTGCAGCATCGTAAAGAGTCGCTTCGACGTCCAAGTTCGATCCTTGGTTTTCGTTCCAACGAGTGCCATCGAGAAACGAGGACTCAATTGTATTTACGAACGCACCGTTTCCATCGCTCGTCCAAAGATCGGTGATGTAGGGATCAATCGTGATGTCGACAATGCCGGTTCCCGTTTGGAATTTAAAGAAATCGACATCGGTTGGCTGCTCAATCGTTGCAAGCTTTGAGATGGATTGCCTTCCACCCGGTATGCTAGTACCAAGCAAAGCGGTCGCCGAAGAATCCGTATTTCCATCCGCATCGGGCACAAATCCGAAGCCATTGCTTCTTTGCACAATCGTTGCCAGATCCGTTGGGCCCGTCCCATAATTCGCATTAACAGAACCATTGCTGGTGCCAATGTAGGTTCCATCGTCCCAAGTCGTTACGTTGCGATAGTACCCGGAGCCCATAATGGGTCCCCAGCTGTTCTCTCCGGTACCGTGCCCATCGTAATATTCAGCGTTCTGCTGAATTGGGTTGGCCGATGTTGTTCCGTCATGAGACAAGCCAAGCGAGTGGCCGACTTCGTGGCTGGACGCTGCCGCAACCGACATGGACGTCGGCGTAAAAACGTAACAAGGCGTGTCAGTAGCACCACTGCTCTCATAGTCCCAACGGAAACTGCCAATATAAGCGAAGCCGCCAGCTCCCGAGTTTGAAAAATCGGTAAGCGTAACCACAACCCGGATGCCCCATCGATCGTCGTTGCCCCCAGTATTCACCAAGTCCGCTTCACCTGGGTCTTCGGTGGTCACATTGACATCAAACGGAGCAAAGTCCGTCGCCACACGTTGCCAAGCTTGCTGAATTTCATTCAGCTCATTATTCGTAAACGACGGACCATTACGATCAGGATCCCAAGCAGGCGATACGATCGTCGTAATGTTGCTGCTCCTATTCCACGAAGTCCCTCGAGCGGTGAAACCATCAAAGTCTAAAAAGATTGTCTTTTTTGCCGTTGGACGGCTATGAAGAAAGAAGGTGTCCGCAGGAATAATCGGCGAGCCAAATCCTAGCCCAGGCGATGGCTTGGCCTCCGCAAGTTCCGGCGGAAATGGTGGCATGTAGCCTATGACTGGTGCCGGTGCTTCGCCTTCGCCAAACAAGCCCGTTGCATCAAAATGTTCTTGGGAAATAAGAGCATCCACCGCCATGAGCGTTCTAGTTTCCAACGCCTCCATTCGCAAAAGTCGGCGGTACATGGTACGTCTTCCGCACAAGCTTATGGACCGTAACAAACAACTGTGCAAGCGGCTCTTGATCCGGCGAACGTTTCTCATCAATCAACCTCAGCAAACTATCAAAAGTCCCCGCGTTGAATACGCAGGAACTGAACCAACGAAAAAGAGGACCGTTTTAGTCTAAACCAAAAGCAAATCCAAATCTAACGGAAATACTACTTTTGCGGTTAAACCAGGATTTGATGGCATTTCCGATTCTGGTCAGGGCCGAATTTTGAAGAAAAACGATCGGCGGCCAACCGCCATTCAAACTCGTTCCAGCGGGTTAAACAACCACGAAACACTCGAAACACACGAAAAAACACAAGAATGATCAGAGGAGCAAAACCAAAACGCACCACGCTCCAGCATGGCAGTACTCATCGAATGACCCTATTAAGGATTTTGTTTTTCGTGTATTTCGACTCTTTCGTGGTTAACTCCGGACTGCAAAGCCTGAATGTGAGAACTTACCGGGGCAGGAAACTTCAATTCCCGAGCTAATCGACTAAAGTTTTCAATGGCACCGGGGATGTCCTTTGCAGCTTCGACATGCGAAAGCATTCGCGATTCCACTTCAAGTCGCTTGGGTTCGTCATGAAGAGCGGCATAGACTTTGTTCCGTTTGGACTCGCCCAATAGTTTCCCTAACCATGAATCCAATACAATTGGAAACAATTTATCGTAATGCTCTCTCAATCGGTCGCATTCTGCGAGCGCGTCCAGAGCCTCCTCGTAATCTTCATTTGCAATCAAGATATCGGCCCATGCGTCGTATACGATGAGTGCTTCTAAAACGGCCCAGCGTTCGTCGATTCGAACGCGCCATGCCGCTTCGAACAGCCTGACAGCTTCCTGACCTGCGACGCGGGCTTGAAGCATTTCTTTACGGGCCGAATGGTAACGTGCTTTCAATGCCCAACCTCGGATAGCATGCTTAATCAACAGAAGTCGATCAGGATTTTTTTGCCAAAGATCTTTAGAGGTCTCAATCGCATGATCGACTAGCAAGTTTGCGTGGTCGGGATCAAGAGTGAAGCACGAATTCGCAACTGTCAATTCCGTGGCAGCCATTGCGTCGCGGAAGTCGATGTTTTCGGGTTCCATCGATACCAGTTGGCCAATTTGCTTCAACGCTTGATCCAAAACTTGCCTACAATCGATATCGGGGTTGGCGTCCCGAAAAACAGGGTCGCCCACAAGTCGAGAACCGATTAAGAGGCGAGAAAAGAAGCTCTGATAAATATATTTCTGGTTCGACGGATTCGACTCGATCAATTTGGTCAGCATCGCATCGACCGCAAGACGCTCTCGCCAACTCTCATCATTCCGCCCGAGTGTCCAATAGGTTGACGACAAGTAGTGCTTGAGAACGCTAAGGAAGTGGAACATCTGTTCGTCGTCGGGATTGTCACTGCAGTGGCGACTCAAGATCTGCGAGGACTTCTCTAGCTGCACACTCCACTGTTCATCTTTGATGCGAGTGCCAGCCTGCATGAAATCGCCCAATTCCGAAAAGATGGACACGATGCCCACCAAGACTTCGCGTTCGCGTTCTTTGGAGATGCGTACCTGCTCTTTTGCTTTTCGCTCTTGCTCTCGAGCGACCCGTTCCACCCTCAAGGCAGCACGCTCATGAGTCCATGCTGTGTAGAGACCGAACAGCGCGACCAAGTTGACGATAATCGTGAACGTTGTAGCCAATGTGAGTATCGGATGAGTTCGGGCGGTATACCCGAGTCGCGTCAAAAAGGTGCTAGGCTTGGCTTCAACCGGCTGGCCGTTGAGGTAACGTTGAAGATCGAGCCACAACTCATGCGCCGTCTGGTAGCGGTCAGCTGGCTCCTTGGCCAAACACTTCAGAACCACCGCCTCAAGATCAGCGGGGACGAACTTATCCACCAATCTAGGGCGTGTCGGCTCCTTCTCGGAAATCATCGTTCGAATGTTCTGATCGAGGGGATCGTCAAACGGAACTTTTCCCAATAACAATTGATACAAGAGGATGCCTAACGAAAATACATCCGAGGCAGTGCCGACTTCGGAGAGTGCCCCTCTGGCCTGCTCCGGCGACATGTAACGCACAGTACCGAGCACACGACCATCGCGAGTCTTATTGGAACTTGAACCCGCCTGATCCAAACGCTTGGCCAAGCCGAAATCGGTGAGCATAGGTTCAAACCCAAATTGCTCTGACTGGCCTAGCTCACATGGCTTCAACAAGATGTTGCTGGGCTTCAAGTCCCGATGCAAAATAGCCTTCGAGTGAGCGAATTGAACGGAGTCCGAAATGCGTGCGACCACCCAAGCCGCTTGGCGAATCGACAATGGTTTGGCCTTTGCGATATGGTCGGCAAGTGTCCCGCCATCCATCTTCGACGAGGTAATGTAGGGCAAACCGCCGATTTGCCCGGTGTCATACACACGCACAATGCTTGGATGACAAAGCGAAGCGGTGACTTGGGCTTCGCCGATGAAGCGTGCTCGCAACTCCTGCGATCGACTCTTGGACGGACGGAGGATTTTGATGGCGACGTCCATTCCCAATAGTTCGTCGCGAACGGAAAAAACGATACCAAATGCACCTACCCCTAGAAATTGCGGGGCAGAAAACCGTGGCTTTCCTTCTTCTTGATTTGGTGGTTCTGTTGGAACCCCCTGTACGGAAGGATTGCTTTCTTCAGCAACCTTGGTGGACTCATCGGACGATTGTTGCGATCCGTTTGCAGATTCGTGAAGCTCAAAATCGCTGTCCGTCCTCACGCTGTTTTTCAGCAAGATCTGGACACATATCTCTTTATCGCGACGAACCTCGGATGGTTCATCGAGGCTGTCCCAATCGTGGTGGTCCATCCACTCGCGGATGCGATCTAATTCGATCGGGTCATCTGCCGAAGAGCTCGAACCATCGTAACCTTGCGGTGCACTGCTGATGTCAAACACTCAAGCCATTCGGAAACACGTCCGACCTCAAACGAGCAAGACATCGATTGACGAGCATCCGAACATCATCCTCGGAGCGTTCTAGTTTTTCGCCGATTTGCTTGTACGTCATTCCTTTGCGAAATCGCCATCGCAGAACGCGTTGCAATTCTTGGGGCAATCGATTCATGGCAAAATGCAATCGTTCACAAACTTCTTGGTTTAGAAGATTCTCGATGGGATGCGCGCCGCAATCGACCATTTTGTTTTCGACGTCCCTCTCCACCCTTTCGATTTGCAGTTCGCGATAAATGCTTCGTTTCTGGCAAACCAAAAATCGCCGCCTGACGTCCTCGATCTTGTGCTTGAGAACGGTCGACAAGTAGGCTACAAACTGCGTTCGATTGGTTGTTCTGAGCGAGGGAAAAACGCGGGCCACGTCGCGGCAAGTTTCCTGGACGATGTCAGAAGCATCGATCTTGGAACGCAAGAGTCGGTCCAAGTCCCGATTGGCCATCCCCTTTAACAGGGGGCGATACCACGAAATTAGATCCTCGAGCGCGGCAGGATCGCGACGAATCAGCAGTTCGCTAATGTCGGCCCTATGTTTCGCTGGTTCGAATTCTTGCAGTTCCATCATGGATGAAGAAGTCTCTTATTCGGAGTGATTCGCAATTCGAGGATCGAGAGTTAAGGATGAAGCCTTGTCCCCCGGAAGTACTGGTTAGATGATACTCATTTGGCAATGCTCATGCAGGAGTCGTTGGATGGCATCGTCGATATTTTCTCAAAAACCACCCTTAGCCGCAATGAATCGCCGAAGTTGACCCGGGTCTCCCTGGATCTAAAAAAGTTTCTTCTATTGCGTGAAGATTTTTGTTCGGAACGACAACGCCTTACGTCTTTCAGCAAGGGGCGTTCAATCCTAGCTGACCATTCCCTCAAAGCTGCCATTCAAAATCGTCCAGATCTACAGTGCTCCAAACCACACGCCCGGCACGAATGACATTTTTCAGGCACCTACTTCCAAACTTCATAGATATGCAAAACCCTTTAACTACCTCGCGAAAAAACCACATGGCCTCTAAAAGAAATAACTCTCGCCATCGAGCGTTGAACGTCGAGCGTTTGGAGTTTAGGCAGTTGTTGGCCGCCGACATTCTCCTGCTTTCACCATCGACAATCAGTCTTCCTTCGGGCAATGCTGCGATAGGCAACCCCGCTGACTTCAATAACGATGGAATTCTCGACTTGGTCGCGACTAGCGAGCAGGCAAACAAGATCTCAGTTTTACTAGGCCAAGGCAATGGCGGCTTTGCTCCAAGCGTTCAATATGCAGTCGGCCAAAGTCCATCTCGAGTCAAGTCTGCCGATATCAACGGCGACAACAAACTGGATCTTCTCGTCTCAAACTTCACAGGGAACAGCATTAGCATACTGCGAGGCAAAGGAAACGGAGAATTTGAGCCAGCGCAAACGATGCCTAGCTTCGGAATCGTCTACGACGTCGACACAGGAGACTTCAATCAAGATGGAATTGTCGACATCGTCTCCGATGCGAGCGGAAATGGTACGAATGGAGCTGCCGTTTACCTAGGCTCGGGAGCTGGAGTTTTTCAA
>CANHVO010000072.1 GCA_947463915.1 Planctomycetaceae bacterium
GCGTGCGCTTTGCGTCCGATTTGCCAAAGATGCCATGAAGCGATTCGATCGTCGCCTGACTTGCGCATTTGAATCTTCAGCGCGGAAACGATTGAGGACAATCGTTTTACACTGTTAGGCGCGAAGTGATAGTAGAGCGATTGTCCTCAATCGCTTGGCGTGCGCTTTGCGTCCGATTCGCCAAAGTTGCCATGAAGCGATTCGATCGTTGCCTGACTTGCGCATTTGAATCTTCAGCGCAGAAACGATTGAGGACAATGGTTTTACACTGTTAGGCGCGAAGCGAGAGTAGAGCGATTGTCCTCAATCGCTTGTCGTGCACTTTGCGTCCGATTCGCCAAAGTTGCCATGAAGCGATTCGATCGTTGCCTGACTTGCACATTTGAAGTTCCAGCGCGGAAACGAATGAGGACAATCGATTTACACTGTTTGCCGCGAAGCGAGAGTAGAGCGATTGTCCTCAATCGCTTGTCGTGCGCTTTGCGTCCGATTCGCCAAAGTTGCCATGAAGCGATTCGATCGTTGCCTGACTTGCGCATTTGAATCTTCAGCGCAGAAACGATTGAGGACAATCGTTTTACACTGTTAGGCGCGAAGTGATAGTAGAGCGATTGTCCTCAATCGCTTGGCGTGCGCTTTGCGTCCGATTTGCCAAAGATGCCATGAAGCGATTCGATCGTCGCCTGACTTACGCATTTGAATCTTCAGCGCGGAAACGATTGAGGACAATCGTTTTACACTGTTAGGCGCGAAGTGCGAGTAGAGCGATTGTCCTCAATCGCTTGTCGTGCACTTTGCGTCCGATTCGCCAAAGTTGCCATGAAGTGATTTGAGCGTTGCCTGACTTGCGCATTTGAATCTTCAGCGCGGAAACGATTGAGGACAATCGTTTTACACTGTTTGCCGCGAAGCGAGAGTAGAGCGATTGTCCTCAATCGCTTGGCGTGCACTTTGCGTCCGATTCGCCAAAGATGCCATGAAGCGATTCGATCGTTGCCTGACTTGCGCATTTGAATCTCCAGTGCGGAAACGAATGAGGACAATCGATTTACACTGTTTGCCGCGAAGTGAGAGTAGAGCGATTGTCCTCAATCGCTTGGCGTGCGCTTTGCGTCCGATTTGCCAAAGATGCCATGAAGTGATTCGAGCGTTGCCTGACTTGCGCATTTGAATCTTCAGCGCAGAAACGATTGAGGACAATCGTTTTACACTGTTGGCTGCGAAGCGAGAGTAGAGCGATTGTCCTCAATCGCTTGGCGTGCACTTTGCGTCCGATTCGCCAAAGTTGCCATGAAGCGATTCGATCGTTGCCTGACTTGCGCATTTGAATCTTCAGCGCGGAAACGATTGAGGACAATCGTTTTACACTGTTGGCTGCGAAGCGAGAGTAGAGCGATTGTCCTCAATCGCTTGGCGTGCGCTTTGCGTCCGATTCGCCAAAGATGCCATGAAGTGATTCGAGCGTTGCCTGACTTGCGCATTTGAATCTCCAGTGCGGAAACGATTGACGACAATGGTTTTACACTGTTAGGCGCGAAGCGAGAGTAGAGCGATTGTCCTCAATCGCTTGGCGTGCACTTTGCGTCCGATTCGCCAAAGATGCCATGAAGCGATTCGAGCGTTGCCTGACTTGCACATTTGAAGTTCCAGCGCGGAAACGACTGAGGAAAACCGTTTTACACTGATGGTTTCGCCGCCTAAGCGGCGGGGTACCAAGGCACAAAAAAACCTAGGTTGCTAAACCTAGGTTCTTTCTCTTTTGATTAGGCTCGCCTCGAACTATGCGCGTGCAGCAAGCTGCTTTTTGCGTTCAGCGATGATATCGTCTTGGAGGCTTCGAGGTACTGGCGCATACTTGGCCAATTCCATCGAGAAGGTTCCTTGTCCCTTGGTCATGCTTCGCAAGTCAGTTGCGTAGCCGAACGTATTGGCCAAAGGCACTTCAGCGCTAATATAGGAAACGCGGTCTCGGGCATCGGTTTGAGTAACCAAGCCACGTCGAGAAATGATGTCACCTACAACCGGACCTTGATCGTTCTCAGGGCACTCGATATCGCACTTCATGATTGGCTCCAGAAGAACTGGATTAGCTGCACGCACCGTCTCGCGGAAGCAGTCGCAGGCTGCGATATAGAATGAACGTTCACTCGAGTCGACGTCGTGGTAGCTACCGTCGATTAATTCCATTTTCACACCCACAACAGGGAACTCAGCGAGAGGTCCTTTGAGGAGCGAATCGCGGAAGCCCTTTTCCACGGGTGGAATAAACTGCTTAGGAATACGACCGCCGGTTACGCTATCTTCGAATTCGAAGGTAACTTCGCCTTCTGGATTGATTGGCGTCAACTTGCCCACGATGTGTGCGTATTGTCCCGAACCACCCGTTTGCTTGCGGTGCTTGTAATTGAAGTCTTTTTCGGCGCCTGGAGTTTCGCGATAGCTAACCTTCGGAGCACCAACAGTGACTTCAACTTTGTATTCACGTCGCATTCTTTCGACGTAGATTTCCAAGTGCAATTCACCCATCCCGCAAATGATCGTCTCGCTCGTTTCTTCGTCGTTATAGACTTGGAAAGTCGGATCTTCTTTTCGGAAACGGTTCAGAGCCTTGCTCATCTTGTCTGCGTCCGCACGGCTAGCTGGGGTGACAGCAACCTTGATAACGGTTTGCGGAATGAACATGCTTTCGAGCGTGCAGTAGTCTCGTGTATTGCTGTACGACTCACCGCTAGCACAATCGATGCCCATGATTGCGACGATGTCGCCGGCTTCGGCGGTATCGACTTCTTCGCGTTTGTCGGCGTGCATTCGAACGATACGGCTAAAGCGTTCTTTCTTGCTCGTACGTTGGTTGATGTACATTTCGCCTTTGCTGATCGAACCTTGGTAGATTCGCATGAACGTGAGCTGACCAAACGGATCTTCCACGATCTTGAACGCCATTCCAACGAAAGGCAAGCTCTTGTCTGGCTTCAGATCCAGCTTCACCGATTCATCACCGACCTTACGAGCTTTGATTTCTCGTTCGAGTGGGCTAGGCAGGTAGCGAATGACCGCATCCAACAATAGCTGTACACCTTTGTTTTTGTAGGCGCTTCCGCAGAAAACTGGGGTCATGCGAAGCTGCTGTGTCGCTTCTTTGCAGACCTTGTAGACCAAGTCCGAAGGGACTTCTTCTTCGCTAAGGAGAAGCTCCATCATTTCGTCGCTGTACATCGACAGTGACTCCAGCATCTTTTGACGCATTGTTTTGGCTTTGTCGAGCAAGTCCGCTGGGATTTCTTCTTCGCGAACGATTTCACCGTCTTTGCCGTCGAAGAACGATGCACGCATCGAAACCAAATCGATAACGCCTTCGAATGTCTCGCCAGCACCGATTGGAATCTGCATCATGATCGCGTCGGCATTAAGCTTGTCGCGAACTTGCTGGGCAACGCGGTAAGCGTCCGCGCCGGTTCGGTCCATCTTGTTGATAAACGCCAAACGAGGCACGCCGTAGCGACGCATCTGACGGTCAACGGTCAACGATTGGCTTTGAACGCCACCCACGGAACAAAGAACGAGAACCGCACCGTCCAACACTCGTAGCGAACGTTCGACTTCGATCGTAAAGTCCACGTGGCCAGGGGTGTCGATCAAGTTGATAACGTGATCTTTCCACTGAAGTTGCGTTGCGGCACTCGTGATCGTGATCCCACGCTCTTTTTCGAGTTCCATGTAATCCATCGTAGCGCCGTCGCCGTCGCCTTTGACTTCTTCGATCTTGTAAATTCGGCCAGCGTAAAACAGAACTCGCTCGCTGAGTGTTGTCTTGCCCGAGTCAATGTGAGCACTGATGCCAATATTGCGTAGTTTGGTTAGGTCCATACTCCACCCAGCGTTGTGCGTCCCAGATTTCCCGAAACGCAGCCTAAAAGGAAACAAAAATCGCCCAGCAGGTTCCAGTACCAACGTCGGTACCAGACGGCTGAGCGGCAAAAACTGTAGTATTCAAGCAAAAGTGTACAAAAACCAAGCTTTTACGGAAGGGCAAAAAGGAAATCGGCACCCTCGGAGTACGAAAACTTATGTTTTCCAACAATCCGCCCTCGTCCCTCAGCTCTGGTTGGGGATACGGGGCTGCGTAGCGAAAGTCGTCAAGACTTTCACTACGCCTCGTCTTAAAGCCAAAACTTTTGACGAGTTTCGCTAAAACATAATTCAAAGCTACTTAGTCGTAGCACGTCCCCGGCGAATTGCGGGGACGAGCGAGAAATGGCCTGAAAGAGTTCAAACCTCGGAGTTCAAGCCTCGGTTCGAAAATCTATTCCGCTAAAGCTTTTTCGATGACCGCCATCATTTCTTTGGAATCAGGCGCTGTCGCCGTCTTGAAACGGCCAACAACATTGCCTTTTCGGTCAACAATAAACTTTTCAAAGTTCCATGCTACTGGCCCTTTACCGGCAGGTTTCGTATCCTGTGCCGACAAGTAAGCAAAAAGCTCGCAAGCTTTTTCGGAGCCAGTATCTTTGACGTTCACTTTTTCAAGTAAATCAAAAGTTACATGGTAGTTGCTCTTGCAAAACTCACGAATTTCTTTACTCGTGCCTGGTTCTTGGCCACCAAATTGGTTGGAAGGTACCCCAACAATAACCAGACCTTTTTCCTTGTGGCTTTCGTATAACTTTTCAAGTGCTGCATACTGAGGCGTCGCACCGCACTTGCTCGCAACGTTGACAAACACAACCACTTTTCCAGCGTATTTGCTGAGGTCTGCTGTCTCTCCTTCAAGCGTTTTCGCTTTGAAAGAAAAGACCTTTGGCACGTCTGCCTTCGGTGCGTCCGCTGCCTGTGCGGAAGAAAATGGCGAAAGCTGCTTATCGCCATAACCTGAAACGATTGCCATTGCTGCAATACCTGCCATAAGTGTTTTTCGATACATCGACATAGAAAGGTCCTCAAAAACGGGGTTGGAGGAAGTCTGTGGGGAATGGTGTTAACGGACCATGTCATTATAGCGACCCGGGAAGCCACAGCGATTGGCAAAATTGATTCTCGATTCTGTGTTTTTGTGACGGCAGAGCGCGATTCCTCCGGTTTCGGGGTATTTAATGGACACTCATCGGACATCTTACGGCACCTTGATTTAGTGGTTTAACGGTCAGCCGAAGGCGTACTTGGCTTATCTGACAGTGTGCCTAAGGCTGACTGTTAATCGAAATACATTTGGACAAGTTCTAAATCAAATAGACACTTAAGCCGTTCCGCGAACGAAGTGAGTGCTATGTAGCTATCAACCTTGACTTACTAACCCTTTGCTTGCTATACGTACTGGGTTCTGGCGACCAGTTAGTATTTTGTGGCGGATGGATTCATGCAACGAACCAACACCAAGGGGACAAGAGTGCTTCTCCCGAGTTGGCTTAAAACCACGCTAATTGTAATGTGCGTTTTGGTTCAGGTCGGTTGCACTCGCCCCTTCAGAGATCCGACCGCACCCGGACTCCTCGCCGCAAGTCGCGAAAAAATTTTCCCCAAGAAGGACATGGGGCAGAATCGATTGTGGCGTCCCGACCTTGCAATCATGCCATTCGCCGAATTCCAGGATGAAGACATCGTCATCAAGCATGTTCGCAATTGTCGCTATCGTACCGAGACCGACTACGACGTTCGACACTATGACATGCACTTCGCTCTAGCAGATGTGAATCGAGTCGATTTCATCATTGTTCCATTCCAGAATAACTCACTCTTGGCGCATACCATGTTCAGCTTCGGCCTTCGAGATGGACGCCACTTTATCATTTCCGTCGAGGCAAGACTCGATTACGGCGCCTCCTATTCTCCGATTCGCGGTATCACCAACAAATTCGAATTGATGTATTTGATCGGCGATGAACGAGACTTGATCCCATTGCGAACCGATGCCCGCAAGGTCGAGGTTTATTTGTATCCTGGCAGAGCGACTCCAGACCAAGTACAAAATTTGCTGGTTGATATGCTCGAACGGGCCAACCAGCTGCAACGAGTTCCCGAAAACTACGACACGATCAACAACAATTGCACCACCAATTTGGTAAACCACATCAACAAACTGCGACCGGGCAGCATCCCAGCAGATTGGCGAGTTTTGCTACCAGGGCATTCCGATCGGCTCGCCTATGAGCTTGGGCTTCTGGATGTGGTCGAACCGTTCGAGATCGCTCGCGAAAAAGCTCGAATCACCGACGTTGCAAGCAAGTACAAGGACAGCCCAGACTTCTCCGCGAAGATTCGAGAGCATATTGGTTATTAGGCGAACCGAAGGCCCCCTATTCGTAGCTGGATTCGTAAGAATTCAGCTGGTTCTGCTAGGGTGAGGCTCCTGCCGAAGTAGGATGGGACCATTGTCCCGTCCATTAAACCAGTTCGGGACAATGGTCCCGAACTACTTGGCATCGCAAAGATGTTTAGAGCGGTGGACTCGCCCTCCCTTTTGAATCTACAGCTTGCCGCAGTAGTCGATGGCGGCCGCGATTTCGGTCTTGAGCCGCCAGCGATCTACAATCCGATCAATGTATCCGTGTTCAAGCAAGAACTCGCTCGTTTGAAATCCTTCAGGCAACTCAATCTTGAGGGTCGCCTTAATCGTTCTTGGACCGGCAAAGCCAATCAAGGCCTTGGGTTCTGCAAAAACCAAGTCGCCGAGACTCGCAAAACTCGCAGCAACGCCACCCATCGTTGGATTGGTCAGGACGCTGACATACAAGCCTTTGTTTGCATGGTAACGAGCCAACGCTGCGGAAACTTTCGCCATTTGCATTAGCGACAAAATGCCCTCATGCATTCGAGCTCCCCCTCCCGATCCGCTTACAATGATCAATGGCAACGAATGCTCTGTCGCTCGTTCGATCAAACGGGTCAAGCGTTCGCCAACGACCGAGCCCATACTTCCCATGATGAATGCTGAATCGGTCACTGCGATGGCGACGCGACGCGCGCGAATCATGCCTGTGCCACACATCGCCGCATCTGTCAGCCCAGTCCGAACTTGCTCCGCTACCAAACGCTCCGCGTACCGTTTCTTGTCCGAAAAATTCAAGGGATCGGTCGGCATAATATGCTCATCGCATATTTCAAATGTTCCTTCGTCGAGCAACTGCGCGATCCGCTCTCGGGCCGATACGTACATGTGATACTTGCATTTCGGACACACATTGAGATTGCGTTCGACTTCTTTGCGATAAATCGAATCTCCGCACCCTGGGCACTTGATCCAAAGCCCCTCCGGTACGCCTCGTTTGCTTGCGGTCGGCACGGCATCGGGTGTGCTTGGCAGCTCTACTGTTGACATGTTTTTTCCTTTTAGACGACCGAAGGTGAAGAATTGGCTCCAACAACCCGGTTCGAAACCAATTGTGTGCCGATGGTGTCATGTGTATCCGAATCGATCATTTCCCACGATCCATAGTCGCATTCGGATTTCCAGAGATCGCCTAGATCGGTTTCCTTCAGTTTGGCTGCGATCAAGCTGGCTAACGGTTCGGGAATAACGACCGCAATGGTCTCATTGGAATGCTTCTTGCAAAGTTTCACAATCAGCTTTTCGACGCGAGCTTCCGCTTCGGCAACCGTCTCTCCTCCAGGAGGACAGAACGATCGAGGGTTCTCTTGAAGCTGCTTAAAGAGTCGAGGTTGCTGACGCCTCAGTTCATCGATCAGCTTGCCTTGCCATAAACCATGGTCCAAGTTGCGAAAGCAGTCGCAGACTTTCCATTTTGCCCGCGTGTGCTCCGCAATCTCCTTCGCGGTGCTCTGTGCCGATTCGCATGGTCCACAATAAACCGTAGAAATCGGTAGCTTCGCAATTTCGCTTGCGATCCGATGGACTTGTTCAATTCCCGAAGCCGATAGCGGCATGTCCAGGCTACCTTTGATTCGCTCTTGCTCATCGAAAAGTGTCGAGCCTGGTCGCACTACAACTACATTACACATAAACAAATGTTCCGGAGAGTCATCGATACGATCGTATCAGGCTGCATGATCAAATCTGCATTTCCCGACGCAATCGAGTCATCGCTTGGCAGTAATCTGCCTCGCGAAAAATAGCGGAACCCACAACGAGCAGGTCCGCTCCACTGGCCGTGCATTGGCCAACCGTCTTTAAATTGACGCCACCATCTACCTCCAAGAGGAGATCGGGGCCATTGGCTTTTCTCAGTTCGGACAAACGCTCCAACGCGATCGGGTTGAAAGCTTGGCCGCCAAACCCAGCCTCCACACTCATGACCAAAACCAAATCACATTCACCTACCCATGGCAATAAATGACTCATCTCGGTCGAAGGATTGATCGCCAATCCCGCAGCCACTCCCTGCGAACGAATCTTCGCAAGCAAATCACTTGGCCGCGGCAACGCTTCGATATGGAACGTGATCAAATCCGCGCCCGCATCCACAAATTGCGATGCATAAGTATTTGGATCCCGAATCATCAAATGAACATCCAGCGTCAAGTCAGTCACCTTGCGAATCGCGGAAACGATCGGCATCCCGTAACTGATGTTGGGCACAAAATTGCCATCCATCACATCTAAGTGAAGGCAATCCACTCCCGCTTCTTCCAACAAACGAACTTCCTTTTCTAAGTTTGCGAAGTCGCATAACAAAAGGGAGGGAAGAATTGATGGACGAACGCCGCGCATAGCAGCGATGGTCTTTTGAACTCGAGAACTAGGCTCGGACATAGGGGAATTTAGCGTGGACAAAGTACTAGTCTGGTCAAAATGACGGCAAACCGCTTTTGAGCTGCAACTAGGATAGGGACAGTCAGGGGCTTTCGACAAGAGGCAATGCGTTTATCTTGCTACAGATACGACCTTCCACATCCACAAAGCTGGAATCCTAGAGCATGGACAAAACGAAACGAAATCGGTGCGGAAACCGTCTAAGGTCGTTTTGCGTCTCTCTAGTTGGCGTTTGTGGTGATCGAGCACCCCTAGGTCTCGTCTCTCGTCTTTTTGGGGGGGCTGCCGGCCACCCCAAACCGTCGTGGCTTCGGAATGAGTCCCGCAATCCCATTTTTCGATCGATGTGGTTTTTGCGACACAACCCTACCCTATAACACGACGCGCAAGCTAGTGATTTTGGCAGCAAATTCTCTAGCTTGCGCGTCGTGCTAGGTAAAAACAACTACTCGTTAGTCTGCACGACGTGCCAACTTAATCTCGTGAAACCAAAGGTCATCATTGGGGACATCGAGCTCAATCTTTTGAAACCTCCCTCGCGAGTCCGCCACAAAATGAACTGTGCCGCTACCAAACCAGGCGATATCGGTTTTTCTCCAGCGAATCGAAAACGTGTCGTAATGCAGGTGGGTTAGCTCGGCAACGAGAGCCTTGAATGGGGCGAAGCTCAATACCAACTTGTCTCCTTCGACTGTAACCGTTGCATCACCGTACATCGGACATCGGAATTTCCCAGCATAGTCAGCTAGCGGATGACCTGGCTTGGTTCCTTCCACAACAGGTGTGGTCACTTTCGTAATTCTGGCCTGGAACTCGTCTAGTGATTTCTTGAATTCCGTCAAACTCTCTTGGCTGAAATCTCTGCCTGTGGTGCCTAGTAGTGTGTCGACTGCGCGATACGCCAACATGCTCGCGATCGGAGTCAGGCTATTGGTTAGCACAACGACACCGATCTTTTCCTCTGGCACCATCAAAACATGCGAATTCATTCCATCGTAACCACCACCATGACCAACGACTTTACGCCCTTGGTAATCCGATAGCGACCATCCCAAACCATAGGCTCGAAAGTGAGTCGATGGGAACCGCGCCGTTGGCACTCGCCCAACTGGGATCGGCGTGTGTGCTTGCCACATTTGATGCGAGGCTGATTCGCTAAAGATTCGCTTCTTGTCCTTCGTCTCACCAATACGAAGCTGCAGCCGCATCCAATTCGACATGTCATCGGAATTCGAAATGATACCGCCCGCTGCGGCCATAGTGTCCCAATTCATCCAAGCAATGGGACTGGAACTATCCTTCGATGTCGTATGCGGTGTCGCAAAATTGTCTTGAACAACCAAATCGCGAACGCTGCAAATGGTGCGATTCATTTCAAGCGGTTGTAGAATCCTTTCCTTGACAAAACTGGACCAGCTTTGCCCACTGACTGCCGTTATCACTTCGCCTGCAGCCAAGAACATAAGGTTAGAATAGCCGTACGCGGAACGAAACGAGCTTGCGGGTTCGATAAACGCAGCCCGCTCCAAAACTTCTTTGGCTGAATACTCTGTTCCCCACCACAAGAGATCTCCGCTAAATGTCCCTAATCCGCTTCGATGGCAGAGTAAGTCTCGAACACGGATTTCCCGAGTCGCAACATCATCCTTGAGCCGAAACCATGGCAAGTGCTTAGTGACATGGTCATCCCACGAGAGTTTGCCTTCGTCGACCAAGATGCCTAGCGCTGCCGCCGTGAATGCTTTTGAGTTCGAAGCGATTGCAAACAACGTTTTTTGATCGACGGCATCGTTCGTGCCAACGCGGCGAACGCCGTATCCTTTGCTCAGTAGGATCTGATCGTCTTTCACTACAGCGATTGCTAAGCCTGGAACCTGCCACTCCCGCTGAGCCTTGGCAACATATTGATCGAGTTCGGTTACCAAACTCGCAAGCTTTGGATCTGGTTCCGATCGAACCGCGTTCTCTTGGCCAATCAGAGGATTCCTCTGACAGAACACCCATCCGATACAGATCAACAGAAACACGGGAAGAAGCCGGATTTTCATGGAAAACACTCGCTGTGGCACATGCGGACAGAATAGACGGAACCCTATTATACTAGACCAAATCCCGCGTTCTAATCCAAAAGTCAATCTGACCAGCTAAGATACTTGCCGATGCTCGTTCGTTCTCTCATTCTTCCTACACCATCGTAAGGCTCAATAGAAATGCGACTAAACCATTTCCCAAATCAATTTCTCTGCGTAACCAAATCAATCGCTTGCGTTTCCTGTTGTGCTGTTTTGGTTTTTTCGCTGGGCATCTCAAGTCCGTTGGCTGCACAGGATTCCACAAAAGCCGCAAGCGAGAAATGGATCCAGCTATTCAACGGCAAAGACATGGAAGGCTGGACACCCAAGATTCGCTATCACGACCTCGGAGATAACTTTGCAAACACGTTCCGAGTGGAGAACGGCGTTTTGAAAGTCGGATACGAAGGCTACGACGAGTTCAAGGAAACGTTCGGCCACTTGTTCTACAAAGACTCTTTTTCACATTACCGCATTCGTGTGGAATATCGATTCGTCGGTAAGCAAGTCAAAGGGGGGCCGGGCTGGGCACTTCGAAACAGTGGTATCATGATCCACGGCGAACGACCTGAAACCATGACCAAAGATCAGGACTTCCCCGCATCCATCGAAGTGCAATTGCTAGGAGGCGATGGCCAAAATGCGCGATCGACTGCGAATCTCTGTACCCCAGGTACCAACGTGGTGATGAACGACAAATTGATCTTGGCTCACTGCACCAACTCGAAATCCAAAACGTTCCATGGTGAAGGTTGGGTTACCGCCGAGGTTGAAGTGAAGGGGAACGAAGTGATCCGCCATTTTGTGAACGGCGAATTGGTGCTCGAATACAACAAGCCGCAATGGGATGACCGCGACGCGCATGCGAAAGAATTGATACAAAAAGCGGGAGACAAAATGCTCTCCTCCGGCTCCATCTCGCTCCAATCCGAAAGCCATCCCGTCGAGTTCCGAAAAGTCGAACTGCTCGATCTTTCTTCTAAGTGAAACGGCGCCACCTAAACGTGAAGTCGGCAGAAAAATCGAACGCAAGAGGATGATTCAAACATTTTCTGCGTTCGATCTTTCTGCCAAATCTGACTGTTAGAATTACCGATTTGGATATTTCTCGGCTACGATTTTGGAACAATCGTCAGTTCTACTTACCATCCGCCGTCGCTTCCCCGGTTTCAAATCCGGTAGCTCCTTACGACTCAGGCCCGACGCTTACGGTCACGCTGGTTCTGCTTGCCAACGCTTCGAACGCGCTTTGCACGGATTCCAAGGTGACTTGCCGATAGTGTTCCGATGCGTCTTGAATCGTCTCGTACTTGCGACGAATCGTCCAAGCGTTGCCAATGGAAAACAATCGATTGCTCGGCCGCTCAGAACCAAGAATCATGCCCGAACAAATCTTGTTCTTGGCCAACTCCAATTCGAGAGCCGTGATAGGCACCTCTTTTCCTTGGCTAAGTATCTCTTGAATAATGTTCCAGTTTTCCTCGTTCTGCTCGGGTGCGCAAGCAAGGAATGTGCAGAACAAACCGCATTCTTGAAACTCTTGAGTGAAGGTCGCAGCCGTTTCCGCCATCCCTGTGTCAACCAATTCCCAAAAAAGTCGACTGCCGGAATCGTCTCCGAGAATGGTCCCCAAAATCCTTGCGACATAACGAGCATCATCGCAATAACTCGGTCCTGGCGAATACTGCAGCGTATACTGCTGCGTTGCAGGTGGGTGCACCATTGCGACCGAGTCATTGCAGTACGTCGGCACCACCAACTGCCTGGTTGCCTGAGACGGTTTCCACTGAGCTGTCATCGCCTCTGCTGACTTGAGCAACTGCTCGAAGTCAACTGCTCCCGCTGCGACGAGAGTTAAATTGTCAGGAGCATAGCGAGCTTGGTGATAAGCTCGCATCGCTTCCGGATCCAATTCACTAACTGTCTCGCGAGTACCTAGAACACGGCGGCCGAGCGGATGGTCGCGAAAATAGGCTTCCGCCGCCCGTTCCATTGCGCCATACGGAGGCTGATCATCGTACATCGCGATCTCCTCGAGGATGACTTGACGCTCGGTTTGGAAATCTTCGTCACGCAAAGCTGGACGCATCATGTCGCTGAGCAAGTCGAGCGCTGCATGCTGAAACTCAGGCAAGACGCTCATGTAATAGACCGTTTGCTCTTCGCTCGTGTAAGCATTCGACTGCGAGCCAAGGTCGTCCAGTTCCTGGTTGACGTCCTCAGCTGTCCGACGCGCCGTCCCCTTGAACATCATGTGCTCAAGGAAGTGGCTGACACCCGCCATTTCCGGTGTCTCGTCTCGAGCGCCCGTCTTCACAAAATAACCAAGCGACAGGCTGAACGCTTCTGGATTGACCTCGGCGATCACTTCCAAGCCGTTGGAAAGTTTTTCGCTACGAAACTGCATCTGTGAACTCCAAAGGATCCGGACCAATGGTCACCAACGACCAACGACCTGGGGGATGATTTTTGTAATGGTTGAGCAAACTTTCGCACGTTAACGCTTCGATCGTCTGCAGCAATTCTTTGCGAGATGGAACGCGGCCTAAGTAAGCCCAGTCGTGAGCCATTTGAGAACTGCGAGAGGAGCTGCTCTCCTGCTCCATCACCAACGAAGTTCGCACGCGAGCTTTAAGCCGCTTGAGCTCATTCGGATCGATCCCGTCCCCTAGCGAACGAATCGTCTGAACGGTGACGTCTAGTGTCTCTTGAGCGCGAGGTGCGGTCGTCCCTGCATAACAAAGGACGCTTCCGCAATTATGCAGCGAGTGGGCCGAGGCGGAAACGGAATAGACCAGCCCACGCTTCTCACGCACTTCGGCAAACAATCGCGAACTCATTCCGTCACTCAAAATGCCAACCAACCCGCGGCCTTGATAGTACTCGGGATGGTTGTACGGCACCGAATCGTATGCCAACGCGATATGAGTCTGCTGACTGTCATGTTTCAAGTGCGAGTTTCCCGGAATCGAAGCCACGCTCGTCGGACCAACATACGCCGGCCCCTTCCATCCGCCGAACAACCGCTCAGCGATCACCAAGAAACGGTCCCAATCAAAATTCCCGGCCAAGCTGAGGATGGCTCGATCCGGATTATAGTGGTTGCGATGAAACTGCTTGCAGTCCTCAAGTGTCGTCTCCGTAAGCCCCGATTCGCTACCGAGCGAGGAACGACCAAAGACTTCTCCAAATCGCATACGCTTTAACTCTTTGAAGCATTTTTGAGCCGGGTCATCGTCGATGGATGCCAACTCGAGCAATGCGGACTGTCGAGCCTCGTCCAGCTCATCTTCAGGGAAATGCGGTTCAAGCACGATCGCGGCGGCAACCTCAAGCGTCGGCTCAAGCACACGTGACATCGCAGCCATGCTCATCGTCGTGTGAAAGGTGGTCACATTGCTCGACCTATCTACACCTAGAAAATCCAATCGTTCGACAATGTCGCGACTGCTATATGGCCCGGCACCTCTTTGGCACATTTCCAAAGTCATTCCGGCCAGACCCAACCGATTGTTCGGTTCGTTTTGCGTGCCCGCTGGCAATAGCAAGGAGAAAGCCACCGACTCCAACCATGGCATCGGCTCGCCAAGCACAACCATTCCGTTGGATAAGCGATGTTCAAAGACTTTTTGCTGCATTCAAATTCCGAGAGGTGAAAACCAAGTTCGAGGAGCTATGGAATCGTTGGACTCTGAGCCATCGGTGACTCTAGCAAATTGCTAGCCTCCTTAGCCCAGTTTTGTAGCATCAAGTATATCAATTATTCGAATTCGGAGCAGATGATCGCCACCAGGCAACAAGGAGATACTAGGTTTTTAGCCACGAAAGGACACAAAAAACACAAAAGTAAAAATTGAGAAAACCGAATCCCACAGGTTTGTCCCGTGGGAATTGATGTATCGGGTTATCCGAAATGCGTGATCGGACCAGGCGGCAGGCCGAAAACTACCGTAGCTGGATTCGCCAGAATTCAGAGCGTACTGAATGCAGAGCGTACTGAATGCAGAGCGTACTGAATGCAGAGCGTACTGAATGCAGAGCAAACTGAATTCTGGCGAATCCAGCTACGAGTCGAGGTATGTCCTCTCCCGCCGCTCACCCTAGGCGAAGGGGCGCAGTCGAGAGAGCACTTGCTCATGCACAAATCCGTTGCTGCCGATGCAATGACCTGCTCGAATGTTGAACTCGCCGGACCAAGACGAAAAACATCCTCCCGCTTCCTCGATCACAGGTGCGACCGCGGCGACGTCCCATGGGTTCACTATCGGATCGACCATGACCTCCGCTCTGCCTGTCGCTACCAACAAGTATCCGTAGCCATCGCCCCATGTTCTAGAGACGTAAGCTTCGGCTTCGAGCTCTCGATAAGCTGACTCGGCCTTGCGGTGCGAGAAGTTATCGACTTGCGAAGTGACCATCAAACCATCTTCCAGTCTCGATTGCTTGGAGACGTGAGCTTGACTGAGTTTGTTGCCAGTTGTTTGAGGCAACGCTTGGCCATACCAAGCTCCCAAGCCCTTGGCCGCGATAATGATTTCGCCCAACGCTGGGATCGTGATCACTCCGATTTGGGGCTGCCCGGCCATGGTCATGCCGACAAGCGTTGAATAAAGCGGCACTCCTGAAATAAAACTCTTCGTGCCATCGATCGGATCGATGATCCATTCAAACTCGGATTGACCAGCCACACTTCCAAACTCCTCGCCTAAGATCGCATCGGAGGGGAAGGCTTTCTCGACCATGGACCGGACCAGTTGTTCGGTCTGTTTGTCAGCGCGCGTCACTGGCGATTTGTCGCTCTTCCGTTCGACTTGGAACTCGCTCGTCCGAAAGAATTTCAGAGTCTCGCGGCTGGCTGCGACAGCCAAGGAGAGAGCAAATGTTACGCGACCATCCATCGCTTTCACGAGCGTTGATGGCAATTCAAAATCTGGAAATGTCATTGGGGGATAATACTTAATAGTTCTTCTCCCCTTCTCCTCCTCGGGAGGAGAAGGGGTTGGGGGATGAGGAGGTGTGCCTGAGTGAAAATTGGCAGGGTTAGGCTCCTGCCGAACCATTAGGCCCTTTGCTCGGCAGGAGCCTCGCCCTCCCTAAGAAGGCCTCGCCCTCCCGTTGAAATTACAGGCAATTCCAAAAGGAATGTACGACGGTTCTCCTCCTGAAGTTCCTTCTCCTCCCAGGGAGGAGAAGGGAAAAAGAAATCAGATGAACTGGCTCGTGCGACCTCGCACTAACGCGGGAACATCAAAACAACCTTGAGTTCAACTTCATCGTCAACTTTACCCTTGCCGTAGTTCATTCCCCATTTGGTACGGTCGATCTTGAAATCAGCAACGACCTTCAATGTCTTGTCCGTCACTTCACTCGTGACCGGGATCTTGACTTCGACGGTTTTGTCCAACATCGTCATCTTGCCTGTGATGGTCGCTTTTTCATCGCTATGTTCGATCTTGGTCGATTCAAATTTGATCGTTGGGTACTTCTTAACGTCAAAGAAGTCTGGGTTCTTGAGGTGGCCAGTTAGCTTTTCGTCGTCTGACCAAAGGCTGTCTGTCTTGATCTCGATCGACAAGGAGCTCTTGTCAGGAGATTCGAAGTCGACTTTCGCATCGGCCTTGAAGTCCTTGAATCCACCCGCATGCTTTCCGTCTGACTTCTTGCCCACGAAGTCAATCTTGGACTTCTCTTTGTCAGCCTTTAGCGTTTGGCCAAATGCAGGAACCGCAAAAGCGGCGATCAACGAAAGCGAACAAAACACTTTTCGAAACATAACTTAACCCTCTACTGAACAGGTGAACTTGCAAACGAGCTGAACTGCAGATCGAAATCTCCCAAACGAGCGTTACCTGAGCCTGAGGCGCTAGCCGAGTTCTTTCGGCATACTCGGCTAGCGCCTCACGCTCAAGCGGTGCATTTCACCCCGCCGCTGCTTGTTTAACCTCTTGACGAGCCAAACTTTGGCTCGAAACTGCACACGAAGTATACCAAGAGTTCAACCGTTTTGGATCGTCTTGAGCCCGCCTCGATATTTCTCTCCAATTCTTAATAACTGAAAGTGATTGGATGGAAGATTCTTGCGAAACACTTTGACCAGCGCGCGAACTTTCGTAGCCGGAGTCGCCAGACTTCGGGACCACACCATAACCGAACGGTTGCAGCCGAACGGTTGCAGCCAAACGGTGGCGACCGAACTGTGCCCAGTCCGGCAACGAACCGCCGCCAACGAAAACAGGCCGGGAGTTTATCCCGGCCTGTTTATCATTTACCATTTCGAAACCATCGACTCAGCGATGAAAAGCTAGGCGCCAGCGGCTGCGGCTGGTTCCGCGGCTTCGCTTTGATCTCGGACTTCGCCCTTGAAATCAAGCCGTGTTACCTTGCCGTCGTCACCCTTAATGACTTCCACGGTGATCGTATTCTTGCCTTCAAACGTGCCTCGTAGCAGTTCTTCGGCCAGCGGATCTTCGACTCGTTGTTCAATGGCTCGGCGTAGCGGACGTGCACCATAATCAAGATCCGAACCTTGCTTGATGATGAACTCTTTGGCTTCGTCGGTCAAAATCAGTTCCAAACCACGCTCGTGCAAGCGTTGTAGAACCTTGGTCATTTCGAAGTCGATCACCTTCTTGAGGTCTTCCTTGTTCAGGTGACGGAAGATAATCGTATCGTCGAGACGATTCAGGAACTCAGGCCGGAACACGCGTTGGATCTGATCCATCACTCGCGACTTCATGCTGTCGTAGGAAGCGTCCCCGTCCGGCTTTGTGAACCCAAACGACGACTCATTCTTGATCGCGTCCGCACCCGCGTTGGTGGTCAGGATCAAGATCGTATTTCGGAAGTCGACTTGGCGTCCAAAGCTGTCTGTCAAACGACCTTCTTCCATGACTTGCAAAAGCATGTTGAAGACGTCTGGGTGGGCCTTTTCGATTTCGTCCAACAAGACAACCGCGTAAGGTCGGCGTCTGATCTTTTCGGTCAATTGGCCGCCTTCTTCGTAGCCAACGTATCCTGGAGGTGCACCGATGAGTCGGCTCACGTTGTGCTTTTCCATGTACTCGCTCATGTCGATGTGAATGAGCGCCTCGGAATCACCGAACAACGTTTCAGCCAATGCCTTGGCCAGCAATGTCTTGCCAACACCAGTCGGTCCAGCGAAAACAAAGCAACCGGTTGGGCGCTTCGGATCCTTGAGTCCGCTTCGGCTACGTCGAACAGCCTTGGCAACGGCGGTGACCGCTTGCTCTTGGCTGACAACTCGCTTGTGCAGTTCGGATTCCATGTTCATCAACCGCAACGAATCCTCGGTGGACAGTCGCGTCAATGGAATACCGGTCATCTTCGAGACGACTTCGGCGACCACTTCTTCGTCGACAACACCGTCGGTTTCACGGCTCTTTTCTCGCCAATCGCGAGTGATCTGTTCTTTCTTGCGACGCAGTTTGTCCGCTTGATCTCGGAGGCTAGCAGCCTTCTCGAAATCTTGGTTGGCAACTGCATCTTCCTTTTCTTTGTTCAGGCGTTCGACTTCATCGTCGATATCCTTAAGATCGGGTGGCTTGCTCATCGTGCGCAATCGCACCCGTGCGCCGGCTTCGTCGATCACGTCGATCGCCTTGTCAGGCAAGCAACGAGCAGTAATGTAGCGTTCGCTCATTTCGACAGCAGCCACAATGGCGTCGTCGGTGATTTGAACACGGTGATGCTCTTCGTAACGATCCTTAAGTCCCTTAAGGATTTGAATCGTTTCGGTTTTGCCGGTTGGCTCGACCATGATCTCTTGGAATCGGCGTGCAAGCGCATTGTCCTTTTCGATGTACTTGCGATACTCGTCGAGGGTCGTTGCACCGATGCACTGGATTTCTCCACGAGCAAGAGCAGGTTTGAGCACGTTCGCAGCGTCGATTGCACCTTCAGCACCACCAGCACCGACGAGCGTGTGCAATTCGTCGATGAAGAGGATCGTGTTGCGGGCGCGACGAACTTCGTTCATCACGGCCTTGATACGCTCTTCGAACTGACCGCGGTACTTGGTGCCTGCAACCATCATCGCTAGATCGAGGACCACGATTCGTTTATCGGCGAGGATCTCTGGCACTTCGCCATTAACTACGCGTTGTGCGAAACCTTCGACGATAGCGGTTTTGCCAACGCCAGCTTCGCCCAAGAGAACAGGATTGTTCTTGGTTCGTCGGCAGAGGACTTGGGTAGCGCGTTCGATTTCTCGTTCGCGTCCGATAACAGGGTCCAGTTTTCCTTGTCGAGCCAACTCCGTCAAATCGCGTCCGAAGCTATCGAGGGCTGGGGTCTTGCTCTTGCCACCTTTAGCTGGTTGACCAGGTTCGGCCCCAGCACCGGTACCTTCACGACCGCCTCGTTCACCAACTTCTGCGCTCTCCATACCATGGCCGAGCAAGTTGAGGACTTCTTCGCGAACGTCTTCCAACTTCATGCCGAGATTCATAAGAACCTGAGCAGCGACGCCTTCTTGTTCGCGGAGCAAACCGAGAAGAATGTGCTCGGTGCCGACGTAGTTGTGATTAAGGTTACGGGCTTCTTCCATCGAATATTCGATGACTTTTTTTGCGCGAGGCGTTTGCGGCAGCTTGCCGATTGTCACCATTTCAGGTCCGCTTTGGACTAGCTTTTCAACTTCGAGCCGAATCTTTCGAAGGTCCACGTCCAGGTTCTTGAGGACGTTGGCTGCAACGCCGCTGCCTTCCTTGACTAAGCCGAGGAGAATATGTTCGGTTCCGATGTACTCGTGGTTAAATCGTTGCGCTTCTTGGTTTGCCAACTGCATGACTTTGCGAGCGCGGTCTGTGAATCTTTCGTACATTTGCAAACCTTTCTTTCGTGGTCGATCGGGTGTTGTGCCAAAGTGGCGGTGCACCAACCAACCTCGGGAAATGAGACGTGGTTCGTGATATTGGTTGGTTGTCCTAATTAGTAACACCGAATTGCACTTGGACAATGCAAATGATGTTCCAAACTCAACAACCTGTCATTTTGTCTTGCTACTTCTAACCTCCATAGCTTTGCTCAGCATTGTATTGCTGGAGGAAGGGATGGGTGGATTTCGGTAAAGAAGACGTCTTGCCTGCTTGGAACTTACTACTCTTTCGCAAATAGGGAAAGGGGCGACAATTCCGAACAATCCGATCGTAACGCTTTTGTCAGTCGTGTGCAGGGGGTGTTTGAATCTTGATTCTCAAGCATTGCTCTTTTTCGGTTCGTAACTCAGACAGCCAAGGGGCCGCTGCATCCAATTTGTCGACCTGGGCAATCAATTCCAACGCTAGCGGAATTCGCCTCGTTCGACGCAAAATCGAAATCCAAAGGAGCAACGATTCAACGTCCTCATAAGCCCCGAACATATTCTTTCGGATCAAACGTTCCGCGTCGAAATAGTTTGCTTGCAGATAAAGTTCTTGGGCTTTTTGAAGATTTTCTTGCCGTTCTGCCGGTCCAAGGTCGCCGGAACTGGAAAGTCGAAAAAAAGTTCCAGTCGCCGAAAGCAGACTCACGCCAACAATCGCTAACCACAAACCGAAATGCACGGACTTTGCTAGCCATACTGGACTCAAGAAACCAACAAGCCATTCGGGCCAAACAAACGTCGCCAGCCAAGCAATAACGAAAACCCAGCTAAATAGCAGCGAAACCAATAGCGAATGCAAATCGCCCTTGAGCCAGAGTTTTTGAAAACCCGGCCAAAACCGAAAGGCAAGAAAAAGTGCGGCTCTGGAATCCATTCGCAAGATCGCTGAGGGGAATAACTCAGTAATTTCCAATCAACGACCATAGAGCGCCAGCGATGATTTTCGCAAGGGCAATTTGTGGGATAGGCTTCCAGCCTGTCGCGCCCTGAACTGCCCCGTCGCGTATCGAACGACAGGCTGGAAGCCTATCCCACTGACTTAGCCTTTAGCCTGCTCTTCTTCCTTCTTCGGACTCTCGACCTTGAGCAGCTCCTCGAGCCGGCTATTGAGCGTTTCGATATCCACGAGCACTTGATCGTATCGGCTCATCAGATCGGTAAGCGTGGCAATCTCGTCAGCAGCGAGCATGACATTAGGTTCGTCAGAGCCTACGTCTTCTGAATCGATTTTTGAAATGGATAGCATTTCGATGTTTCCCCAAAGTGCAAATGAACTTGTGGGTTTCTCGTCGAAACTACGAGCGCAAATGAACGCAATTGCGGACGGGCCGGGTTGTGCGGATTGGGGGCTTTTTAGCTTATCGGCAGCTTCTGAGTTAGGGGGCAATGCTAACGGGCCGTCTTCCGCGGGCCGATTGCGTTTCCCCCGTTCCATGCAGAATTTCTGTTTGGCCCAATTAGCCTGAGATTGAGAAGCACCAACAATCACCACCAATCAAGGAATACAACATGAGGAAAATATCGACAGCACTAGCGGTAGCCATTGCAGTCCTTTTGGTCGGCTTTGGTTCTATTGCGTTTGCGAAGCCCAAGTTGAATTCACAGCGAGTGAAACGCGAGCCTGGTTGGACAGGCCCAAGTGTCCTACGTGGCAGCCTGAAGGACGCGAACAAAGCCATTCCGATTCTGGAACGCAGCTACCGGCCATTGCACGTTTACGGCAACATGACCCGCCGCCACCACTACCGAGGGACTGTGATTCCAAGCCACCGAGACCGGGTCGAAATGCTCCAAGCCATGACCACAAAGCAGCCCGTCACCCAAAAATACGTCAAGAATCGCTATCGCTAAGCTGTCCATGTTAACCCGAAGCACAGGCTCGCCGATGCTAACCCGAAGCGTAAGCGAGGAATTTGCTCTTCGTTTAATTTAACAGTCAGCCGAAGGCGTACTCGCCCCGTTTTGACCTACGGTAGTGCAATGAAACGGTAACCGCCTGACTGCTCGGCAAAGCTAGGCTTGGCTGAATGGCCACGCGTTAAATCCGCATGGCGACTTGACGAGGAATCAAATCCGCCTAAACTTCGTCGTTAAGTCCTCGAAAGAAGAAATCTGCGGCCGTGGCGAAATTGGCAGACGCGCTAGGTTGAGGGCCTAGAGCCCGCAAGGGTGTGGAGGTTCGAGTCCTCTCGGCCGCATTTTCTTTCCCATCTTTAGGCAAAATCTCTCCCTTTTACGCGAAGCAAAAAGGTTGAGCTATGGTAAGGCTGCAGAACAACGCGTAGCCGAAAGAAACGCAAAAAGTCGAAAAAATTCGTTTACTCATCTTTTTTTCCTGTTCTTCCGTTCTTTTCGGCCATTTTAAACCAACTCATGTTTCGGAAAGGTCAGTTGGTTATCGACATTGATTGTCGCCCCCAGTGCCCTTGGGAATTGATTCAGATCGTGATTCAATGCGGTTTACTTTTCGTTTAAGAACCCTCTTTGTCTTAGCTACTTTGATCGCGGTTGGGCTATTTCTTTGGGGTGAACGGCAACGCTTCCTTCGTGAACACGTTTACGTTCTAGTGGTCGACGCGACGACTGGAGTCCAGTTGAACCGTTTTCGATATCGAACTGGGATCATCACCCAGTCATCGGGCCCCGATCCGGAATGGTCGGAATGGACTGAGCATCAAAGCGATAAACCGGTCTCCTTAAAAGTGCCACAACACTGCCGGATTATTCTCCAGGCACAGGACGCTGCCAATCCCGTTCCAAAAGAACGGCAATCCTATGAGTCCATTTTGGTCTCGCCGGAATCGTCACATCAATGGACCATTCGACTAAATACACAAACAAAAGAAACGCCCCCGGACGAGGAGAGTTGGTACTCTAAATCGGACTTCAACAATGGCCCCTGCGTTCTATCGGGTCGTGTCGTCGACGAACAAGGCAATCCAGTTCGTAAATTTGATTTGAGAGTCTACCTCCAATACTCCTACCAGGACTCCTATCGATTCGAGATCGATGATCCCGAAGGTCGATTCGATCTCAAATGCCCTCAACCCATCGCCGGCTACATTGTTCAAGCTGAGCAGTTTGCTTTGGAGCAACGCGGATTCTTGGAGAGAACGGAGTTGACTATTCCCGAAACCGCGAACCAGACCATTCGAATGAAACGAGGATTTCGAATTTCTGGCTCTGTCACACTAACCAAGGAACATCGAAAGCCTACAACGCTCGTATTGGTGGATCGGCGAACGGAGACGTTGCTATTCCAATGGAAAGCCGTAAACGAACTTGATCGAGACTGGAGCCAACCAAAGCTTGAAAACAAAAAATCGTTTCCATCTTTTGAATACATTTACCAGTACCGTAAGCAACCTTGGGTTTTCGAACTCTTCGGCAGTGATTCAATCGTCAGTGAAAAACTATTGTTGTCCAAGAAGATCGAGTTGAAGGCTGGCGAAACAAACTTTTTCGATGGCAACCCAAGTGTTCCGCATTAGAACC
>CANHVO010000073.1 GCA_947463915.1 Planctomycetaceae bacterium
AGACATTGCAGCCAACCATCACACAGATCGTCCAGCCGACCGATTCCGAGATGACAGCGGTCACCAACTGCAACGCAAATCCGGCGAACAAGAAGAAAAAAACCGCAGTCAGCCCAACCAAACTCCCTTGCTTGCCCCACACAACCGTTGCAATGACTAAGCACGAGAACATTGCAGCCCAAGGAATCAAGTAGGTCGTCAGCACAACCGCGATTTTGCCAATGGAGTAGTCCAACAAGCTGACGGGCAAACTCATCACGAACAGCCTGGTTTGGTCGATCGACTCAGAAAGCAAAAGGGTACCGATCAAGTGGATACCGGCTGCGATAGCGACCGTTATCACAAGGATGAATCCCACAAAGGCAAATGTGGATTGCGGCAGGCATGCAATTGCGGATGCTGCTAAGCCCCCAACAAAGTAGGCGAACAAATAGCGCCGGCTTAAAAACAAATCTTTCAAAAACAAAATTTGAATGGCTTGCAGATTCATTACTGGCTCTCCTCGCGACCACGCATGACGGAACTGACAAAGATTTCTTCAAGCGTCATTGGCTCGATGGCTTCAATGATGACGCCAGGAGTCTGCAACTGGAGATGCAGCTCATCGCGAAATTGACAACAAGATAGAACATGTAGGTTTCGGTGTCGGGATTCGAGTCGCAATCCATCTACTACTGGAACGGTCCAATCCTCGGGGGCATGAAGCTTGATTCGTTTCCATTTTTCGAGAAAGTCATCACGGTTATTTGATGCGATAACACGTCCGCGATCGATGAAAGTGATCGAGTCACTGATTTGTTCTACATCCTGAGTGTTGTGCGAGGAGTACAGAATTGTTCGGCTGTCATCCTCGACAACCCGCATAAGTTCAGTAAGGATCTCTTGCTTGGCCACCGGATCTAGACCGTTGGTTGGTTCATCGAGAATAAGAAGCTTGGGACGCCGAGCCAGGATCATGAGCAGCATGGCTTTGACCCGCTGCCCGTGCGACAGCCCTTTGACGATTTGATGCGGGATCAATCCGAATCGATCGAGCAATTGCTCCGCATAACCATCATCCCAAGTCGGATAAAGCGAGCGGACAAACTGCATGTGCCATCCGATCGATTCCGGTTTGTAGAGCCGCATGTCATCGGAAAAATAGCCGATTTCTTGCTTGGCCTCAGCTTCGCTTGACGAGATGGCTTTGCCCAACGCGGAAACCGATCCTTCATCGGGCTGGACCAACCCCATCAGGATTCGCATGATGGTCGATTTGCCTGCTCCGTTTGGGCCAATGAGACCGGCCACGGTACCTCGTTCCACAGCGAAGTTGATATTGCGAAGTTTGAAATGCTTGTAAGCCTTGCTTACACCCGCCAGTGATGCGGCCTGCTGGGTTCCCGCGGAACTACCAAGTGTTGAGATCATTTGTCACCCTTTTGCGATTGTTCATATACATCGGCGATTCGCTTTTGCATTTCGGTATTGGATAGACCAAGCAATAAGCCGAGGCTCACCGCTTGCGTTAAGTGTTGTCGCATTTCGGTTTCCTGGATCGACGATTGCAATCCAGGCCGATCCGCTACCACGGAGCCTTTGCCTTGACGGGTCGCAATCACTCCATCGCGTTCAAGCTCTAAGTAAGCGCGCTTGATCGTGATGACGCTGACTTTCAGGCCAGCCGCGAGCTCGCGGATGGAGGGCAATTCCGATCCGGGCGGCAAATCGCCGACGGCCACGCGCCGCTTGACCTGCTCGATTACTTGCAGATAAAGCGGGCGCGGGTCGACGAGCGAAATCGTGATCCAGCTGTGCATTGTCATATACACAGTATATGCACAATTGTTTCGCGAGGAAAGCGCGAGTCTTGGATTTTTCTCGCGATTGGTTGCGAAAGTCGTCAAGACTTTCGGCTGCGAACGACTGTGTTTAGTGTTGCAATAGGCACCCTTGTTGTTTTTTTCGCACTGTTTGGTGCGAAAATCACTTTTCTGGACTGTTCTGCGCCTAATACTCACCTGGGTTTTTGCCGTATTGGCGACCGGAGCCCAATTGTTCAATTTGACACTAAGGCGAGCGGCGGGTAACGATATATCCACCACGAAGCGCAAGCTGTGAATTTTGCATCCATTTCGCTAGCGCTTGCGCGTCGTGCTAGGTCGCCCTCGCTGCCCGTCGCGTAAACAAACTTAACTAGAAGACCTTTTGAATGTTGCAAGATATTCCCGAATCGAGAACTGGAGGACTTCTCAAAGACGTAATTCAGGGAATGCTGTCCGAGCTTTCGGTTCGGCTTCAAGTTCCGACTGAAATCGCAAAAATCCAGCAGGCGATCAACGACGCCTTGCTGGACTCTCTCCCCGATCATGGTGACGCGTTAACCGTGGCAATCATGAAGGCCGCCAATAGTATCGGAATCCGACTAGCGCCAATCGACCTCTCGCCATCAGATGTTTGGGAACTCCTGCTGGATGGTTTTTCCATCGCAGTAGTTCAGCGAGCAGAATCGAATCAAAAGACATGGGTGTTTTCGGGCATCGCGGCTCGGCACACGGAATGCTCCCACATCAAGGCCGATGGCCGAAGCTCGGAGTCGATTTCGAAGTCCCGAGTTTCGCGGATCGTTGAATCAGTGGAGCTGCCACTTTTTTTCGCGGCACAACGATCTTTGGAATGCCAATCGATCGCTTCGCATGCTGTGCTTGGGGTCGATGATCTGCATCGTGTATCGAACGATACTCATGATCATCATGATCATGAGCATATTTCGCCTCAACGCAGGATGCTTAGGTTTCTCAAGTTTGAGACCCGCGATATCTGGTCATTGGTAATCTTCGGTTTCGTCGTGGGTGTTTTGGACTTGGCGACACCGTTGGCTGTTGAACAAATGGTTACCACGATTGGCTTCGCGAGCTTGACGCAACCTCTCATTTGGCTTGCGATTTTGCTTTTCGGAATTCTCACTTTGTCAGCGATTATCAAAGGGCTGCAATTCTTTATCGTTGAAATTTTGCAGCGACGCATCTTTGTTCGTATCGTGGGAGATCTGTCGGAGCGACTTCCCAGGCTTGAACGGGCTGCCATGGACGGAATTCATGGGCCGGAGATGGCTAACCGCTTTTTTGATGTGATGACCATTCAGAAATCGACGGCTTCCCTGTTGGTTGAGGGGCTTTCCTTGATCATCCAGACGTTGACAGGATTGTTGCTGTTGGCTTTGTACAGTCCATTCCTTTTGGCCTTCGACATCGTATTGCTGATGGCGATGACCGTCTTGCTTTATCTTTTGGGGCGAAGTGCCGTTCGGACAGCGATTGAGGAGTCGTTGGTGAAATATCGCGTTGCCCATTGGTTGCAAGATGTGATTGGCAATCCGACGGCCTTTCAAGTGCACGGCGGCAGTGAACTTGTCCTGGATCGAGCGAATCGTTTGACGGTAGAGTATTTGGATGCTCGTCGCAAGCATTTCATCGTGCTGATGCGGCAAACGCTATTTGCGTTGTTGTTGTATGCTGTTTCGATTTCAACGTTGCTTTCCTTGGGGGTCTGGTTAGTTCTGTCCGGAAGTTTAACGATCGGCCAATTGGTCGCGAGCGTGTCGGTGGTTGTGGTCGTCGTGGGTGCCTTTGCCAAAATCGGCAAGTCCTTGGAATCGTTTTACGATCTCATGTCTGCGGTGGACAAAGTCGGACACTTGATCGATCTGCCTACGTTGCCTGCCTCGCGCTCGCTCGATGCTGGAATCGGCCCAGTTGAAGTTCGCTTTCGTTCCTTAAAAGTGCGAGGCGGAGGGCACCATGCGATACCGATCGGTGACCTTACGATTCAAAGTGGTCAGCGATACGCAGTTGTGGGCGAAGGTGAATGTGGCAAGTCGATTTTGATGCAAACGTTGTGTGGACTTCGGCCTCCCGATGGCGGCTTGGTCGAGATCGGGGGAATTGATTCTCGCGAAGTCAATCGATTTGCAGATGGCTCCATGGTTTCGATCGCTTCCGAACCGGAGATCTTTCGAGGCACTTTTACGGAAAACATATCGCTTAATCGGCTTTCGGTAACGTCCGCCGAGGTTCGCTCCGCCTTGCAGGCAGTGGAACTTTGGGACGAAGCGTTGTCCTTGCCACAGGGGTTAGAGACGGTGTTGCAAAGCGGCGGCTATCCGTTGAGTAGCAGCCAAGCCATTCGTTTGATGATTGCCAGGGCGATTGCAACGCGACCAAGATTGCTATTGATCGATGGAGTGTTGGATCGATTGCCACCAAAAATGCGAAATCGCATTTGGGAGCGAATCAGCGACCGAAGGCAGCCGTGGACCATTCTGTTGTCGACGCATGATGACGGAATCATCGATCAATGCGATGGTCAATTGGATTTGATTGCTAATAAGGCAGGACACTAAAACCATGAAATCCGAACATCAATCAAACCATTCTGAATCTCAATCTTCTGTGCGGTCGGTAGAGCTTACGTCCAAGCCCATCGAGGCCCCAAGAAGTATGGTTCGCTTGCGGCCTACAAAATTATTAGGGGATCGATTCCCAGCCATGCACTTGGTCCGTTCGAGCTGGTTGGCTCGATTCATCGCTCGCGTAACCTGCCTACTGCTGATCGGTTTGGGATTGGCTGCCATCTTTTTGCCTTGGCAACAAACATCGCGTTGCGAGGGAGAGGTGGTTGCTCGATTGCCGCAACTGCGACGCCAAGTAGTAACTAGTTCGGCCAAAGGTGTTGTGAGAGCGATGAGAGAAGGCCTTATGGAAGGCTCCAAGGTAACTGAGGGAGAGATCATCATGGAATTGGATGCGTTCTCCAAGGACCAGCTTGAATTCACTCTGCAGCAAAAACGTTCCCTCGTCGAAAAGCTAGAATTCGCGGAGCGCATCTTTTCGAACACAAAGGATCAGGTCGTCACTGAGACAGCCAATCTAGAACGCTACCTCGAAGCCTACGAAGCGGAAGTAAAGCAAGCTCAAGCGAAATGGCGAGAAGCGAATGCGGATGTCGAAGCCCAAAAGCGAGTCTACGACCAAGCCATTAAGGACCTTGAGGTAGCCGAAAAACTAAAGGGGGATGCTATCCCTTTTATCGAATACCAACGAGCCGTTAATCGTGAAGGGGCCGAAGAACAAAAGCTCCGAAAGACCCACGACGCCGAGGACGGAGCGTTCCAAGAGAAGGTCAATAAAGAGCAGACACTGGCAAGCAAAAGAAAAGAAGTCGAAACGAAGATCATTGAACTTGGGTCCAAGGTCGCCAAATCTCAAAGCGAAATCACGACAATTAATAAGGACTTGCAAGATGTGCTGGTCAAGTTGGGTGAATTGGATCGCTTGAAGATTCCAAGTCCGAGCAGCGGCCGCATCCAGGCCATCCTAGGCCAGGGTGGGGTGAACACGGTGAAGGAGGGGGATAAACTTTTTGAAGTCATTCCAGACACTTCCGACCTCGCGGTCGAGTTAAACGTTCGCGGTCTGGATTTGCCTCTCATTCATGTCGGCGACGAGGTGCGGCTGCAATTCGACGGATGGCCAGCCATTCAGTTTGTTGGATGGCCAAGCGTTGCTATCGGTACGTTTGGTGGCAGGGTGATAGCCATCAATCCATCGGATGACAGCAAAGGCAATTTCAAGATCATTGTTGGCCCAGATCCAGACGATCCCAAGCAAGTTAAGTGGCCGGATAGCCGATACCTAAGACAAGGGGTAAAGACAAGGGGATGGGTCATCCTAAGTACTGTTCCGTTAGGTTTTGAGATATGGCGTCAGTTGAACGGTTTTCCGCCCACCATCGAAAAATCGATGCAAAGCGAAGAGAAAGCAAAAGATCCCAAACTGCCCAAATTCAAATAAGGCGTTTGATGCTGGCATTGCTAGCATCTCTTCCATGTAGCATTAGTTTCAGTCAAGAACCGGCATCCCCAACCCGGACTCCTGAATCAAACGACAAAAGATCGCTTGAAGAACTTGAGGCCAGACGTCGCGATCGCACGAAGGATTTTAAGGATGACGATGGCCGAGGAATGCGAATTGGGCCCGAGAGGGATGAATCGTCGAGCAAGAACGATGCTACGGACAAAATTGATACAAAAGAGAAATCGTTGAACCGCGACGATTCAGACAAGGCGAGTGCTGGATCGGTTCGTGAAGCGATTCCAACTCCTGAGTCCGATTCACAAGCCATGGGGCAACGCCTCCAGCTCTCGGACGTGATCGCTTCGACTTATCGCGCTTTTCCGCTTTTGGAGATCGCTCGACTTCAAGCTGGCGTGACTGCTGGCCAGCAGACATCAGCTCTGGGCGCTTACGATGTCAAGTTGGAGTATTATAGTCTTAATCAGCCCGTGGGTTTTTATGAGACCTATCGCAACGGTATTGGGGTTGCTCGTCAGTTATGGTGGGGTGGTTATGCAAGCGCCGGGTATCGAATTGGACGTGGAAGTTTCGAGCCATGGTACAAGGAACGGGAAACCAATGGTGGCGGTGAATTCAAGGTTGGATTGATGCAGCCGCTTCTTCAAGGAAGGGCTATTGATCCGTATCGCGTGGAACTTTTTCAAGCCAATCTACGGCGGCAAGCGGTTGGCCCCGAAATTCAGAATCAAATTCTTATCGCGGGTCAGGATGCCGCCAGAGCATTTTGGTCATGGGTTGAGGTGGGGAATGTTCTCAAGGCACAGGATCGTTTGCTTGAGATCGCCGTAAAGCGAGGCGAACAATTAGAGCGAACCAAGGCCGCCAATGCGGCATCGAATTTGGAGGTATCCCTCAATGCCCAACAAATTTATGATCGTCAGCTCAAGGTCAATGAGACTCGCCAGAAGTTTCGAGATACCGCGTTCAAGCTTTCGCTGTTCCTACGCGACGAGGCGGGCAATCCGATGCTGGTTCCGCCTGAATGGTTGCCGAGCGACTTCCCTCAAATTGGAACGTTGCCAGTTGGTGATTTCGAAGCGGATTTGCAGACGGCATTAACGAGTCGGCCAGAGCTTTCGTTGATCGAGATAGATCGGCAGTCTACCCGTTGGGATTTGTCGCTCGCTCGAAACCAACTCCTCCCCAACGTTGATTTCGGATTGCAAACAACGCAAGATGTGGGCGCTGGAACCAGCAGCATCAACGACAAAGGGGATTTCCAGGTGGAGGCCGGTGTGACAGGCGGTGTTCCGATACAACGCCGCAAAGCTAGTGGTAAGATCCTAAGCACCGAGCAAAAGCTGATGCAGATTTCTCAAAAGGCTGCTTGGCAACGCAACAAAATCGAAGTGGAATTGCGAACAGCTCGAAATGCATTGGACACAGCCCAGCAGAACGTAATCGCAGCGAGCGAATTGCTAAAGCAAGCCAACATTACTTTGGACATCTTCCGTCGGTCGCTGGCCGCGGGGAGGACCGATTTGTTCTTTCTGTTGACCCAAGAAATCAAGGTCAACGACAGTGAAGTGAAATTGCTCGAGGCTGAGCGAGATTTTTTCGTCGCTTTAGCTGCCATGCAAGCGGCGTTGGGCTTAGACCCACTTGAGCAAGCTGCCGGGTTGGTTACACCGTAGAGAAACTCGTCAAGAGTTTTGGTCGTTCAGGTGATGCAATCGAAAGTCCTGACGACTTTCGCTACACAAAATCAGGTTTTAGCATCGCTAGAAGCTTCACGCTTTCTCGTAATCGTGCAAGCTCACCTGTCTCGAATCACACGTATTGGAACTCCGGTCGATGGCCCGATCGTGACGTTGCGACGCTTGGGAACAACGGGTTCTGAATCCACCAACTCGAACTCAAACTTTTTGAGAAGTGTACCGAGTACGATTACCATTTCGTAGGATGCGAATGCGGCCCCAATGCATCGTCGATGTCCGCCGCCGAAAGGCATGTATTCAAAGGGAGAATAGCTCCTTTCAAGGAAGCGCTCCGGCCGAAAGAGTTCTGGCTCCGGATAAGTTGTTGGGTTGTGATGCGCCAAAACGGTTGCCGGAGCCACCGACATGCCAGCTGGCAAAAGGTAGTCCCCTAATTGCAACGGAGCCTTCAACTTTCGCAATGTCTCAGTGACAATAGGATGAATGCGCAGTGTTTCTTGCACTACTGCTTTTAGATAGGGCGCCGTCGTTAGGTTCGTTGGCGAGTCGTCCTCAAGCGAGTCGAGTTCGTTCCTTAAGGTCGAAAGCGAAACACTGTTCTTGTGCAGGTGGTAGATGGCCCACGTTAGCGAAAGGGCTGTTGTCTCATGCCCAGCGAACAAAAAGGTCATAAGTTCCGAATAAATGTGCTCGCGTGTTATTGATTGGCCGTCTTCGTATTTGGCGTTGCAAAGCAGCGACAAAATGTCATCGCTCGGAATACTACTTTTCAGGCGGTCCTCGATAACCGAATCCAGCAAATGAAATAATTCCTTTTTTGCTTTTCTCCAGCGATCCCATGGGCTTAGGCCAAAGAATGGAACGTGCGTTTTTTGCGAAAAGAACAATAGCGGAGATGCACTTGCGACGACAACTCGACTTGCATTCATAAGTTGCACCGCCAACTGGCGATCGTTTCCGCCGAAAATGGTTCGAACGATGACTTCCAGTGAAATGTCGGTCATAAGCTCCAACGCCACAACTTGTCCCCGCTCGCGATGGGCAGAAAACTGTTCTTTCGCGCATTGTTGCATGCTGGCACCGTAGCTCTTCATGCGATCGCCATGAAACATAGGCATAACAAGACGTCGTTCACGTCGATGTGCGTCGCCTTCCAGGATGAGCATTGAGCCGCTGCCCATCAAAGGCACGATGGTTCCTGTCGCAAAGGGGGCGTAGTCGTTTGGATCTTGAGCATGTATCGTGCGAATCAGGTCCTCGCGTCCCGTGACCACGACCGGGCCATTCAATGCATTCAGGAGAAAGGGATCGCCGTAATCTTTCGCCCAGCTCTCGAGTGCCTCTCGTGGATTGCGAATCAATTGGAGGGTTGGACGCCACTTGCCGGCGGGCCCATGTGGGACTCGGAACTCGTTTTTTTTCATTTTCTGTTCACTTATTTCAATTCAGTTACCGGGCCGCTGGAAAGATCGATTGGACCTTTCGGCACAGAACCTAGCACGACGCGCAAGCTAGTGAATTGGATATGTAATTTCACTAGCTTGCGCGTCGTGCTAAAAAAGTTTTCATTCTGTCGCTCGCCTAAAATGGTACTCGTAATCGTACTCGTTCGGGGAATCGAGCGCGAGCACCGCCGCTGGCTGAGCACGAGCACGAAAAGTCAGAGTTCGATATCAAAAGCTGGAATCGTACAGGCTGGAGCCTCCCAGCCAGATAGAAAACCGCCAAAGCTTGTCGATTTGACCAACAGCCAATCGACTACAACTCGACAATCACTGTCGCTCCACAATAATGGTTCGGTTGCGATGCGGCAGAGATCTAACGAGTGCAGGAATGGAGACGATTCAATGAGCAGCGTACGGGTACTTGTGGGCACAGCGAAGGGGGCATTTATCCTTTCGTCGGATGGGAAGCGTGAAAAATGGGATATTCAGGGGCCATTGTTCGCGGGCTGGACGGTCTACCATATGAAAGGTTCGCCGGTGGACCCCGACCGCATTTATGCTTCGCAGTGCAGCGATTGGTTTGGTCAAGTGATTCAGCGGTCCAATGACGGGGGCAAAACGTGGGACCAACCAGGCGGTGAACCGGCAGTTGATTTTACAAACCCAACTCCCGGAATAACAAACAAGTTCGTGTACGAAGGCAAGGTTGGGACCCATATGTGGTACGACGGCACGCCTCACCCGTGGGAATTCAAACGCATTTGGCATCTTGAGCCTTCCCTCACCGACAGAGACTCTGTCTATGCAGGCGCGGAGGATGCGGCTTTGTTCCTCTCGAGAGATGGAGCGGCGACATGGAAAGAATTGCCTGGCCTTCGGGACCAAAGAGGCTCGGAATGGCAGCCCGGTGCTGGAGGCCTTGGGCTTCATACGATTCTGCTTGACCCTGCCAATCCGCAACGCATCTACATTGCGATTTCTGCCGCAGGCGCGTTCCGAACGGATGACGGTGGAGCAACTTGGAAGCCAATCAATCGCGGTCTCCGATCCAAGTACATTCCGGATCCCGATGCAGAGATCGGGCATTGTGTTCACAATCTGGCATTGCATCCCTCGCGACCTGACACCGTCTTCATGCAATTGCACTGGAACGTGATGCGAACCGACAATGCAGGTGACATGTGGACCAATATCAGTGGTAATCTACCGACCGACTTCGGCTTTCCCATCGAAGTACACGCACACGAGCCGGAAACAATCTACGTGGTGCCGATCAAAAGCGACTCTGAGCACTACGTCCATGAAGGCAAACTGCGTGTGTTCCGAAGTCGAACGGGCGGGACGCAGTGGGAGCCGCTTACAAAAGGACTACCGCAGAGCAACTGCTATGTGAATATACTTCGCGATGCCATGGCTACCGATAAACTGGACCAATGCGGAATCTACTTTGGAACGACGGGCGGTCAGGTTTACGTTTCACCAGACGGAGGCGACAACTGGTCCGCCATCGTTCACGATCTGCCACGCGTCCTTTCCGTCGAAGTCCAGACGCTGCCATGAGCCATTGCATGATTCGCGTGACATTGCCATATCATCTTCAGGTTCTCGCGAAAGTCGGGGCGGAAGTTTCGCTTGAGGTCAATCACATCGCAACGATTGGAGCCGTAATTGACTCACTGGAACAGAAGTATCCCATGCTGCAAGGAACCATTCGGGACCATGTCACAAAGAAAAGGCGGCCGATGGTGCGTTACTTTGTATGTGAGAAAGATGTATCGCATGAACCGCCAGAAACGCCTTTGCCGGAAGCGGTCCTAGATGGAGATGAACCATTCATGATTTGGGGAGCTATTGCCGGCGGATGATTGCGAAGGCTCCCTTCACCTCTTCGGTAGCGATATCAAGTGTTTTGTAGCGAAACTCGTCAAGAGTTTCGGTTGTTTAGGAGATGCAGCCGAAAGTCTTGACGACTTTCGCTTCATAAAGGTCTTTTTTGCTTCGCAGAATGCTTTACCGCGTTGCCGAAACAGAAAATCGCATGGTTTCTGCAAAGACTCTCACTCACTTGCTTAAAAAGCTAGCTAGCTACTTACCCCAATATCCTCAGGAGTTGCTTCGACTCCCAAGTTCAACACCGTCTTCGAATGTGTCGCCTCGCCTTTGTGTGGTTGCGTGCCCAGCATCCTATCACCTGCCAACATAGTCAAACCAAACCAATAGTTCTCGTTTTGAAAATGGTGCAGTCGATGATTCCGCCACAAGCGGCGATAGTACCATGTCCGAGGCGCGTACGACGTATGGATCAAGTAGTGAACCCACTCGTAGTTTAGGATCAACAAGAAGGTGACCAATGCTCCTGTCAAAACCGCATGGAGCGGAACAAACCCAAACGTGTATCCAAGCGACCAAATCATTGGGACACCTCCTAGGAAAAGGACCACGAAATAAGTTGTCGTAAGTCCATACTGAGGGTCCCACGGGTTCCGGTGATGAGCTCGATGCGTCTTGGTGATAATCAGTTCTACTTTGCGCCTGCCAAACTCAAAGGCAGGGAGATGCTCAAGCCAAGCGTGAATAAGCCATTCTTGAAACGGCCAAAATGCGATCACTCCCAAAACAACCCAAAGATCGGCCCAAGAGAACTCAACGACCATCGCACGCGCGATTAGGCACGCGACGCATGCTCCCACCAGGACGCGTGGGCCATTGTGATGAAAAAGGCCTTTTGCGGCATTCAAAAGAGTGATCTGTGGGCCAAAACCAGGCTTCTTGTCCTTGGCCGGCAACGCTTGTTCCTCGGTCCATGTGTAAGCTCGGACCCAGAAAAACAAAACCATCAATACCGCAAAATACCCGAGATAACACAGTATCAATGTCGCCATCAGCGAACTCACTTATCTTCTGCGGGGGTGTGGGCAATGGCGTTGAGTTAGAGAGTAGTGGAATCTCGTGAGAGTTCCTGAAGTGCCTCGAACTCCAGGAAGTTTTACAACTTCCGCTACGAGTACAGGCTTAATTTCAACGCCATTCGGGGTTGTGGGGGGCCAAATGCGGCCCCCCAGATAGGAGTTTTAGGCGTTCAAGTATGTTTAGGCAACGCGCTGGATTGTGTTTGGCTGAATTCGACTCATTGATAGCGTGTTTGTAACGATTAGGAAAAATTCTCGGACGAGCCATACCCGCCCCTTTTAGGCAATGCTGTGAAACATTTTGTGGCGAAACTCGTCAAGAGTTTCGGTGGTTTATGCAATGCAGCCGAAAGTCTTGACGACTTTCGCTACAGAAAAGTCTGTTTTCAGTAGAGGAAAATGCTCCCCGACGCAAAGTCCTAGAACGAGGGATTCGCATCGGAAGTCCAGTATTGCAACGTGAAACTTTGCGGAAAACGACTATCATGGTGACTCCATATCAAGCTCTCGCCGAACCAGAAAAGCCTTTAGGACGTCCGTCGTCCATGACCAAACCAATGACCACTGAATCTGCCGAATCCCCCCCAAAGACTGAAAAAATATCAATTCTCGAGCAAACTGAGCATTCCCTGATTCGTTGGTTCGTCGACCGTGACTTCCCAAAGTACCGAGCAAAACAGGTGCTTAGTGCGATCTATCAACGGCGAATTGACAGCTTTTCGGATATGACCGAATTGTCGAAGGATTTGCGAGCAAAACTGGACGAGCATTTTTACATTTTCAAGACAAAAACGGCAGAATCCCAGCAATCCGAGGACGGAACAGAAAAGCTTTTGCTCGAAATGCCAGACGGTGGTCGGATCGAATGCGTCCTCCTCAGGGACGGTCCTCGAAGATCCGTGTGCTTGAGCAGCCAAGTGGGTTGCGCCATGGGCTGTGTTTTTTGTGCGAGCGGACTGGATGGAGTCGATCGAAATTTGACTCGAGGCGAAATCCTGGAACAGGCCCTTAAGCTGCAGCGGTTGCTTGAGCCCGAAGAGCGATTGAGTCATATCGTCATGATGGGCATGGGCGAACCGCTCGCGAATCTTCGCAATGTACTTGATGCATTGGACGTAGCCCGGGACAGCGATTACGGACTAGGTATCAGTCCACGGCGCATCACCATCAGCACGGTCGGCTTGCCACCTGCAATCGATAAACTGGCCGAGGCGCATTCGCCGTTCCAGCTTGCGATCAGTCTCCATGCTCCCAATGATGAGCTTCGAACGCGACTGGTTCCTGTCAATAAGAACATTGGCATCGAAGCGATCATGGCTGCGACGGAAAGATATTTTGCTGTTACTAGTCGGCGACTGACATTTGAGTATGTTTTGCTCAAAGATCTAAACGATACGCCACAGTGCGCAGAGCAGCTTGTGAAACTGCTGAGGCGTCGCACCGCAATGCTCAATGTGATTCCTTACAACCCTGTCCCCGGCTTGCCTTACGAGACTCCTTCGTCGGAGGCTATTTTGGAATTCCGCCGAATCCTAATGGAGGGTGGTATCAACGTCATGTTCCGCCAACGCAAAGGGAATGACATCCAAGCCGCATGCGGACAACTGCGACGACTTCGCGAGCGTGAACCTCAAGTCGTAACGCTCAATAGTCATGTCTGAAAAACCAACGAAATCTGATCGATTGAAAATGCTTAAAACGGTCTTTGGCTCAATCCTATTGATTGCGGTTGTGCTCAGTGTCGGCGCCGCCATCGCGTACAAGAAGTACACGATGATGACGGCGGAGCCACCTCCGAACTTAGAGCATCCAGAGGTCGTGGGCTTTGATCATCCAGAGCCCGTAACGATGCGCAGCAGCACCACGACCGTTGGTACTGTACTTGCGCCTAGATCCGTCCAATTGCGTACAGAAGTAGTTGGGGCGGTTTCCGAGCTTGGATTCGCCCCTGGAGATAAAGTAACAGTGGGCCAACTCTTACTGAAACTCGATACGAGTGTCGAAGAAGCACAACTGGCCGGCGCGATGGCCCTCATGAAGGTCGCGACCTCCACACTCAAGCGCACCCAAGAGGCCGCCAACCTGCGTGCCATTAGTGAACTCGAGTTGGAACAAGCGTCTGCGCTAATGAAACAGGCTGAGTCCGACGTCCTTCGACTTCAGGCAATCATCAAAAAGAAGACGCTCAAGGCTCCGTTCGATGCTCGAGCCGGGCTATTTGAAATCCAAGTAGGGCAGTACTTGCCTGAAGGCACTCAGATCACGATGCTGCAAGGGCTCGATGACTTTGTGCATATCGACTTCATGATGCCTCAGCAAGCGGCAGACGAGCTTCATGTGGGTGATGAAGTTCGCTTGGCCGTGGAGCCGCAACCATTCCTCGCAAAGATCATCGCAGTGGATTCCCAGGCGGATCGGGCTACTCGCAATGTAATGGCCCGAGCCAGACTGGATAAACCACCTGCGTCGATGCAACCTAACGATTCGGTTCGTGTTGAACTCGAGTACGGAACTGCGGTAAACGCCTATACCATCCCAGCTGCAGCTCTTCGGCGATCTCCTATGGGGGCATTTGTTTATCTTGTCGAACCGGACAAAGAGGATCAAACCAAACTTCGCGTTCGCGTCCAAAACGTCCTCCCAAGCAAAACGATCCGACAGCGAGTCGCTATTTTATCTGGTCTTACCGCGAATCAAACCGTTGTGTCCGATGGCTCTTTCAAGCTCCGCGAGAATCTCTGGGTTGTTGACGCTAATGCGGAAGCTCCAGCGAAGCCCAATGAGACTGAGGCGAGTAAACAATGAAGTCGTTTACCGACATTTTTATCAAGCATCCGGTATTGGCCATCGTCGTCAACTTGATGCTCTTGCTCGTTGGTATTCGCGCTGCGCAAATGCTGCCAATTCAACAGTTTCCGAAACTCGAAAGCACATCGATCGAAATCACTACGGTCTACATTGGTGCAAGTGCAGAATCGACACGTGGATTTTTGACGACGCCGATCGAAAAGGCAGTGTCCTCGATCGCGGGAATCGACTTCATGGACTCGGTCAGCGTGGCTGGCATCAGCACGATCACGATCCATTTGAAGCTCAACTACAGTTCGACTGCGGCATTGGCGGAGATCAACGCGAGATTGCAACAGGTGAGGCGCGAGCTGCCGGCGGAATCCGAACCGTCCGTTGTCTCTATTCAGCGAGCCGATCGACCGTACGCTTCGTTTTACTTGAGCTTTACTTCAGATCAATTTGACCTCGCTGGCTTGACCGATTTCCTCAATCGCGACGTCCAACCTCAATTGACCACTATCGAAGGAGTACAGCGTGTCGGAGTCGAAGGAGGCCGCACGCCTGCCATGCGCATCTGGATTTCACCCGACCGACTGTCCGAGTTAAACCTATCGCCGGGAGATGTCACCGGTGCCTTGCGACGGAATAATTATTTGGCCGCCATCGGCCGCGTCAAGAACGATTCGGTCCAAGTGGATTTACTTACCGATACCGATTTGAAGACGGTCGATGAGTTCAAGGAATTGATCGTTTGGCAAAAGGATGGTGCCGTCATTCGTTTGGGCGATGTTGCGACCGTGGAGATGGGTTCCGAAGAATCGCAAATGGTGGCGATGTACCGTGGTCGCGAAGCGGTATACGTTTCGGTGTGGCCGCTGCCGGGAACCAATGAAATCGCAGTGGCGGAGCGTCTTCAAGAAGCCATGGATAAATTGCGGCCGAATTTGCCTGGGCACGTTGACATGCAATTGGCCTTCGATGCGACGAAGTTCATGCGAGACGCATTAAAGGAGATTTCGAAGACGTTGGTTGAGACCATTGCCATCGTCGGAATTGTGGTCTTCGTTTTTATGGGTTCACTTCGGACAGCCATCGTGCCGCTCGTGGCGATGCCTGTGTCGTTGGTCGGTGCGACGATCTGCATGTACCTCATGGGCTTCTCGTTAAACCTGCTGACTCTCTTGGCCATCGTGCTTTCTGTCGGGCTAGTTGTCGATGATGCGATTGTGGTTGTTGAAAATGTGCAAAGGCACATCCGCGAAGGTCATTCCAAGATTCAATCTGCGTTGATCGGTGCACGCGAGTTGTTCGGGCCGATCATCGCCATGACAATAACACTTGCAGTTGTCTACGCGCCGATCGGTTTCCAAGGTGGTTTGACCGGAATGCTGTTTCGTGAGTTTGCCTTCACCCTCGCATCGGCGGTTGTCCTATCGGGAATTGTTGCCGTAACGCTGTCACCGATCATGAGTGCAAGGATGCTAAGCGCATCCGGCAAAGAAGGATTCCTGACTCGATTCGTAAACATGCTCTTCGATCGGATCCAAGTATTCTATGGTGCCCTCCTCGAGAAGGCGTTAGGACTGCGATGGGCAATTGCGTTTTCGACTTTGCTGGTCGGTCTCGCAGCTATTCCGTTTTATCAGTTTTCGGGCAAGGAACTCGCTCCAGTCGAAGACCAGGGAGCTATTGCGGTCATTCTGCAAGCTTCACCGGATTCCACACTCAACAGCACCAAACAATGGGCGACTCAATTGGGCAAGCAATTTGATGCGATGCCGGAAACGGACTACATGTGGGCTCTCGTCGGCTCCAATAGCGGTTTCGGCGGCGTCATTACACATGACTGGCACGAACGACAAAAGCTCGGGCAAAGAAGCACCGCGGACATGATCGGGGAAACGTTTGGATTGGCTTCGGTTGTCCCAGGACTCAAGCCACTGCCGATATTGGTGCCGCCGTTGCCGGTTGCCTCGAATTTCGACGTAGAAATGGTTCTCAAGAGCGATTTGCCTGTCGAACGGCTACTGGAAATCGGCAATGAGATCTCAAGCAAAGCCAACGAAGCGGGCATGTTCATGTTCGTCGATATCGATCTCAAAGTCGACTTGCCGCAAGCTCAAGTGATCATTGATCGTGAACGCGTTGCGGACATGAAATTGGACCTTGCGGGTATCGCACAAGAACTGGGCGTATTGCTTGGGGGCGGATACGTCAATCGATTCAACTATTTCAATCGATCCTACCAAGTTATCCCGCAACTGTCTGAGGCAGATCGGCAGTCCACCAGTTCACTGATGGACATTAAGATCCGAACTCCAAATGGACAATTGATTCCCGTTTCCAGCTTTGCCAAAATTCTGCCTTTAACAGCCCCTCGTGTTTTGAATCGATTTCAGCAACAGGGAGCGATTCGAATCAACGCAGCCATGTTACCTGGGTTGACCAAGGAAACGGGTTTGAATGCGATGGAGCAAATTGTTCGGGGGGTTGCTGGCGAGGGCTCATTGATTGACTACGCCGGAGAATCGAGACAAATTCGCAAGGAAGGTTCAACGTTGACGGTTACGCTTGGAATCGCCATCGCATTGATCTACTTGGTGCTGGCGGCTCAGTTCAAATCCTTTCGCGATCCATTGATCGTCTTGATGGGCTCGGTGCCGCTGGCGATTTCAGGTGCGTTGGCGTTAACGTTTCTTGGACTTACGACGATCAACATTTATTCGCAAGTCGGATTGATTACGTTGGTCGGCTTGGTTGCGAAAAACGGGATTCTTATTGTCGAGTTTGCGAACCATTTGCAAGAGCAGGGGCGCACCAAGTGGCGTGCAGCCATCGAAGCTTCCCAGACGCGTTTGCGACCGGTTTTGATGACTTCCGCGGCAACGATACTTGGGCACATGCCATTGGTTTTCGTAACCGGACCTGGTGCACAAGCTCGAAACAGTATCGGCATCGTGCTAGTTGCAGGCATGGGCATTGGTACCTTATTCACGCTCTTTGTGGTGCCGTCGCTTTATGTCTTGATTGCAGGAACGCACACGAAACACGAAGAAGAAGTGGCGTAAGCCGAGTAAGCCGCCAATTCGTTACTTGAATGGGTGAGGCGGTAAGGCTCCTGCCAATGTAGGATGGAACCATTGTCCCGTCGATCAAAATAGATGTCCCGTCCATCAAACTAGTTCGGGACAAAGGTCCCAAACTACCTCTAGCACCCTCGCTCGCCCAAATTAGCGGCTAGCTCCATAGCGTTCGACGGAGATGGTTTGGCTGGCCTGACAACCTCCCGAAAAACTCTCTATGAAATTGGGGCGCACATTGATAAAAGATCAATGCGGCCGTTCCGTCTTAACGCCTCCAATGCAAGCATTCCGCAGCTGGGTGGCTATTCCTAATGGGTTGTAGTGAACTCGATGACGAATCACGATATTAGCTCGCCCAAAAACACACGTGATAGACCAGCCATTTTCCGTGCAATGGGTTTGGCGGAACCGCCAGCCTTGGTCCAGATCAAATCATCAAGTGATTTCGATGGGGAATATCAGCGTGTTCAAGTATTCAAGCACGACTCCTGGGCTGCCACCGCTTTGTACGCTTGTGACGCCAGAGCGATTGTCTGTAAATTCAATCGCCAACAGAGGATTGGGGTGATCCCGATGCTTTGGTTGGGGAATTTCCTGGCACGCCGTGAAACGCTGTTGCTGCAAAAGCTAAAGCATATCACCAACATACCGAACTCAGTTGGACCAATTTTGGTCGACGGTCAGGCGCTTGAGAACGTTACTGCCCACGTTTACGTGCCAGGTCGGCCATTCCAACACGACGCCAATGCGTCGGACGCTTTCTTGGTCGAGCTAGAGCAGTTGATTGGTCAAGTTCACGCGGCGGATGTCGCGTATGTCGATTTACACAAGAGCGAAAACATTCTAGTCGGTGACGACGGCAAGCCGTATTTGATCGATTTTCAGATTGGGTTTTGGAAGCCTTCCTCTCAAGTTGCAGCCTTTTTTTGCAATTCGTTTCTGCTCGCTTTGCAACGGAGTGACCGTTACCACTTACTTAAGCACATCACGAAGTGTCGTCCAAGCATGGACTGGAATCAAATGCACCTGCAACGGCCGTGGTACATTCGCTTGCATCGTCGAATCGCAATACCGCTGCGGACCATGCGTCGGCGTTTTTTGGTCTTGCTGGGCATTCGAACAGGCATCGGTCATGTTTCTACGGAATCGAATCCGGAAATTGGCCATCGAATGCCAGTCAATTGAATGCCAGTCAATTGAATGCCAGTCAATTGACAAATTAGGTGCCTTGCCTGTACCTTGAGAGCGATTCAAATTCCATTGTCTTGGCTTCGCAACCCCTCGAGTACGAGCACGAGTACTGCCCTTCGGGCGGAGTAAGATTACGCAAAACCCATGGGAATTAGAATATGACGCGCTAAGGATATGGGGAATGACGCGGCTAGCGCCCAACGGCTAATTAAACGGCAAATTACGAGACGATGTTTTTAGCTTCGAAGCAATTCGATCAGATCTTTCGTCGACAATTTCGCAGCCGAATGCGTGCCATCGAGAATTCCCGCAACAAGATCTCGCTTGGTCTCATGCAACTTAAGGATTTCTTCTTCGATCGTATCCTTGGCAACAATACGATAGACCATAACTGGTTTATCTTGCCCAATTCGGTGCGCACGATCGGTCGCCTGATCTTCTACGGCTGGATTCCACCAGGGGTCCATATGAATCACGTAGTCTGCCGCTGTTAGATTGAGGCCGGTACCACCCGCCTTCAGTGAAATCAAAAACGCTGTCGCATCGCCATTTTGGAACTTGTCCACTTCCACTTGTCGCGCCGCAGCTGGGGTCGAACCGTCGAGATACTGGTAGGTGATTCCCTCTGTGTCCATCATCTCTCGGATCAAGGCTAGGTGTTTGACGAATTGGCTAAACACAAGCACTCGGTGCCCCTCGTCACGCAGTTGGTTCAGGGTTTCGCAGAGCTGAGTCAATTTTGCTGAGCCCTCAGTCCAAGTGTCGTGAACCATTCGCGGGTGACAGGCGATTTGTCGCAGGCGGGTCAGCAACGCCAGGATACGGAACCGCTGGTCTTGAATGTCATTCAGCTTGGCAATCACATCGGCTTCGCCAATGGCGGACATGCGCACCTTTTCGTAAATCGCTCGTTCTGCTGGCGATAGCTCAACCACCAAATTCATTTCGGTACGAGCGGGCAGGTCTTTGAGCACTTCGCTTTTGGTCCTTCGCAGAATAAATGGAGTCAATCGTGATCGCAGTGCCAGCTTTCGATCGTCGTCATTTTCCTTTTCGATTGGACTAGCGAATCGATTGCGGAATTGATCCCAGCCGCCAAGAACACCGGGTGATACGACATGAAACAAGCTCCAAAGCTCACCTAAATGATTCTCAACCGGTGTACCCGTGAGAGCGACGGTCCATTTGGAGGGGATCGTGGCGATTGCCATTGAGGTTTTGCTCCTGCTGTTCTTGATGGCTTGTGCCTCGTCCAAGACCAAGGTGGCCCAATCGACTTTCGCAAGCTTGTCCGAATCCCGTAATGCCAAACCATAGCTGCATATGACGATTTGGTTCGGGCCGACGTTGTCGAGGAAATCAGCTCGATCCGTTTCGCGATACAGGGCTGCTGAAAGCTCGGGCGCAAACTTTTCGACCTCGCGCATCCAATTAAACGCAACCGACGTCGGAGCGATGACCAACGCAGGGCCTTCCTTCGCCCTATCGAGGATAACAGCCAAGGTTTGGAGCGTTTTGCCAAGTCCCATGTCGTCCGCTAGAACTCCGCCAACGCCCCACTCGGCCAATCGTCGCAGCCACTTGAAGCCTTCGAGTTGATAGTCGCGGAGATTGGCTTGAAGACCAGTAGGTAGTACCGGCTCGAGCTTTTCAGATCGTTCAAGCCGTTGGAGGCATTCGTTCCAAGCGCGACTTGCATCAAATTGAAAGTGCTCTTGAACGGAACGAAGAGCGTGCGCAGAGGTCTTATCAAATCGAAGCGTACCTCGCTCTTGATTGACGGAATCGTCAAGCTGACGCAAACTCTTGCGGAGCTTATCGGAGATGCGTGCCCATCCGGCATCGCCGACTCGGACGAACTCTCCTTGCATGCTCGCAGCACTCGCATCGCGCAAGCTTTGCATAAGAGTCGCAATATCAAGCGTCTCTTCTCCAAACTTGCATTCGCCTGTCAAGTTAAACCAATCTCGTTTTTGCGAGACACCAACACGAACGTTGCTTGCCGAAACCGTCCCAAGGACTTTGATCGGTTTTTCCGACAATTTGTCCCACAGGACTTCGATATCTCCACCGGTGGTTTGCAAAACCTCGATCAAGTTGAAGGCTTTCGAAAAGTCCTGCAGCGTCCCGTTGTATTCTTTATCGCCAAGTCCCAGTCGTTTGGTCAGATCGTTTGCAATTGCGGACTCCGCTTCAACTTGGCGATGAAGTTGCGTCGGTTTCCCATCGACGATTCGACCATGCACCATGATTCCTTCGCAAGGCTTGTGGAGCTTGCCAAGCGAATCTCGAACACGAATTCCATAATCCAACGCGCCGTCCTTGCGCGACCGCAATATCAAGACGGGAGCCACAACTTCGGGAATCATTTCTCCACCGATGGACTCCGGCAGCTGAATGCTCAAGACTTTTTGCAGTTTCTCGACCCACTCCAGAATCGCATGCTCGTGTTTGTCCGCGATCGGCGGCAACTTCAAAAGGTCCCGGATCATTTCAAGCTGAGATTCGGAGCTTTGTATGATGGAGACCCGGTTAGAATCTTCGCAAACCGAGACTAGAAAGTCACCGACGACGACGGCTGTGTATTTGTTCCCATCATTGTGGAGCCGGAAATGGTAGCCCTCGGAGCGCTTGACGAGGCTGAGGATTCCGCTGCCAGCTTCGACGGTTGCTGGCTCGCCGTTGAGATGAACATTGCACTCACCGATCAACTGGTAGATTGCTTCGCCCGTCGGCAACGACAAATCGGATTCGTAATAATCGGATGTTTCTTCGATCAAGCCGCGGATGCGCTCGTCTGCGGGGGTCATGACCAAATCGGTCTGAAACAGCGATCGCAGTTTGGATTTCTTGCCTTTGCTATAGCCTCCCTTTTTCTTGGCGACCTGAATGAGTGGTTGCAGTCGGATTCCGTGCGGTGCGACGTCGATATTCCATGCAACACGCGAAGGTTCCTTGAAGACTACCGGGGCCAATTCATCCAAGTTTGACGGCGGAGCAATCTCAGACTTTGCGATCCTAGCCAACATCGAAAGAACTTGAAGGCTGTTGTCGTACTCGAAAAGCGACATGTCCTGCTTGCCGCGTTCAAGCTCACCCTTTTCTATTTTTTGAGATAGTTCTGAACTCGCGTCGGACAATTCATCGAGGATGTGCTGAACGAATTGGAAGTTGTGCACGCAGGCATATCTGCCCTTGGACGACTCGCAACTGCAACCAGCCAAAGAGCCTTTCGATTCTCGATTTGCAAAGACATTGTACGATTGCGATTGCGAGGAGTAGGTACCAACGATCATCCCATTCGCAAACACCTTGGTTATCGCAAAGTTTGCCATGCTAGCCCAACCAATGGACTTGGCGCGGTGCGGGAACATGTTGAGCAGATTGCGAAAGCTATCGCGCCATTCTTCGGCAACACTCTTCTTCGGTGGGGTTGCAAACAAGGCTCCCGTTTTTTTGAAAACGTCCGCGATCTGTTCGATCGTTGGGTTTTCAACACCTAGCGAAGCGCGGATACGATCGATTGTCGATAATGGTCTAGTTGGTTTCTTGCGCCTCGCCATATTCAGATGCCTTTCCGAATGAGTCTTAACAGCAAATCAGAGTTGTTCGCTGTGGAGATTGTAGCAACAGAAAAAACAAGCCGGTATCGCTCGAGAAAACATACCGGATTACCGGTCTCGAATTTTTTTGCTACCTACATGCCAGGTCACTAGGCGGGGACGCTAAGACGCAGGGACATGATGTGTAGACACAAAAAATTCCAATTCCGGATAGGCTTGGCGTTAGTGTGTCAGCCTCTCAGGCAACGCTGTGAAGCATTTCAAACAACGAAAACATTGGCTACGTTTCAATAGTCGCGTCGGAGAGTTGCGAATTTTGGCAAGTCACTTTTGCCGACATGGACTTTTGATATTTGTCGCTTTGTCCGGTTCGGGCTTGTCCCGACCGGACACCGCTTTGGTGTTCTAACGGGCCGTGATGAAAGTAACATCTCCGGCTTCGTCGCACCGCCTTTGGCGATGCGACGAAGCCGGAGACGCGCGGTCGGGCGGCGTGAATCTACAACTCCAAAGC
>CANHVO010000074.1 GCA_947463915.1 Planctomycetaceae bacterium
ATCAGCCCAAGTCCTGTTGCGGCCTGGCTGCCACCGGCATTTCGTACTTTTACGGGGCCTGGAGTTGTCGTCAATGGCGGCCCGAGTGGATCCGGAACGTACTCGGCTGAACTAAGGACAATCCCGTTGCCAATTGGGTTCAAGCTTGCCGTGATCTTGGATTGCGGATTTAAGTTGTTTGCGTCATTGTTGATTCGGTCCAGCACATCTTGGACAGTCGTGGTTCCTTGCAAGTCGACTGAAAACTCACTTCCGTCGTTTCGCGAGAAAGTAATGTCCGGTCCATCAGCGGGATAGATGCCTTGTCCGAAGTTGAGTTGGTCTAGTCGGACCTGATTATGGAAAGTTCGCAGACCAAGGCGTTCGGCGAGGTTGCCAGCGACTTCGCTGATGGAAAAATCGGCCCCGCTTTGAGTTGACCGAACACGCAGTCCTCGGCCGTCAGGAGTTATGTCGGCCCGAACTGATGCTCCGGATTGGTTGATGATATTGGTGACATCTTGCAGCGTTACCGCCGTGCCAAGATTGATAGAATAACTCTTTCCATTTTGTTCAATACGAATGGCTCCTGTTGCATCGAAGCCTGTGTTGCCATTGAGCTGAGACAAAAGCGTTGTTGGCCTTAGAACGGGATCGAGCGTGTTTCCCGCAATAGGAAGTGGCGTCGTCTGGTTGGGCAAATAAATCCCAAGATCAGCTGCGGTTCGGCCCGTACCGGATTCCAAAATCCGCAATTGCCCAGGGCTACCGTCAGCGTAACCAGCGACAATCGCTCCATTGTTGATACTGAATTGCACCTGGCGTCCACTGATCGTCGGAGCTGTGTTCACGCGTTCAAGAACATTGTCGAGAGTCTCCGCCCCGGACAAATCGACCGTAATGCGTTCCAACCCGTCTGATATCTGAATTGCCCCCGGCGCAATCCCTTTGCCACCGTTGAGGTCCGCGAGACGAGTTGTGCCGATGGCCGCTGGCGCCAAATTGACACGTGAGACCACACCATCGGAAATCAGCCCCAGCGCCTTTTGTCCTGTCACATTGTGCGCAATGTATTCGCCGTTGTCCGCAATCGTCAAAAGACTAAGGTCGTTGCCAGAGAATTGGATTGTGTTGTCCGCATTCTTTACCGTAGCGGAATTGACTGTGCCACCGGAAAACAGATAGCGGTCTTGGTAACGCGTATTAGCAGCTGCGGTGAGGCGCTCGATCGTAGCATTGATTTGAGAGACCCAGCCCGTTCGTTCTTCTTCACTGCTGACATTGCCGGCACTTTCGACGCCAAGACCACGAAGCTCGATCAACTGATCCTGAACGTTTCCCAATGTGGATTCGGTGACATTTAAGTAACCTTGCGACGAATCAAGGTTTCTGAGCGTCTGATCGCGAAACTCGAGGTCGCGCTGAATGCCGATGACTCGAATGGCAGCAGCCGGATCCTGGCTAGGTAGAGAGTAGCGTCTCCCGGAACTGAGTTGGTCTTCAAGCTGTTGGATTCCAAGCCGGTTTACTTGGACCTGGTAAAGCGATCGATACCGCGACAACGCATCACTTGTACGACCAGCGACCACCGGATAAAAAGAATTCAGCATAGTACGATTGTTTCTTTGCTAAACTAGATTAACCAAGGTGTTTAGCATATCGGATGCTACGGAAACAAGCTTCGAGGTCGCCTGAAACGCCCTCTGGTAAAGCAGCATTTTGACAGCTTCTTCGTCCAAGTTGACTCCGGAAATTCCCAGATTCTGAGCCTCGAGAGATTGTAGGAAATTTCTTAGTCCGTCTGTAACCCCTTTTTGGGAACTGATCTCTCGCGTGGTACTAGCGATCATTTGATCATAAAGCGCATTAACGCTTCGTCCGCCCAACAACTCAGTCGGTTTGGTGAAGGCTTCGGCAATCTTAATAGCGTTGTCCGCACCATTGCCGACCCCCTTGAGACTGACAGCCAGTTTCGATGGATCGGCGATAATATCTGGCCGAACTTCGATCGTCGAAGCGGAATTGCCGCGAAAAAAAGTATTGATTCCTAGGGCAGCCAATGTACCGCTGGTGTCGTTCGCAAAGCTAAATTGAATCGCTTCCGAATCGGACTTGATCTCAAGCCGACCGTCGTTCGTGATCCGGGCGGTAACGCCGTCTATACCGTCAATGGCCGTAACCAGTTGCTGGGGAGTCGTATCGGACAGGAGTCCCTGCTGCTTCACCAGGATATCATACGTCTTCGTTTTGCCGGTTTTGGCGTCTTGGACATTGATAGTGAAAGAGCCATTGTCGATGTCGAAGGATGGCCCAGACTGTTCAATCGGTGCATTGACGTTGCTGATAACGTTTTCGCCGGTTGTGATCCCGAAGCCTTTTTGCCCTTGGCCTTGCGAGTGAAGTCGATTGACGACACGAATGACATCGCTCGCGAGTGAATCCAGTTTCCCCTTAAAACCAGTCGATGTCGCAGTTTCGGCGGATTCGTAGAGTCCTTTTAGTTTGCCCCCAGTTATCTTTAGCGGAGCGTCCGTGTCCACCAAATGCACCTCCAGACCAGTCCCTGCGGCATTCTTAGCCGCTTTGACATGGCGAGGAATTCCGTTGCTGACGAGATAATCGCCTCCAACAAAAACAGTAACAGAGCCAGTTGCATCTTCTCTCGCGGCAACGTCGACAAACGTGGAAAGTTCATCCAACGCTTTTAATCGCTCGTCTCTCAATCCGACTGCATCGGAATTGGAGAGTGCGCCCCCTTCAACCTCAACGATTCGTTGATTCAACTTGGCGACAGTATCAATAATGCGATTGATGTCGGTGGCCGCAGAGGAAATTTCAGTCTGATTTTGCTTTGAGACGTCATCAACACTTGAAGACAAGCTTCTTAATTGGGTGGCGAGTTCCTGTCCACGCGAAATTGCAAGCGATCGGATCGAATCACTGCCAGGCTGGTTGGCCACATCCTGAAACGCGTTAGCAAATCGACTTAGATTCGAAGAAAAATCCTTGTCGCTCAGTTCGTTGAGCAAGCTTTCGACTTGTGCATTTGTCCCCTCCAGTTGTTCTTGATACGAGAGTTGACTTTGCGTTTGACGAAGGCGTTCGATAACGAAGTTATCCAGTTTTTGCTGAACACCAACGGCTTGTACCCCTTGACCGATGACCAAATCACCAGCCTTGTAACCGCGAGCAGGCGCTTGAATCAGCTCCTGGCGAACGTAGCCCGGTGTGTTGACGTTGGCAATATTGTTGCCAACAACTTGCAATCCGAGTTGACTCACCCGAAGAGCATTGGCCGACCCTTGAATGGCACTGAATAGACTCATGTTTGAATTCCTGCCGTTACGTTTGTCGCGGCTTTCTTTCGTTCAAAAGGTCACTCCGTAAAATGTAGCTTCACTCTCGTTCCTGGGCTCTGCCTTGGAACGCACTGCGTTCGATTCTCCGCCTCGCGTTGGCCGTGGACTTACTTCCACCGGAGGCCGGAGCCTCCAATGCGTTGCGTCCCCGGGCGGCGTCTGGGGACGAGTACAGTATCTTGATCTTGCGTTAAGCTGCTTCGTTGATGAGGAAGCCGCCTTCATGCGAATGCGATTCATTGGGCGAGTACGTTGCTCGTTCCATATTCCCTGTCGCCAAAATCAGCAGCAATTCAGAGACAAAGGACTTGGACTGAAATGCCGTAACCCAAAGGCTCATGCTGAGCTGCTGTATTCGATTCAATTGGTGCTCTAGGTTGGCAACGCGATGCGACCATATAGCAGGCCACTGAGAGTCTAACTGAACAGACAGCTCTTTTAGGCTATGTGCAAAGTATCCTAAACTTTTCGCCCCGACGAGCAATTGTTCGCGCTCGTCCTTGCAGCTTTGGATCTCTGCATGGATATTCTCACCGACCTGGCTCAAGCTGGAAATCTGAGAATAGTCCCCCAGAAGATAGCTCTCCTGCACATGTTCGAGAGTTGATTCCCAGCGGTCTAGCACTTCACTAAACCGATCCAACCATCGCCCTGTATCGCTAATCAGTATTGGAATCATTGTGCTTTTCGGTACCTAAGTTAGAAAAGCGTTCATCCCCAAAGTGAAGATGAACGCAGTTGGATTTTTTCGAACGGTACGACTAACCTTTAGAACTTAAAGGTCACGCCGAGATCGAGACCGTGCAGGAAGAAGGTCTCGTTAATCAAGCGACTTGCTGGTGCAGCTGGGTTACCCACGACTGCTGGATTAATATCCACATTGCGATCGACTTGCCCGCTAGCCATGGCGACGCTTGGGAACACCAGCAACGAGTAACCCAAGCCCAGTTCGGCACCTCGAAGCTTGTACTTCATCTTGGCACCCGCTTCTGGCAGGAAGGTGAACTGGTCCCGTGTGATCGTGCGGATGTTGCTGCTTTGAGCGAACAATCCACGTCCCGTGGCCACAGCCCCTTGTCCAGGAGCTGTTTCCGTCGACCGACCGCTGATCGTGCTCGACTGGTTCATGTTTCCTAATGCCACTTTACCGAGCGCGGAGAAGCTAAATCGCCCCTTGGAAACTTCGTTCAACAATCCGATGTGACCGCCGTGGAATTGGTTCTTGGTTCCAAACGTATCTTGGGTCGTAAAGACCGTACCATTCTGGACCAAGTTGGTGATTCCGTCGGTGAACTGAGTTCGCAGACCAAACTCACTGTCCAATCGAGCAAACGTGTAGCCCCCGAGCAAGTCTACGCGACTATTTCCTTCTCGAAGCAGAAGTGCTCGTCCGTACAATTCGCCAGCCACTAGGTCCAGGTCGTTCTTGATTTGAATCGTTCCCGTGTTGGCACCGTTGGCACCGTCTCGAAAATTGATCAAGTAGGTATCAGGAGCGCCGATGGACGTATTGAAGAATGGAACGCCGGTCGAATTTCCACCGTTCGTATACGTTTTGTTTGTGCCATCGGAGAGTATTCCCCAACCGCGGGCTCCGATACCAAAGTTTTGATTGCAATCGGTCCAAACACCCGTATTGAGCCTCATCCCCACCAACATATCGTTGCCGATTTGATTGTTGGGGCCGCCAGCTAAGGGGTTCGTTGGGAGAACGGTTTGGCTGTTTCCGCCCACGACGAAAGGCGTTCCGGAAACACTCTTTGGCCACCAAAGAAGGGTTTCACTTTCGAACCAGCCTGACGAAGGGCTGCTGCAACCGGTTGAGCAGACCGATGTGCCGCATGGTGCCGCTCCATAGGTGCCGACATATTCTGAAGTCCCCATCGAGGGTGAGGAGTAACTTACGGGAGTGTTGGAATGGGATTCAACCATTCCGTTATCCGCTACTACATTCGAACGAAACGCCGCAGGTCGAGCGTCCTGTGCGAGTGCAGCCTCTGCGGCTGTTGACTGTACGCCGCCGTCACCGATGCGACCAACGCTCGAGATGGGGCCTGAAGTGGAGTAGTCTTGTCCCAAAGTGTTAACGGAACTACAGGTTCCACACAGAGAGGCAATGATCAGGGTCAGCTTAATTCGGTTTTTTCTCATAATTTCTTTCTCGCTAAGCGATGGCTTGCGTACCGTTCGCATAATTGGATCGGCATGATTCCTAGGAATCTGAGGACAAATAGGAACATGCGGCACAATCTCCCCAAGCTTCCTAAATTGCCTGAACCGGATTTTCGTGTGAAAAACCCCAGGCGAAAACACTTTGAATAAATTGCTCCAGCGAAATCCAAGACGATCGGCACAGCCATACGTACAATAAAGAGATTGAGGCGTTGACGTTCAGCGACTCTGACTTTCCCAACAAACACGCCGCCTTGCGGGCGGGACACATCCCAAAAATCCATGTCCAGTTTGCTTGATCCTGCTCCAGAAAAACCGTCCACGTCAAACGCCGATAAATTAGCTGGCGATCGCAAACTGCACCTTCCAAGCCGTCCGCATGTGTCCGCTGGGTGGGTCATACCTGGTGTCGCCCAATACAAGATCAATCAGTGGCTGGACCAAACCCGAGCCGTGAATGCATGGGAAAACCACCGCCGAGAATTAACCGAACCACAGCTGCGCAAAGAAGCGCTCTCGCTGGTGTATCGATCGAAAAGCGGTGAGCCTCTTTCGACTCTGCTACCCGAAGCCTACTCGCTGATCCGTGAGGCCGGACGACGTTCGCTCAACATGCGGCACTACGACGCGCAAATACTCGGGGGAATCTGTTTGTTTCACGGTTGCATTTCTGAGATGCAAACAGGTGAAGGGAAAACGTTAACAGCCACGTTGCCTTTGGCGCTCCACTCGCTGCTCGGCAAAGGCGCACACCTGGCTACGGTTAATGATTATTTGGCCGAACGCGATGCCGAGTGGATGAAGCCTCTCTACCAAATCTTGGGCATGAGTGTCGGCACCGTACTGACCCAACTCGATCAAGATCAACGACGCAAGGCATACGCAGCCGATGTCACCTATGGGACCGCAAAGGAGTTTGGCTTCGACTTCCTCCGCGATCGATTGCTGATGCGTGCTCAGGGAAGAGCCGTCGATGACTTCCTCGGTAGCGGTTCCCAAGAGCGATGGACCTCAGCCGGTGAACAGCCGGTGCAACGCGGAATGCACTTCTGTCTGGTCGACGAGGCGGATAGCATTCTGATCGATGAAGCGAGAACACCATTGATCATCGGTTCTCTTGGTGATGAGTCTCGCGATGTGGTCATAGCGACGTTCAAGTGGGCAGCGGAGCATGCACCATCGTTTGTCCTGAAAGAACACTTCACGATCGAAGAAGACTCCCGCAAAATTGAGTTGAACTCCAAGGGACGCCAGTATGTCCGCTCGCTCCCACGCAGCGAAGACATTCGATTGGCTGCTCTGGTAGACCTGTATGAGTACATCGAACGGGCCATCAAAGTGAATCGCGACTTCCACTTGGAACGACAGTATGTTGTCGTCGATGGCGAAATTGTGATCGTGGATGAGTTCACGGGCCGATTGGCGGAAGGACGAAAATGGCGAGATGGTATCCACCAAGCCATCGAAGCCAAAGAGAAAATCGAAGTTACCGTTCCGACAGGGCAGGCAGCACGGATTACGGTTCAAGATCTGTTCTTGCGTTATCGCTACTTGGCAGGAATGACGGGTACCGCGGCAACCAGCGCCGGCGAACTCCGACGCATTTATAAAACGCCGGTGGTTCAAGTTCCAACAAATCGTCCTCCGAAACGTAAGCGTCTCCCGGACATTGTCTGCCACGACATGACAGAGAAATTCAAAGCCATTGTCAAGGAAGTGGTGGAGGTGCATGCCGTTGGCCGCCCAGTCTTGATCGGCACACGTTCTATCGACAAATCCTCCATCCTGGCGGATATGTTGCGCAAAGAAAACTTGAAAGTACAAGTGCTCAATGCGCACGAAATCGAACGCGAAGCGGAGATCGTGGCTAACGCCGGTCGCAAAGGGCAAATCACGGTAGCGACCAACATGGCAGGACGAGGAACGGACATCAAATTGGAAGATGACGTCCGCGAAATTGGTGGCATGATGGTGATTTGTACCGAACTCCACGACGCAGCTCGGATTGATCGGCAGCTGATTGGACGTTGCGGTCGACAGGGAGATCCCGGAACATACCGTCAGTATTTGTCCATGGACGATGACATCCTACGGAACGGTTTCGGAACAAAACCCGCCGAAAAACTCAAGTTAAAAGGGAAATCTGGCGGTTCGTTGAATGGCCAAGCAGGCCAATTCAAGACTGCCCAGCGAAAAGTTGAAAGGAAACACTTCCGAGATCGTATGGCATTGCTGCATCACGAGAAGGAACGAACTAAGATTCAAAGGGAGATGGGGCAAGACCCGTATCTAGATACCGCAGAATAAAGCATTCAACATAGATTGCTTTTCGACTGCGGTACTGATTTTTGGCACCGATGAATTGGCTCCGATGAATTGGCTCAATGACTCTGTAACCGTCGTTACCCTCCAGCAACCCCGAATGCGAAAAGGGTCGTTCGCAAGCCTCATTGGAGCCACGCCACTTCTCGACGTCTTTGTCGCCGGCCCCGAAAACCAGCTCGTAGCCGAATGCCTCTCCCCAACTGGTATCGAACAACTTGTAAACCGCTCCCCACTCTACCTTTATGGGCCAAGCGGCGCCGGAAAAACGGCACTTGCCCTGACGATCGCGGCTCGATGGACCAACGAAGCCAACAATCGAACCGTCACCATGACCAGCGGCTCGGACTTTGCAAAAGCCTTCACGCGAGCCATCGAAGCGGACGATATGGACCGTTTCCGCCAGCTTCATCGGCAATGCAATTGTCTTGTTGTCGACAACATCCATGAACTCGCGACCAAGCCAGCAGCACAAGAAGAAATGGTTGCGACCATTGAACGCTTGACCAACGAGGGAGCAGCCATCATTGCGACGGCTCTCGAACTGGCCAATCTAGTGCCCAAACTGAGGCTCTCTTTGTCGAGCCGTCTCAACGGAGGTCACTCCATGCAAGTCAATCTGCCATCGAGTGCGACCAGGCTCGAGATCATGCGACGACTGGCCTCCAATCTCCAGTTCAAAATCAACGAAAAAGATCTGGATGCGCTCAGCTCGCAATTGCAGGATGGAATGTCTCCATTGCAACTGCAGGGGATTCTCATACGCTGGTCGCATCAAAATCGCGTGTCCCCAGACCGTTCTCAAAAGGAATCAAAACGCCTCATAGACAAGCTTGTCGATTCGCAAATCGCAAAAGGACCGACGGCTTCCGATATTGCCAAGGCGGTCGCAAAAGAATTGCAGGTCACGATGGAGCTATTGCGAGGTCCAGGCCGAAAGTCCAGCGTCGTCCGAGCGCGTGGACTGGCTATGCTACTGATGCGGCAGTGGACCGACATGTCTTTTCAAAACATTGGAGAGTACTTCGGAGGCCGAGACCATACCACTGTTATGCATGCGTGCAAGAAAACCGAAGAGGACTTAACCAAGGATATCGACCTCGAACGCATGGCCGATCGCATTCGGCAAAAGCTCAAATCCTAATTGGATTTTGCCAAAGTGAGTGTAGCCAAAGTGGGTCGCATCTGCCGGATGCGACCAGTGGTATTCACGAACACGAGGGTCTTTGGGCTGAACTGCGGAGCAGTGGTATTTTAAAGCCACGGTTGAAATCCGTGGGCGGCCATGAACGGATTGTCTTTGAGTCGCGAAGCGACGGCATGCCCACGGAATCTACTTTGCCTGATAAGCAACATTGCATCTGGTTGAGGAATGCTTAACGCCCAATGCCGCACCTTCAGAGCTTTGGAGCAATTGGGGGCGTAATACCTGGGGTTTCGTTCGCGGTGCGAACTTTACCTCAGGCTGAAAAATGTCATCGCATTCGCGATTGTATCGCAGAACGCGCGCTCGATTTGTTTTGACTTGAACTGCCAAGCAATTGCAAGACATCGAATAAAGAATGTTCCACACAAGGTCACACTCGGCAAGTGTGACCCACTCAACGCCGGAATCGATCCCAATCGATTGCAAGCTTACGCATCTTGGCTCGCAGGGTATGCGGGTTGATGCCCAGCAATTGGGCGGCACCTCGGTTGCCTTCGACTTGACCGTTCGTTGCAGCCAAAGCGCGCTCAATATGCCGAACGATGGCGGAGTTTAGCGAATCGACAGGGCCATCGTCTTCGGCTTGAGGTGTTGGCCGAGATGTCGGAGGGGTTATCGACGAAGACTCTGGTATGACTTCGTAAAACGTGGGTTCATCCGAACTCGGAAACGAAACGGGAGGCTGAATAAACGCGTTTCCCAACGACATGGCAACATCCAATCTCAAGCCGCCGCCTAAAATCACCGCCCGGTCCATCACCGCTTGAAGCTCCCGTATGTTACCTGGCCAGCGATAATCCATGAGTTGCTTGATGTCGGCCAGAGATGGTTCGACATAAGGCAACCCAAATCGATCGGCCGCTCGTTTGGCAAAGTGCCTGACCAGCGAAGGAATGTCCTCTACCCTTTCCCGCAATCCAGGCAACAAGATCGGAAACATGTTGATGCGATACCATAGGTCTTCGCGAAACGATCGACTGTGCACCATTGCGGAGAGATCTCGGTGCGTGGCGGCCACAATGCGAACGTCGACGTGGATATGCTCTTGACCACCAACGCGTTCAATCTGATGGTCCTGAAGCACGCGCAACAATCGAACCTGCGCAGCCAACGGAAGTTCGCCGATCTCATCGAGAAACAATGTTCCGCCATCCGCCCGTTCGAACCATCCTTTGCGCTGATCCGAGGCACCTGTAAAGCTGCCTCGCTCATGCCCAAACAACTGAGAATCGATCAATTCCGTAGGAATAGCGCCGCAATTCACGCGAATGAACGGTTTGGCGCTTCGCGGCGAACGCCCGTGGATCGCCCGAGCCACCACCTCTTTCCCTGTTCCTGTTTCGCCCAGGATCAAAACAGGCATATCGGACGGCGCTACGATTCGTACTCGTTCCATCACCGCCCGCAGTCCCGTTTCGGACCCCACGATAGCCTCGCGAGCCTCATCCGACTGTGCGATGGAAACGGCGCTTAAGTTGGCTGCAGGAGCACCGCCGAACAGTTCAGGCCAGCGTTTGCGAACCGTCCGCTCCAGGACCCACCAAAGGATTGGGCTCCATCGTTCCAACCATTGAAAATGCTCCTCTCTCAAGATTCGATTCGAAGCAATTTCAAAAACAGCCGCTCCAACGGGAACTTCCGTATCGCTACATTCTTCACGCGAAGGTCGAAGAGGTAATGCGAAAACCTGGTTGTCAATTGCTTCCGGAGTCAGAGTATGAAGCTTACCGGTTCTCTTCGCACCCGCTTGTTGGATGAGTTTGCCCGTCCTGCACCAATCGTTCACGCTCGACCACTTTGCCTCGGAACAAATCAACGTTGCGTCCAGGGCAGATTGTCCTGAGCCTCCTCCGGCAACCAGTACAACCTTGAGGCTCTTGGCATTGGCATCAACCAATTGCAGGACGATTGAGTCGATCGGAGCGAACCCCTGTATCCTCGCCAAATGGCTATCGAGCGGATTCCGGTTTCCGAGCTCAACCACAGCCGACTCCCAGGCGCTCAACAGGGAGGTTACCAGTTCCAGTTCTTGCATTTTCTTGTTTCTAAAGTCGGGAACCACTTCCAGCAAATAACACGGCGGACCATCTAATATAACGGCCGAGCCGTGTAATAAGATGGTCTCATTTGCTAGCTTTTGATTTTTTGTTGAATTGGGAGAACTTTGCTGGCACGGATGGATGCATTCCGGATTGGCCCAGAGGTTGCGTTGTAAGGATTGAGCGGGATTGAAAACCAAAATTCCGTGATCAAATCCTTCAACCCAATCGAATCCTGAAATGACCGTGAATCGAATCAACGCATTTTTCGTTCCGCTAATCGTGCTGAGCCTCATAGGCTGTAGCAATAGCAACTCGCCAAACGCGGGGACGACCGGCAGCAAGACCGTCAAGCTACTGAATGTCTCCTACGATCCGACGCGAGAGTTCTATTCGGAGTTCAACCAGGCTTTCTCAAAGCACTGGAAAGAAAAGACGGGAGACAACGTTGAAATCGATCAGTCGCACGGTGGCTCGGGCAAACAAGCCCGCGCAGTCACCGAAGGTCTGAAAGCCGATATCGTATCACTGGCCCTCGCGGGCGACATCGCAACCATCGCGAAACAGACCGATCTCATTGAAGGGGACTGGCAGAGCAAATTTCCGAACAATAGTTCGCCCTATACCTCAACCATTGTCTTCTTGGTCCGCAAAGGAAATCCCAAGGGGATCAAAGACTGGGGCGATCTGGTCAAGAACGGTGTCGAGGTCATTACGCCCAACCCAAAGACGGGGGGCGGAGCACGTTGGAACTATTTGGCGGCATGGGGCTTTGCACTCCATCGTGAACTTGGCAGCCTAGAGGCCTTAAAAGACTCAAGCAAAAAAGCAGAAGTGGACGCGGCCATCGCGAAGGCCAAGTCCTTCATGGGCGACTTGTATCTCCACGTCCCAGTGTTAGACGCATCAGCTCGAGCTGCTACCAACACATTTATTCAGCGATCGATCGGAGACGTTTTGCTCACGTGGGAAAACGAAGCGTTTCTGGCCTTCAAGGAACTTGGAACCGATCAAGTTGAAATGGTGGTTCCTCCCATGAGTATTTTGGCCGAGCCACCGGTCGCAGTTGTTTCCAAAAATGCTCAAGCCAATGGTACCACCGAGGTTGCCAACGCTTACCTTAGTTACCTCTATTCATCCGAAGGGCAGCAATTGGCAGCCAAGCACTATTACCGACCTCGCAATAATGACCTGCTCTCGGATGAGCAAAAGGCTGTCTTCGCGAAGTTAACTCTGTTTCAGTTGACGGACTTGGTTTCCGGTTGGGACGAAGCCCATGAAGTCCACTTCAAGGATCGCACCGGCGTGTTTGATCAAATCTACCAAGCGGATCGCAAATAGTTCCTCTCTGCAAAATCAAACCTGATGCTAGAAAAGCAAGGGAAATTCATGTCCAACAACGCACGATCGAAAGCCATGTTGCCGGGGTTCCGGCTGACCATGGGCTACACATTGCTCTATCTATCTCTAATCGTTCTGATTCCATTGTCCGCCTTGTTTTTGAAGGCTGCGACCATGGATTGGAATGACTTTTACGAAACGATCACTTCGCGACGCGTGGTCGCCGCCTATCGATTGACCTTCGGAGCATCTTTGATAGCGGCCCTGATCAATACCGTCTTTGGCGCTTTGGTGGCATGGTCGATTGTCCGCTATCGTTTTCCAGGTCGACAGCTATTGGACGCCATCATCGACTTGCCCTTTGCCATGCCGACGGCTGTTTCCGGCATCGCGTTGATGGCTATCTACGCTCCAACAGGCTTGATCGGAAAACACCTGCTTCCGTATGGAATCAAGACCGCCATCTCTCCGCTTGGAATCGTGATCGCGTTGACGTTTATCGGCTTGCCATTCGTCGTCCGAACTTTGCAACCGGCCCTCGAGGAGCTCGACGGCGAAGCCGAACAGGCAGCTGCCAGTTTGGGGGCCAACCGATGGCAGACTTTTTGGCGAATCATTGTTCCGTCCTTGATGCCATCCCTGTTGACCGGTTTCACGCTTGCTTTTGCTCGGGCCTTGGGTGAATACGGAAGTGTGATTTTCGTAGCGGGTAACATTCCGATGAAAACCGAAATCGCCTCGCTGCTGATTATTAGCAAACTCGACGATGCCGATGTTCCTGGTGCGGCTGCGATCGCAGTCGTAATGCTGAGCGTCACCTTTTTGATTTTGCTGGTGGTTCAGGGAATTCAGTGGTGGTCGCAGCGTATGACGGGGAGGGCATAACCCATGTCTGTTAACGCAAAAGATCTTCAGACAGGAAGCAATGACCCGTTATGGGTGCGCACCACAGTCATTACGATCTCGGTTGCCTTCGTCGCTTTGATGCTGGTTTTGCCACTCGGTGTCATATTCTTCGAGGCTTTTCGCAAAGGGCTAACGGCTTACTTAAAAGCTTTTCAAGATCGAAACGCCGTACGAGCCATCACGATGACTTGCTTGGCGGCAGGCATCGCAGTTCCACTGAATTTGGTCTTCGGCATCGCAGCATCGTGGGCTATTGCCAAGTTTAACTTCCGCGGTAAAGGCTTGTTGATTGCTCTGATCGACTTGCCTTTTGCCATCTCGCCTGTCATTTCGGGGCTGATTTACATCCTCGTTTTTGGGATGCAAGGTTGGTTTGGCAAGTGGCTAGAGGCGCATGGAATTCAGATCATTTTTGCTGTCCCTGGAATCATCCTTGCAACTATTTTCGTGACCTTCCCGTTCGTAGCTCGCGAGTTGATTCCGCTCATGCAAGAACAAGGGAGCGAAGAGGAATGGGCTGCAATTTCCTTAGGAGCAAATGGCTGGCAAACCTTCTGGCGCGTTACGCTTCCGAATATCAAATGGGGTGTTCTCTATGGTGTCCTGTTGTGCAACGCCAGAGCCATGGGAGAGTTCGGTGCGGTATCGGTGGTGTCCTCCAACATTCGCGGTGGAACCAACACCCTCCCATTGCATATCGACGCTCTTTACAACGACTACAACTCCGTTGCCGCGTTCGCCATGGCCTCGATTTTGGCGTTGCTCGGGGTTGTCACTTTGGTAGGCAAGAGCCTGCTAGAACGCAAACTAGAACAAGAATCCATTTCGTCACTTGAGTCGAAAACGACAGAGGTATCCTAATGAGCATCGAAATCAAAAACATCAGCAAGAGCTTCGGCTCGTTCACCGCCCTCAAGGATATCTCGCTGAAGATCGAAAACGGTGAACTCATCTCGTTGCTCGGACCTTCTGGTTCGGGAAAAACAACACTTCTACGAGTTATCGCTGGGATGGAATCGCCCGACCCCAATCCCGATAGCCAAGTTTTATTCTTTGGTGAAGATGTCGCTCGAAAGCCAGTCGGCGATCGGAAAGTTGGCTTTGTATTCCAACACTACGCTCTCTTCAAGCACATGAGTGTCTTTGAAAACATCGCCTTTGGATTGCGTGTGCGTCCGCGTTCGCAACGTCCTGCCGAATCCGCCATTCGAGACAAAGTGCATTCACTGCTCAATCTCATTCAGTTGGAAGGCTTTGGCAATCGTTTCCCCAAGCAGCTTTCCGGTGGGCAGCGTCAACGTGTTGCCCTGGCTCGAGCATTGGCAATCGAACCGCAGGTACTTCTGTTGGACGAACCCTTCGGTGCATTGGATGCGAAGGTCCGGAAAGGCTTGAGAGACTGGTTGCGAAGTCTACACGATGAGCTGAACACAACGACAATCCTAGTCACACACGATCAAGAAGAGGCGCTGGAAGTTTCTGACCGCGTGGTGGTCATGAACCAAGCGAGAATCGAACAAGTCGGTGCGCCGGATGATGTGTTTCATCAACCCGCATCGGAATTCGTGATCGACTTCCTCGGAAACGTCAACGTCTTTCACGGTCGCGTTAATCAAGGGCAACCGGTGCTCGAGAATATTCAAGTTGGAGGTTCTCGTGAGTCCATTCCGGACGGGGAGAAAGCCAACGTTTATGTCCGTCCCAACGATATTTCTATCGACCGCACTCCCACTGGCAAATCGAGCATGGCGGCCACCGTCACCCGCATCAATCGAGCGGGGGTACACGCCAAGATCTCTCTGGAACTGAGTAGCAAAGAAGAAATTCGTGTTGATGTCTCCATGGAACAACTTCAGGAACTCCATTTGCAATTAGGTGATTCTGTTTTCGTGCATCCGAATAAGGCCCGAGTTTTCGTCCCCGATTTCACTATTTAGATTTATCCCCAATCACTCTCCAAAGACGTTCAGTCGTCACTTATGAATTCAACCATCCAACCATTCCTTGGCAAGGCCGACGCTATGAGCAACGATCATTCTTCAAAATCTTTTCGGGACAATTTGACAAACAGCCAATCTTCGGAACAGGAATTGCGATCCTCTTTGGAGCAAATTGGAGGCGCCCTACGGGGCCTCAAGTTTGGGAGTGTCAATGTGATTGTTCAGGATGGAGTTGTGGTTCAAATCGATCGCACGGAAAAAGTGCGGTTGAGTCGCAACTCCCGTCCAAGCTAGCAAAGCACTTCAATTTCAGTCCGACTCGTCAACCGAGAGGATTTTTGCATTTTTCGCATGCTCAAGCGACTGGAAATCCAGAGCGTACGCAGTTGAACTGAAAGACATTATGAGAAAAAATACAGGAAGATTGAGAAGTGCTTTTACTTTGGTTGAGCTTCTTGTCGTCATTGCAATTATCGGTATTTTGGTTGGTTTGTTGCTGCCGGCCGTTCAAGCTGCTCGGGAAGCAGCTCGGCGAATGCAGTGCTCCAACAATCTGAAGCAGCTCGGCTTGGCTGTTCATAACTTTGAAAGCGCGCGGCGAGCGCTCCCCACAAGTCTTCGGCCACCGTCCAACATCTCGGGCTCAGGAGAACAGAGTCGCGTTTCGGTTTTAACCGATTTGCTCCCATATATTGAGCAGAGCACGATATTCAACCAATACAACAAAGCCATCAATTGGAACAGTGGAACGAACATTCCTTTGTCTCAAACGAGAGTTCCTTCGTTCGTTTGCCCATCGAACCCCGATGGTGGCGTGCTCGACACCGCTCCTCCAGGTACGGTGTCGGCCTATATTCCAGGGATCGCATCAACGACCGACTATTCGCCGATTTTCGGCATTGCCCCAGGGGTTTTCACGCAACTGCTCGGCTTGACTAGCGCCCCAGATTTGTATCGAGATCCTGCTGAGTCTTTCGCCGGTGTAAACCCACCCTACACCTATACTCGGGGCTTCTTTCCAAAAAATGCCACCATCAATGCGAGCACCGGCTTGCAAACCAACAAAGGTGCAACATTTGCCAACGTCACTGACGGTCTCTCGAACACGATCGCGATTGCAGAATCCTCTGGTCGACCCTTCGTCTACGTAAAGCGAAGGAAACTGACGGGCGGCAATGCGTTGCTTGATACGGACGCCTCATCATCCAACACCGACCGACTGAATTCCGGCGGGTGGTCACGTCCAGCCAGTGACATCATTCTCTTTGGTCAAACAAACGATCCACGCGGAGTGCTCGGGGGAACCATTTCTTTCAACACAACCAACGGACACAACCTTCGAGGTTTGACTTATACAAGTCAAGGAGTAGCAGCAACGATTCTTGGTTTGCCCATTGCGACGCACGGAACAGGTGCTCCATACTCGTTCCACACTGGCGGAGCAAATTTCACACGCGGTGACGGCTCGGTTCAGTTTGTTAGCGATAGCATCGACTTCCGAAGCTTCATCAGCCTTGCGACACCCAACGGTGGCGAAACCGTCAGTGAACAGTAGTTGTTCGATCGGTTTTCATTTTTTACTTGGGGCTGGTGAAGAATCAGCCCCATTTTTCTTTGTTTTTGAAAATAGTTGGAGATCTGATTTTGGCTTCAGGAATACTGTTGAAGACTGGCTCAAGCCGAACCGCATTCGGTCTCGTTGGTCTGTTCGCGCTCGCAACATTGTCCGGCTGCACGCCGTCGAAACCTTGGGAAACAACACACCCGACAACGGGGAAAGTGATGTTCAAAGGTGCTCCTGTCAACAACGCCGAACTCTCTTTTTTTCCAGAAGACCGTTCGGTTCCTGACTCGGTTCGGCCAAAGGCTAAAACGTCGGCGGACGGTAAATTTGTCGCATGGACCAACGTTCAAGGGGACGGGGTACCCGCAGGAAACTACAAGGTAACCATCGTCCACAATGAAGTTTCGATTTCCAAGGACACGATCGTTGCCAAGCCCAATGATTTGCCGGCGAAGTATGCGGCCCTCGACACAACGGATCTGCAAGTTCAAATCAAAGCTGGCAACAATGAGCTACAGCCGTTTGAACTGAAGTAAACTCTAACCTCATACCAGCTCTCCCGTGAAGATGGCAAGGTCATCTAAAGCTAACAGCTTCAAATGAATTCTCCATCATAGAACACAGCAGGCCGTCAGAAATGACGGCCTGCTGTCGTATTACACGGGATGTTTTGCTGGCAATTGTGTCGCAAAGGTCGCTCTCGGCAAGAGCGACCCACGGTGGGGCGAGGGGCCTGTTGATTCAACACTTGTGCAATTGCACTTCGTTTAACAGTCAGCCCTAGGCGTACTGTCAAACGAAGCAGAGTACGTCTTCGGCTGACGGTCAAACGACTATATCAACAGGCCCGCGAGCCCCGCAGCTAGGAACTGTCGCCGTTAAGAATTACACGGCTAAACATTTTTCTGAACAATCGAGACGGCCTCCTAGACCGCTGGGGCCTCAGCCCTGGGTGGCCAAAGATTTTGAAGCACCCGAACTACGAAATCGCATCCATCAAGGAGAACTTGTGAATTTAATTCGCCTCCCAGATGTTTGGAACACCGATTGCAATAGTGATAGTAGTCGCAACGCCGAACAACTCGATACACTGGAGCACCAGCGAGCGAACTTGGCGTGCGTTAGTCACTCACCTTCTTCAATCACCTATACCCACTGGTCAACCAGAGGCTTACGAATCGGACATGGAGTTCCACGTATGCCCCTTCAGCTATCTCCTCGGAATTTAGTCTTCCGTCATCTGCGCTTGCTATCCATTCGACGCACGAACACGTGTACGCGTTGTTGTTGTTGCGTTCTGTAGCAATGGTTTTCGGCTTCGGTGTATCGCTTTGCTTCAAGCTACCTTGGTAGGTGCTTGGTGCTGAAAAGGCTCGCCGTGGCGTTCCTGCTTTGTCTTCTTGTGCCGCTCTGAATTGTCAATCCGAGTTGTGTATTCGCGCTCTGGTTGGTGGTGTCGTTTGCGCACGGATATTCGTCTGCCTTTTGATGCGTAGTACGAAAAGACTTCCGTTGACTTAAGCCAAGTTTTTCCTATCGAGAACTCCAGTGAAACTTCAAAACTTAATTGAGATTGTCAGGTTGCGATCAGCTACACCTGTTTCGCATCGCGTCCCCGAAGCGACGCACGCAAATCGGAGATCGATTGCGAGTAAGCGAGGGCTTCCTCAGTTGACCGCATGGATTCGCCGTGCCCGCTGCAATGCGTTTGTGATTCCCTCGCCCCTTTTGTCTTTTGGTGACGCAAAGCCTGCGTGCTTTGCTCAGTCATTTTGTCTGTCAGATCATCGGCGATTGGATCGCCGATCCTATTTACTCTTTCCTGTAGAGGTTCCTCAAGTGTCTAAAACCTTTTCACGTGCAGCCAGACGACCGTTTGTTGGTCGAAGGGCGTTTACTTTGGTTGAGTTGCTCGTTGTCATTGCGATTATCGGGATTCTTGTCGGTCTTCTGTTGCCGGCTGTTCAGGCAGCACGCGAAGCTGCCAGACGGATGCAATGCTCGAACAATCTAAAGCAGATTGGTCTGGCAACACTCAATTTTGAGAGCGCGTTCAAGTTCTTGCCGCCAGCCTTCATCGGTGACAATTCCGATGCGTTGAATAGCTGGCCGACTTGGAATGCGATCATTATGCCCTACGTCGAGGCAGGCAATCAGTACAACTTGATCGACACCCATTATCGCGTCGCGGACTGGCCGAAGACCGCTTATCAGAGTCAGTTGCCGTTTTATCTGTGCCCATCTCGTCCAGAGGCTGTTTTGAGCGTTGGCGATTTTGCTACTCCGGGTGGTGCGTTAACGGATTACGCTGCTAGCTTCGGTACAGCAGCTCTCTATACCAATTCGACAGGAGCGATCATTCCTGGAGTTCCCGAGCTGATCACGACAGACGCCGCAGGCAAGCCATACTTGAACAAGTGGAAGCCTCAAATCAGGTTTGCGAGTCTGACGGACGGCACTAGCAACACAACCATTTTTGGCGAGAAGCATATCCGTCCAAATTCACTGCGAGGCAAGAACGAAGATCGAAGCGGATTTAGCGCTGTTAGGAACACGCACCGCCGCATGATGGGCAGATATGTAAGCGGCTCGACCATTGAGGAGCGACCACTCCTTCCGGCAAGAGCTCAAACGCCACCTCTGGCCAATTCCAGCTTCGGCAGTGCTCACACTGGATTGTGCCAGTTTGTGCTGGGGGATGGAAGTGTGCAGTCGCTTTCCAATAGTACGGAACTCGATGTCCTTACCAAGTTGGTGACACGGGACGACGGTGGCGTGGTTAGCGTGGTGCAATAGCCGTGAGGACAACCAAAATGAAAGTCGCAATATGGAAAACAACTTTGCTTGCTTTCGTTGTTGTGGCAACGGTTGGCTGCAGTCCTCAGGGGCTGCAGTCGCTTGATGGCAAGGTTTTGTACCAAGGTGGCGAGTTCGTGTTCGCTGGCGACACCATTGAATTGCGATCTTCAGCCGATGCTTCCTTGCATGCCTTCGGTGAAATCAAACCGGACGGGACATTCAAAGTCGACACCTTGGAAGATGGCAAGGTCGTAGTAGGTGCCAAGCTTGGCAAGTACGAAGCTCGCATCGTTATCTCCGATGACGACTACGACCACAAAAAATTGGCGGCCAAATCGATCAACAAAAAGTATCTCCGTTTCGAGACTTCGGGGTTAAACGTGACGGTCCCTTCATCAGGGGTCACGCTCACGATTTCGAAGTAGCAAACACAAGAGAAAGAAAAGATCAGTGCGAGCTGACCACAGCAGCGAACTACACACAATCTACGGCTTGCAATGATGCATCCGTATTCGAACGGAATGAACAAGTGAAATGAAAAAAGCTCTCCGAAGATATACTTTTGCCCTGGCGGCAAGTTCAAGCATGTTGTGGATACCCCTGTCGTTCGCAAATGAAGCGGATAAACCCACCGACGCGCAGATCGAGTTCTTTGAGAAAAAGATCCGGCCGATTCTCGTTGAGAATTGTTACGTGTGCCATTCCGAGCACCATAAAGAGGCTGGCGGACTGCGAGTGGATGACTACAAGGCAATTACCAATGCGGGCCGCAACGGGCAGGCTGTTTTGCCTGGCAACTCAGCCAAAAGCGTTTTGATTCAACGCGTTACGCACCCAGATGACTCCAAGACGATGCCTCCTGATCATCGTTTAAGCGAGTCGCAAATCGCCGATCTCAAGGCTTGGATCGACGACGGGGCAGCCTGGCCTCCTTTGGTCATTCCGAAAGGACTTGATCAGACGCTCGAGCCCGGGGCGGTTCCGAATTCAGACCTCAAGGAAAGTCATTGGGCTTGGCAGCCACTGCAAAAAGTTTCTCCGCCGGAACTCCCAGCGGGATCTTATGGAAACACTTGGGCGAAGACCGACGTCGACAAATTTGTTGCCGCCAAACTGGAAGAGAACAAGTTAGCTCCCGTCGAGGATGCGAGCAAATCCGTTTTGCTTCGTCGGCTCACCTACGATTTGACAGGTCTTCCTCCGACTCAAGAGGAAGTGTACTCGTTCTTGCTCGATGAATCACCGAAGGCCATTGAAAACGTGGTTGACAAGCTATTGGAGTCAACCGCATTTGGCGAACGTTGGGGGCGCCATTGGCTGGATGTGGCTCGATACGGCGAATCCACTGGTTCGGCACGCAATCTTCCCTATCCACACGCTTGGCGCTATCGCGACTACGTAATCGATTCGTTCAATCGGGACAAACCCTTCGACAAGTTCATTCAGGAACAAATAGCTGGAGATTTACTGCCAGCCAGTTCGCTGGGAGAGAAGCGAGAGCAGTTGACTGCAACCGGGTTTCTGGCCCTCGGTGTCAAGGACGTGAACCAGCGATTCAAAGTCCGTTACGACATGGACAATGTCGATGAGCAAATCGATACTGTCTCTCGTTCGTTGCTTGGACTCACCGTTGGTTGCGCTCGATGCCACGATCACAAATTCGATCCGATTGCAAGCCGCGATTACTACGCCTTAGCCGGTATTTTCGCGAGCACCGAGCTGTGTGACTCGCTTCGCAATCAAATGGGTGGGGCTGGTCTCGCGTACTATGTTCCCACGCGACTGATTGCGTTGAGCGACAAGGTTAATACCGATTCTGACGTAGACCTCCAACAGAAAATCGAGGCCAAGAAAGCTGACTTCGAAGCCGCCCGAGCAACGTTTACCGGAATTCGCGATAGCATTAAGCAAAAGGATCGAGGCGAGGAGCATGCCAAGAAGCTTCAGCAAGCTCGACAAGCCATGCAGCGCAAGCAAGCGGAACTCGTGGCATTAACGGATCCAGCCAAAAGTGGTCCTGTGGCATTAGGAGTTCGCGATGCCAAAACCGTTGGTGATACGGAAATTCGAATTCGCGGCGAAGCGGAAAAGCTTGGGCCGATCGTTCCTCGCGGGTTCCTGTCATTGTTGGACAAGATTCCAGCCAGACCGATCGAAGAAGGTCGAAGCGGGCGGTATGAATTGGCCAAATGGCTAACCGACAAATCAAACCCACTCACATCGCGTGTGGCGGTCAATCGCGTGTGGCAACATTTGTTCGCCGATGGCTTGGTTCGGACGGTCGACAATTTCGGCAGCACCGGGGATCTTCCATCGCACCTTGAACTTCTCGACTACTTGGCCAACAAGTTTGTCGATGAAGGTTGGTCGATCAAGAAGTTGATCCGGCATTTGGTTTTGACACGATCCTACCAGCTTTCTTCTCGTAGTCAGGAGCAAGCCGTTGCCGTCGACCCTGCAAACCGTTTGTTGTGGCGGCACTCGCCGCGTCGCCTCGAAGCTGAGGAGATCCGAGACTCGGTTTTGGCTGTTGCTGGAAAGTTGGATCGCAAGAGACCCGAAGGCTCAGCCGCAAAAGACCTTCCAGTAATTGAGATTCGAAACAATGGAGCGGAAGCCAAAGAGTTACTCACGTCCGCGGGGCAAAGTACGGTTCGCAGTGTGTATCTCCCGCTGGTTCGTGGGATCGTACCCAACTCGCTCGAGGTCTTTGACTTCGCCGAACAAGGGCTCGTGACTGGCAAGAGAACGAACACCACTGTGGCACCACAGGCATTGTTTTTGCTCAACGACACGTTTGTTAGAAAGAACGCGCTGGTCTTTGCGGAAAGCTTGCGAAGCGACGAGCCGTCCGTGGGCCAGCAAGTTACCCAGGCATATCGATTGGTATTGCATCGACAACCGACTGCCGACGAGATCAAGAAGGCGACCAGCTTCGTGCAAGACTACTCGGCACAGTTTGCTTCCCTGAAACCCTCAAAACCAGAAGAAGCAACGAAGGTCGCGGTCGCAGACGCAAGTTCTGAGTCCGCAGCGGCGGCAAAGGCACTTTCTCCCGCAAGCGCCAATGCCACTGCCAATGCTCCAGCCAACGCCGTCGCCAATCAGGGCGTTCAGGCTGGAGCATTGGTTGCTGCGGCTGCACCAGAAGATAGTCGCGACGTCGAGTTCAAGGTCGAGAATCTTGGAGGAGATTTGGAGCCGAAGAGCCCTGAGGAAGCAGCGATCGCCGCATTGGTTCACTCCCTGTTCTCGAGTGCGGAGTTTCGCTACATCCGATAGC
>CANHVO010000075.1 GCA_947463915.1 Planctomycetaceae bacterium
ACTTCTTTAGGCATATCCGGGTGCCTGGTCGTATTGTGGGGATGACCGATCAACTCTTCTCGACTGTACTTGGAAATCTCAATGAACTTTTCATTGATGTTAAGAATATCCCCTTTCAGGTCTGACTCTGAGACGATACTCGTCATGTTCATGATGTCGACACGAACATTGAGCTCATTGATTTGCGAGGCGAGCGCATCCTTTTCAGCGAGCAGCAAGGCTTTCTCAGCTGCGAGCAATGACATTTCTGTATTGAGCGTATCCACCTGCTCTTTGTAATGAGCAAGCCCCAAGCTGCTTGCCTTTTTGCTTGCAGGCTTGCTTGCGGTGGTTTTCTTGGTGGATGGCTTTGTGGTTCGTGTGACGGTGGACATAGTTTCCTCTGGTTTTTGATTGAATTGGGTTTGGTTTAAGGACTATTAGACGGGTTTCGGGGCGGTTTCAGCTGGCTAATCGACGTTGGAAGTAACGTCGATCACTCTCTCAGTATCAAGGACAAGAAGTAAGCGATCCTTCATCTTGTAGGCGCCTCGTATGAGCTGGCGTGTTGATCCACGAAGTGTCTCTGGAGGTGGCTCAAAATTCTCTTCGTCACTCTCTTGCACGTCACCAATTTGGTCGACGAGCAAACTAACGGCACCGTCATCGCTTCGGACAACGACATTCATTGGCAATTGGCCTTCAGGACGATTTGGGAGCCCCAATCGCTTTCGCAATTCGATGGCTGTGACGATTTGGCCTCGCAGGTTAATCAGCCCACAAACGGAATCCGGAGCCAAGGGAATATCCGTCATCTGCTGGTACCGTATTACTTCTTGAACCGATTGAACGTCGATCCCGAACATCTGGTTATCGAGGTAAAAGGTGCACAACTGACTTGCAGGCGATTGACTTGTCGCGGACATGATTTAGTTCCCTAAACGAAAGATGGAAGTTGGCTTAGTGAAGGGCAATCGATCATTCGAATAACTGCCGGTAAATCCACGAGGTCGGTCACGCGGTCGTGAATCACGACGGAACCTAAAAGTCCTTCACGAGCCGACGGGTGATTGATTTGCAAACTTGTCTCGACGATATCGATGATCTTGTCGATGACGAGTCCAAAGCTGCGTTCGTTTTCGTTGTAGACAACAACGTTCAACAAGTTGTCTTCCGAGGTGTCATTCGATTCAAGTCCGAGGAAGCTTGCGAGCCGAATCAACGGTAGAATCTTTCCTCGATATTGAACGACCTCTTGTTGGTCCGCATATTCCACGGCTTCTTTGGAAATCTTCTCTAGTCGAGCTACCTGCGATATGGGAAGTGCGAGGCGACGGCTGGTACCCGTACCAAGAATGATGAGCGTCTGAGGTTCTCCATTGGCATCTTTGGATCGCCCGTTTGGATCCACTAAGGCGCCATCTCGCATTTTGGAAATGACTTGTGAAGCATAAGCAAGACCGAGAACGTCCAAGATCAACGCGACTTTGCCGTCCCCCATGATGGTCGTACCAGAATACACCGCAACGCCCTTTAGCTGTTTGCTAAGTGGCTTTACCACGATCTCTTCTGTGTCGTTGACGCGATCCACAACCAGACCGAACTGGCGATCATCCGCGCGAAGGATGACAATGTTGATCACGTCTTGAGGGGCCTCGCTCGCGACATTGGTCTTTAGAACATTGCGAAGATAAACCAGTGGCAGCAAGCGGCCTCGCAAACGATAGACCGGTGCTCCCTGTATCCATTCGATGCTTTTCGTGGTTTGTTCGCCTTCGAGCCTAACCAATTCCAGGAGGTTGACTTGCGGGATCGCGAAGCGATTGCCCGCACAGGAAACGATCAATGCTGGAATGATCGCTAACGTCAAAGGGATCTTGATTTTAACGGTCGTGCCGAGTCCCGGCCGCGTTTGCAAGTCCACCGAGCCGCCGATCTTCTCGATGTTCGTTTTCACCACATCCATTCCGACCCCACGGCCAGACACATTAGAAACCTTCTCCGCCGTTGAAAAACCGGGCAAGAAAATGAGTTGAGCAATCTCCTGTTCCTGCATTCGCGCTACTTGCTCTTGGCTTACGAGGCCTTTTTCAATCGCCTTGATTTTGATGCGTTCGAGATTGAGGCCGGCCCCGTCATCCGATATGTCGATAATCACTTGGCCACCCTCGTGGAAAGCGCGAAGAGTCAAGCAACCCTCGACCGGTTTGCCTATGGAGCGGCGAACCTCGGGCTTTTCGATGCCGTGATCGACGGTGTTTCGAACAAGGTGGGTCAAGGGATCCTTGATGGCCTCGATGATGGTTTTGTCCAGTTCCGTGGCTTTGCCCTCCATTTCAATGCGCACTTCCTTGCCGCAAATGACTGCCAAGTCGCGAACCAGCCGTGGGAATTTGCTCCAGACATTCCCGATCGGTTGCATGCGGGTTTTCATGACCCCTTCTTGCAACTCGGTCGTAATGAGGTTTAAGCGTTGCGTGGTTCTCAGCAAATCGGTGTTGCCAAGCTCGCCTGTGAACTGCAGGATTTGGTTTCGAGCGAGCACAAGTTCTCCGACTCGAGTCATGAGTGTGTCAAGAAGAGACACATCAACGCGAATAGTGCTATCGACTGCCGATACGATCGCTGCATCATGAATCACCGAACTTATTGATTCCGCTGAATCGCGTTGCGATGCACACTCACTGACTCTTTCTGGCACAGCCTCCTCGGGTGCATCTACTTTCTTTACCCGATCCAGTTCTTCAACGACAGCAGAGTCTGCATTGAGCAGCCGCTCTAGTGCAACAATGTGTTCGGTCACATCCTGCTCATTGGATGTTTCAAGTGAATCCAGTAGTCCCTTTAGTCGATCCGTTGCCTTTAAGAGAGTATTGATAACGAGATTCGTTGGTCGCATTTCGTTGTTGCGAAGTCGATTGAGTACTTCTTCGCCGCGATGCGCAAGGCTCTCTAGAACTTCAAATCCTAAGAAACCTGCAGCTCCTTTGATGGAATGCACGGCTCGAAAGACCTTGTTGACCAATGCTACATCGACTCCGTCCTGCTGAGATTCGAGCGTCAAGAGTTGGCTTTCTACATCGGAAAGGTGTTCTTGCGACTCAACGATAAAGTCCTTGATCAGTTCGTCGTCTTCGATTGTCATTCAACTCGCCCTACGTTTGGTTATTCGGAGTTGGGTCCGATACGAACGACTCCATTTCGCAATCCAACCCGCCAAGATTGCCCAATCTATATGCATCGCATAACCTGACTACACAAATGAAATTGGGAGTAAAAGAATTGCTCGGTGGGTTTGAATGGAAGCGAGTGAGATCTTAAGAGAACAATGAACGCCTTGATTCGATCAACCATTTACGAAATCGTTCAAACTGCTCAGAAGAAAATCCGTCGACTTCGTGTCACCTTTGACGATGTTGCAACGCAACTACAGGTTTTCCTTAATTCATTTGCTGCTTATTCAAACGAAACCCGCTGTTTGCTAATCGTCAACCAACCGAAGATTCAGGTATGTTTAGCGAGCAGAGTATCAATCATCGATCGCGACAATTGCCCGCCCCAATTGCGAACTGAACAGCTAAACGATATCGGGTAATCTCTCAGGTTGAGTCAGTCAATGAACCAAATGATCTCGGTCAAGGATGCGTCAAGTTATCTGGGCGTAAGCCCGTCTACGTTTAAGAGACTCTGCGAAAGGTATGCAATCCCGCTACATAGAACCACGGGTGGGCATCGGCGAATCGATCGCGCCGATTTGGACCAAGCTTACCAATACTTTTGGAATGGTTCGCGAAAAAAATGCGTCTCGATGGATGCCTCAGATGCGGATGGCGCTCGACAAATCGTCAAGCATCTGCTGGACCGCAATATCGACACGATCTTGGAGACCATTTGGGAACAATTGGAAACGCCAAGCCAGTTGTCGCAGGTACTGGAAAACACCCTCATCCCAGCTCTATGGAACATGGGTGAACTCTGGCGAACGCAAGAAATGGATGTTTATCAAGAACATATCTGCAGCAACACCGTTTGCACGATCCTCGACCTTCTGCTATGTCGCCTGCCCAAAGTCGATTCGACAGCGAGCTTAGCGATCGGTGGGACGTTTGAATCGAACTTGGATTCGATTGCATCTAAAATTGCATGCTTGGTACTGCGGTCTATCGGAATGAGAACCGTCGATCTCGGTTGCAATCTACCAGTGACATCGATCGCCAAGGCTGTATCGGACTTGCAACCCTCGATTGTGTGGATTTGCCACACTCACGTTGAAAACCCTGAAAGCATTGTCGAAAACCATCGATTGCTCCGACAATCGCTCGCCAGTTCCGTAAGGGTTTTTATCGGCGGTGGGGGATTGTCACCTGCATTACGGAGATCGCTGTGTCAATGCACTTACTTTGAATCGATGACCATGATGGTGGAAGCGTTGAAGGCGGAACCGATTCTGGCCACTTGAGCACAACGCTGTGATCCATTTGTAGCGAAACTCGTCAAGAGTTTCGGTCGTGGGCGACGCAGCCGAAAGTCTCGACGACTTTCGCTACACAATGGTCTGTTAGACGGATCGTCTGTGAGTCGCAAAACGACGGCATTTCCGCTAGTTCGGTTTCCCCTCGCTTTTGCGCTTAGGAGCCATTTTTGCTAGATCGGCTTCGGTCGGACTGCCGCCAAACTGTTGGTAAAAGATTTCCTGGTACGGGTTGATCGCTGGTCCCTCGACCATTTCGTTAGTCATCATCGGTAGAGCCTCGGACCAAAATTGTTCGAAGGCTTGAGAGAGCTCTTGGACTACTTTGGGATGGTCTGCCGCAACATCCTTCTTTTCACTTGGGTCATTTGTCAAATCGTACAACTCCCATCTCGGGGCTGCTGCTCCCTTTTCCGAGACGAGTTGCCAACGCGAATTCCGAACACTGCAGGATTTGAATTTCCACTCGTTTGGGTCCGTAAACTTTGGCCAACGGCCAACGTGAGTGAATAGAGTTCGTTCCGCCCATGGTGCAGAACGATTCTCAAGCAACGGCACGAGGCTTCGGCCCTCAACCTGGGACTTTATCGAATCAGAGACCTTTGCTCCAGCGATTTCAGCCAAGGTTGGAAAGAAATCGATGTGAGCCGTTAGTGCTGAGCAGTCAGCCGGCTTGATGGTTCCCGGCCATCTCCAGAAGGAGTTAGCACGCGTCCCCCCGATCCATGGCGTGACTTTGGCACCGCGCATTTCAGCATTGAACACCTTCACACCTGCAGTCCCCCCGTTGTCGTTCATGAAGATGACGAGCGTGTCTTGGGCTATTCCCCATTCATCCAGTTTAGCGAGGATCTTGCCCACGTTTTGGTCGATGTTATGAAGCATTCCAAAAAAGCTTTCCGTCTCTTCTGTCAGGCCCTTGCCTTCATAAAGTGCTTTGTCTTCTGGACGAGCAATATACGGCGCGTGTGGGGTGTTGGATGCGATGTACGCGAAGAAGGGCTTTTTGCTTTTGTGTAGCGAGTCGATCCATTGGGTGGCTTGTTCGAAATAAAGGTCGGCACAGTAGCCTTTTGTTTTTTCGAACTTGCCGTTGTGCAAGATAGCCGGGTCGAAGTACTTGTTGCCAGGAGCATCGCCGCAGGAACCAGGAAAAATCTGTCCGATGCCTCCCCCGCCGTGGATAAAGACTTCGTCAAATCCACGTCGGTTAGGCTGGTATTCCGCTTCGTCCCCTAAATGCCATTTGCCAAAAATGCCGGTGGAGTAACCGCTTGTTTGCAGGACTTGTGCGATGGTCGTCGCTGAGAGAGTGAGACGCTCTCGCTCGAGAATTGTGTGAGTCACACCATTTTTAAACTCATGCCTTCCGGTCATCAGCGCACTGCGCGTTGGCGAGCAAGTTGGGCTGACGTGAAAGTCGGTGAACCGGACCCCTTCACTACGTAGCTTGTCGAGATGTGGCGTCTTCAGCACGGGATTTCCGTGAGCGGAGATATCGCCGTACCCTTGATCGTCGGTAAAGATAAAGAGGACGTTTGGACGTTTCCCAGCGATGCCGTCGGCTCGAATCGCATTCGTTGAAACCCAGAGATTGGCGAGGAAAAAAAGAAAGGCAAAGAGTTTCATGATGTTGTTGAAAAAGTGAGGTTAAATGCGAAAGCGACCAAAGTGGCATAGCCTTCCAGCCGGTGTATGCGCGTTTTCTCAGGCTGGAAACCTATGCCACTGCTCCGGTCAATTTTACCGATCGCCTGAGATTTTTAGTCGAGCATTTAGTCGGGCGGACTTAGAACAACGACGAAGTCGTATTTATATTTCCCGCCAGTGTCCGTACTATGGAGAGTCATAAAGCGGAGTTCGTTGCCCATCCATTTGACATGCTCGGGGACAAAATACCCAAGTTTTTCGCCGCGATAGAATTGTTTAGCAACGTTCCATGTAGAAGTGCCCCCCGATTCAAGTCGAACGAAAATGCGAGTTGGATCCATGGTTGTTTCATCTATGCCCAACATTCGCGTATTCAATAGTTCGACGTAAATTCGCTTGTCGGTACTCCCGTTCAATGTAGGAAAAGATGTGAGGCTGCCACCGTCAAAGATTTCGTCGGCTTCCTTCGCTTGGATAACGGGGCTCGGGTAGCGTTGTTCCTCAGCTGCCATTCTTCGTATTTGCACAGACACTTTATTTGATTCAGCTCCAGGCGGCATCACGACGAGGAAACTATGCTTCTCTTGGTAAATCGAAACGTATCGCTCTTCGATGACTTCTTTCCAACTGCCCGGTCCCTTTTTCACAAAGTAAGGCACCCCATACCAAGCGAATGTCGACCCTATCGCTAACAAAATGATGGAGAGCAACAGATAGTAGACTCGCTTGGTGCACAATACGAATACTTGCCTCGACTGATTCTCGTCTTGCCCCCATTCCGTCATGATATGCCTTATTCTGGGAGCGGCTTGCCTTTCGTTTCTGGCAAGAACCAGACCGCCACCAGTCCAAGCAAAAAGACAACGCTCATGTAGGCGCAAGCATCTCGAAACGCATCCAGCTTCATTTCATTGCCAATCGCCTGTTGAGCGAGAGCCGCTGCTTTGTCCGCTAAGGCTGCGGTCTTATCGGCTAGCGTTGCAGCGTTCTCTGCTTGCTGAGTTGCTACTTTGATGGCTTCCGAGGCCTTGCTTGAAATCGAGTTTCCTTCGGATGCAAGGGATGCTTGAAGTCGTCCAAGAGTGATCGGGCCAGTAGCGGCAATGAAACGACCTGCGTTGTAGCAAAAGCTCGTGCCTGTGCTTCGTAAGCTGATCGGAAACAGCTCGGGCAAGTAGATGGCGAAGCCCGCAAACAGGGCCATTTGAAAAAAGCCCATGACAGAACTCATCCAAATATGACCAATACCATTGAAAATCTGGAAGTAACAGATTGTTGCCAACATCGCTAAGATAAAGGCAAAGGTGAAGGATATCTTTCGGCCTAAGCCTTGTGCGAAATAGGAGAACGTCAGCATCCCAAAGAATGCACCTACGTTCTGGCAAATCATGTTGATCGACACCCAATACTTGGCGTACCCATCAATCTGGCTCGGCTCAAGTCCATCCGCCGCAAGGTTCCTTTTGATAACGTCGCGAACCAATTCGGGAGCAAAAAAGCCAATCCCCCAAATCCCGATCACTCCAGCCACACATAGAATCATTCCAAAAATGGAGTGACGTAGCCAGCGCGGATCGCTGAAAAGACTCTTGTACGATCCAAACTTCACTCCAGTAACTTTTCCCTCTTGCCGTGCTTTCGTCCAAGCCTCAGGTTCTTTCAGTTTGATTTGAAGGAATACGCACAGGAATGCAGGGAGAGCACCTACGACAAACATCACTTTCCAAAAATTAGCCCCGCTCAGATAGTTCCACGCAATCAATTGCCCAAGGAACATACCAACCAAACCAGCCGTAATGTTTCCGACGGCTGATAGCGCTTGCAGCATCCCTAAGGCACCCGCGCGGCTTCGCGCTGGCAAGCTATCTGCGACCAACGCCACTGCCAGTCCAAATACTCCACCGACTCCAAGCCCCGTCAAAAAACGAAAGATCGCAAAATCGATCCAACCTCGAGACAGAGCAGATAGACCCGTGCAAATTGAATAGATAAGAACCGTCAATGTCAACGTTTTCGCACGGCCGATTCTGTCCCCGACGGAACCAAAGATAAGTCCACCCGTGGCCCAACCAATCATGAAAATGGAAGTCGCATATCCTGCATAGCTCTTAACATCCGAATCTTTCGGAAGCAAATTGGTGAGGGCGCTTTCTCGCGAAAGAATAAAAATCTGTTGATCTAAGCAATCGAACAGCCAAGCAAGCGAGGCCGCGATAAAAACAAACCAATGATATCGGGTTAACCCATGCCACCACATTTTGTTGGATTCGATATCTGACATCGCTGACACTCTAAATTTCGGAGGGAAGGAAAGGGGGACTGGTGGGCTTCTCGTACCTTCGTACAACGCTTCGTTAAAAATTGTTTAACAGTCAGCCGTAGGCGTACCGCCAACGATGCCAAGTACGCCTTCGGCTGACTGTTAAACGTCTTTTCATGGACCCACGATTGCGATTAAGTTCCACATCATAACCAAAAAAAGTCACCAGATGAGTCGCACGAGGCCACGAAAGGCCAAAACCGGACCCTTCCGCCCGATTCGTCGGAATCGGGCACATCGCAATGGAGGAAGTGGCTTCTGGAGAGTATGATGTTGGGCACTGTCCGATTACGTTTCTTGCCCCCGTATTCAGCTCCGGCTTCGTTTTCGGTAGCGGAACCCGCCATGGTTTCGGCCTTGCTGAGAAATCACCGAAAGTCTTGGCGACTTTCGCTACGGTTTCCCTCGACGACACTCCATGAACACTAAATACCAACCTGAACTCATCGCCGACGATTGTTTCATCGCAAAAAATGCAACCCTGCGGGGGCAAATCGCGATTGGCTCTCAGTCATGCGTCCTTTTTGGCGCGGTGATACGAGGCGATTGCGTCGGGGTACAAATCGGGGCGCAGTCCAATATCCAAGACCTTTGCTGTTTGCACGGAGATCCGGGGTTTCCATGCACCATCGGCGATCGTGTGACGGTGGGGCATGGTGCAATCATCCATGGGGCAACGGTCGAGAATGATTGTTTGATCGGAATTAGAGCTGTCATCCTCAACGGTGCCGTCATTGGTACCGGGTCCATTATTGCTGCCGGCGCACTTGTGCCAGAGGGCAAGGTGATTCCACCCAATTCGTTGGTTATGGGAGTGCCAGGAAAAGTGGTACGCGAAACCAACGCTGTCGATGCGGAGATGATCCAGCATGGATGGAAACACTACGTCGAAACAAGTCAACACTACAAAGCAACTGAGTCATGAGCAAACGACACGAAAACAATTCCGCACCCACCGAGCTGATCGCGGGTGATATCGAGTACGAAATGGGAATCCCGATCCCAGGCGTTATCCTCGAAAAAGAAAAATGGGTCCAAACCGCAATCAAAAAACTTCCTGAGAATTCGGCTCTCGATTTCAAAGTGATCTTCGGGAGAACGGCCCCCGTTGCAATCGATATTGGATGCGGCAACGGTCGCTTTGCAATTTCATCCGCTGTAAGGCGACCTGATTGGGATCACGTTGCTTTCGATATTTTGCCTGCTGTGATTCGTTATGGCACTCGCCGAGGCAACCAGCGTGGGCTCAATAACTTGCGTTTTGCCGTTTGCGATGGATGGCGATTTCTCGAGTCGTATTTGACTCCAGAGTCGGTCCAAGAAATTCATATCTACCATCCGCAGCCGTTTGCTGACCGAACGCAATCGAGCCGACGTATGTTGACGCCCGATTTCCTTGGCCTCATGCATCGTTGCTTGAAGCCAGATGGACAAGTGTTCTTGCAATCGGACCAAAGAGATTACTGGGACTATATCTGCGGGATCATGGGCCGAGTCTTTGAGTGGGAAGAAGTGAAAGGGCGTTGGCCTGAAGACGAACATGGTCGATCGCGACGCGAAGTTCTTTCAATCGAGCAAGGCTTGCCAATTTTCCGCGGCACAGGCAAAAAACGAGCCGACTTGACCGACGACGAGCTAAAAACGTTGCTTGCGGATCTGCCACAGCCCAAGTTTCGAGTAGAAGGTGCTGAGAACTCCGGTGGTCACAAACGATCTCAGTGGAAGCCCATGCGCAGAGATCGCAATCGTCGCTAAAATGACGTGGTTGTTATAGACCTTTCCTCCAGCAAGAGACCTCTCCCATGCGAATCTATTTTCTCCTGGCCATTTTGGCGTGCGTTTTTCCCATTCAATCCAAATGCTTCGGGCAAGAGAAACAGGCGCCCGCTAAGTCAGAGAAATCGCCACTCGATCTACCGACAGCAGACGGTCAACCTGGCGTTGGACCGCTTCGTCAAGCCGATTGGTTTCGCAACCTATGGAACTCAAAACGTAGGGAGTGGTCCGGTGTGAACGAAAAGGATCAAGGAGCATTGGTTTTCCTTGGAGACTCGATCACGCAAGGCTGGCCTGATCTTCAGAAATATTATCCGGGCGTAAAGATAGCCAATCGAGGCATCAGCGGTGATACGACACGAGGGATGTTGATTCGTCTCAAGGAAGACGTCTTGGCCCTCAAGCCGAGCGGGGTTGTCATGTTGATGGGAACCAATGACCTAGAGGAATTGGCCGAGCCAGAAACGATCGCGGCCAATGTTACATCGATCATTCGTGCTCTGAAATCGCACAACAGCAAGATGCCAATCATCCTTTGTCAGATTTTCCCAAGCTCGGAATCAAAAAAACGTCCAACAGCCAAAATTCAAGCGACGAACAAGCTGCTGCTAGAGTCCGTGAAAGGAGATTCTCAAATCACGGTCTTGGACACATTTAAACTCTATGCCAACGAAACAGGCGACGCAAAGCCTGAGGAGTTTCCGGACCTGCTCCATCTGAATCAGATTGGATACGACAAGTGGGCAGCATCGCTTCGGCCTGTACTTGCGACGCTCGGATTCGTGGAAACGGAAGACGACAAGTTTGAAGTCGAAACTGGCTTCACCAGCCTGTTCAACGGGCGAGACTTAACAGGATGGAGTTTTCGTTCGAAAGACATGAAGCCTATGGCAGGCTCGTTGGATGGGAAAGCGATGTCGGAGGACGGCCGCTATGTTGCACTTCATGGAAGATTGGTTGTGACAACACCGGCCGAGGGTAGCCGAATTCAGCAGCTATGGACAACGAAAGAGTTTCCTTCGGACTTCGTTTTGAAGCTAGAGTTTCGCGCGACGCCGAATGCAGACAGTGGAGTCTTTATTCGAACGCCTCAGCTTCAATGCCGAGACTATCCACTCGCTGGGCCATACAAAAACCTAAAGAATTACCGTCCCCAGGATTGGAACGAATTGGTGGTGAAAGTCGAAGGGGGAAAAGCACATTGCTCCTGCAACGGTGAAATCTTGGAGGCCGAAATGAACGTTCCAGCGACCGGACCGATCGGACTAGAGGGGGATCGCGGTCAAATGGAATACCGCCGAATCCGATTGCAAGCTCTTAAGCCATAGTGATACATTGATTCTGTCGCGGGCAAAGCTCGCCTCAGATGCAAAGCATTTTGTAGCGAAACTCGTCTAGAGTTTCGCTGTTTTAGACAATTCAGCCGAAAGTCTTGACGACTTTCGCTACACATAAACCTGTCTTTAGCAGCCCAGGACGCTTCACAGCGTTGCTGAACAACAAGTGTGAGGCTTGGCGAGTTCCAGCCGGGGGTAAGGAGGTCGACAGCTTGCAACACTACATCAAACTGCACTAGTTAGGTTTTAAGGGCGACTTACACTACGAAGCCTCATCTCGTGCTGAATTTGATCTTCAACGACTTGCAGCCACCCCCCGTTTGGACGTTTAAAAAATTACACTAAAATGAAGATTTGTACTGCAAAGATCAACTTTTTCCACTTGGAATCTGCCTGAACCGTAGTACTATTCAACTGAAGAGAGAGTCTCGCCCATCTTTTCCGGTTTTCATCGGTATGAAAACCCGTCGTTTGGTATTTCATGTTTAAGATTTGCGTACAGGAGATTCTTGAAAATGACCGCTCCCACCGTTTTTGTTATCGATGATGATGAAGGATCTCGAAATTCCATTGAATGTTTATTCAATGTTCATGGAATCAGTTGCACAACGTTTGACTCGGCCCAAAAATTCCTCGAGGGCAGAACCGAACAGCCCATCGGTTGCATCGTAACCGACCTGAATATGCCAGGGATGACAGGGTTGGAACTCTATCAAAAGACCCGTGAATTGGGTTGGACCGTTCCAACAATCATTGTCACTGCTTTTGGCGAAGTGGGTTCTTGCGTGCGAGCCTTCAAGTCAGGCATCCTCGACTATCTTGAAAAACCCGTTCCAACAGAGGCATTGATCACTCGCGTGAAAGAATGTTTGGCAGCAAGCCAGCAGGCCTACGAGTTGGAGTTGGCCAGTCAAGAAGCCAAAAAGAAACTTAAGAAACTGACCAACAAAGAGAATGAAGTGCTTGAACTGTTGGTCGCCGGAAATTCGATGAAAAACATCGCAGCAGAGTTTGGGACCAGTTTTCAAGCGGTCTCACGTCACCGACAGCGAATCCTTGAAAAGATCGGTGTCGAGGGTGACGTATCGCTGGCGCGTTGGGTCTTAGATCACCGCCGCCTCGCTGTTGCGAAGTAGTTTGAATTGGAGTTCAGGCCGAAAAAGTCTTGAGCCCAGCGATGCTGTGCTCGTGGAGGAAGTTGTAAAACTTCCCGGAGTTCGAGGCACTTCTGGAACTCTCACGAGATTCCGCTACTTGCTAATTCTACGCAATTTCTTGTAAGGCCGGCTAAAGCCGGTACACCAGCGCGAGCCCAAATCCACCCTCCTCTTGGAGGGTGATTTTCTTAACACCCTGTGATCCTCGAAATGTCAGCATTCAAATTGGGCTTGGCCTTCAGCCTGAATTTTCGTATTCACCAAGCTCGGTTTTTTGATGCAAGGGTCGCTTTCTGGAACGAATTGAGCCATGAACTCAAACGCTATTCGCCAATTCTCCTTCTCGGTGATTTGGGGGCTCATCGCTAGCCAACCTGTGATGGCCCAAGCACCCACAGGGCCAGTGCCCGTGAATCAGAATGGAACTGTACCCGGTACTTCTGGGCCAAGTACCTCTGGAGGTCCACCTTCGGTTCCGTCGATCGAAAACATGGCAGCCCAGGCTGCAAATAGCGTACGGAACAACGCTCCCCGTTCGATCGGGCGAATGGATCTGCCAACCGCAAATGGTCAGCAATGGGTTGAATACGATATTCGGCCCTACACCCAGAACATGAAGAATGTCGAGCGTCCCCAGCAAGTCATCATCGACTGGATCATTCGTGAAACGGGCACGGACGTTTGGTTCAATGAACCGATGGGGATCCTGAACGCGGATCGAAGCACGTTACGGGTCTACCATAACGAAGCCATGCAAAAAAGGGTCTCGCAGATTTATGAGAAATTCGTCAATGGACTCACAGAACCTCAGGTTTATGGTCTCCGCCTCATTACCGTAGGCAATCCAAATTGGCGAACGAAATCCACGGGATTGATGCGTTCTGTCGCTGTGGAAACACCAGGCGTTCAAGCTTGGCTGATGCCAAAAGAGAATGCGGCCATCTTTATGGCCCAGCTCAGAACTCGCATCGATGTTCGCGAAATTCAAGCGGTAGATATCTCGATGGTCAATGGCCAGTCCCAAACTCTAGAACAACTTCGCTCACGAAACTACCTTCGGGAATATCAACAAAACAAGACGGCAACTTGGCCACCCTACACACCGGTCTCCGACGAAATTCAGGAAGGCTACAAACTACAAGTCAGCCCGCTCATGAGCTTAGACGGTAGAACCGTTGACTTGATGCTCAAGTGCGAGATTGATCAAGTCGAGAGACTCAACAATGTACCGATCGAATTGCAAATGCCCCTGAGCCAACCGCAATCGGTACAAATCGACGTCCCTCAAGTCGTTTCATGGCGTCTTCACGAGCGATTTCAATGGCCCTCGGACCAAGTCCTATTGCTTTCTTGTGGCGTCGTCGCAGCCCCAGTAGGCCAAGTGAACAATACTCTGCTGAGCGGCAATCCCCCAACGCTGTTCGGTTTAAACAAAATCTTACCGTCGCCAACGGGGCAGAGAACGGATGCATTGTTTCTAATTGAGTACCGCGGGCCTGCGTCCACCCAGTTAGGTCAACCCATAGTCGCACCAACGGGACCAACGACTCCAACGACAAGCAGTGCAGCCGCCAACGTCTCCCGTGGCAGATACTAGATAGAGACCCCAACGGCCTCCTCAGGTACGAGGAGAGCAAAGTCAAATCCAAATGAGTAGCGACAAGGGCCCGCGAAATCCGAAGCAATCTATCACTACTGGATCGCAACTTGCAAATCTTCACTCAACAACAACAACGTGAGCTGGATATCATTTGGATGTAGCCCAAATTGGTCTGACAACACACGACGATAGTACTGCAACTGGACACCATGGTGCTCTGCACGCTCCTTGGACCACTCCTCAATCGACATCGAATCAGGTTTGCGGTCAGTTTTGAAGTCCAAGATCTCGGCCCGAACCACTCGGTCTCCATCGAAGCCCAAGACGCAGCGGTCAATAACCCCTCGCAACATCTGGCCATCTACAATTTGCAACAATCGTCGCTCGTTAGTAACCTCCAAATGGAGCATCCGCGGTTGATGCCATGGCCGATAGCGATCCGCGCTTAACGCCAACAACACCGAAGGCATCTCGCAATACTTCACAAAGCGATCGACCCAGTCGTTCAGTTTGACCTGCCCCATTTCTTCTTGGGTCAGCGTCGACGAAGCGATCTCCTTGAGCCGCTTTTTACTCGGTTTATAGTCTTCGATCCAACCGCGAATCTCCTCGAACCAACGATGCACCAGTTTGCCGATGACCGCACCCGATGAGTTGTCGTCCGACCACTGCGTGGCCAGATCGACTACAGTTGCCGCCACGCTCTGGCTTGGCCGCAGCCAAGGTAAGCGTCGCATCGAGGTCGCGTCGCGTTTCAAAAGGATGGAACGGCCACGCACTCTTTGCTCGATTGTCTTTGGTTCCTCATTCTCTACTTCAATGTCTGCTGGCTTAATGGACTCATACCAATTCTCATTTCCGAAGCTTCGAATGACGATTCCCGCTTGCTCGCTCTGGCCAGGGGCGGCAAAGATCGAATGAAGAACCGATCCCCAACGCTTCTTCGGGCTCGATGATGGGGACGTGTAAAGGTACAAAGCGTGTCGCGCTCGAGTGAGGGCAACATAGAACACACACAACGCCTCCGACAACTGCTGGTTCGCAAACTCACGAAACGCGATCCGCCAAGAATCCTCCAAGTACTTTTGAATGTCGCGATTCATGTATCGCAAAACGCCGATCGGCGGCTTCGTTCGGTCCTCGTACATAGCCACAAAGGTGGGCGGCCGCGAAATTATGGTTTGATCGAGGGTTGGCAAAAAGACGGCGTCAAACTCCAGCCCCTTGGACTGGTGAATCGTCATAACTCGAACCGTGCTCATCCCCGGAACGGAAACCTTCTGACGCTCGACATACTCCACGAAGTCATTGATGTGATGGTTTCGCATCGCATCGAATCGATATCCCAATTGCACAAATTGCTTGAGTCGATCCTGATCCCGCGCCGTGCATTCGTTCGCGATGAAGTTCGAAAACAAACCTAGCGTTCGCCCGAATCCAAAGTCCGTTAATTGCTTGCGGAAAAAAGCCGACAACCCAATTGGATCACCGGTTACATCGCTCGGCAGCCGATCGCTCAGTGGAGAATGGGCCACGTGAAAAAACGCCAACGAATCCGATGGGTGATTAGCAAGCTTCATCGCACTTAGCAACAGCAACACCGGAGCCGAATCCACCAACGGATTTCCACCTTCCTGGCTGGCCTCAACCTCACGTTCTCGCAACAGGCCGATCATTCGCCCGACGTCGCGATTCGTTCGAGTTAAGACCCCGATCTCTGCGTGCGGCGAGTTTCTGTGCAACTCCGCGATGCGGTCCGCAACCTCATCGAACAGCCCGTAGCTACTCTCTTCACCGTCCTGATCCTTGTTCTTCTCGCAGTCGGCGTTTCGGAACTCAACATAGCCCGGCAGTCCGTCGCGAGACGTTTCGTGATTAGAGAAATAACGCCCCATCCATTCCGTCACCGCCTGTGTATCACTGGCAATGATCTCAGACTCATCATCGTTGTAATAGCGATCGTGTTTTGCGAGCTGCGTAAAGACCGAGTTCACGAAATCGATAACAACGGGAGAACTTCGATAGCTCTTGACTAGTTTCTCCTGTCGAACATGCTCAATCTGCTTTCCGACCGATTCGAAGATCTCGGAAACACCGCCTCGCCAACCGTAAATTGCCTGCTTACTATCTCCGACGCAGAAGAACGATTTATCCTTCATCGAGCCTTCGACGATCGCTTCGGCAAACGGCTTGATGATGTTCCACTGCATGGGTGAGGTATCTTGAAACTCGTCCAAGAGCAAATGATCGATCGGGCAGTCTAGACGATATGCGATGCCTTGCATCGCTTCGTCCTCTTTCTTGCTCGCTGTTTCCTTGCTCGCTGTCAACGCCTTCGAAGACGGCCCCCGATGGTCGTGATCTTTGTGCTTTGCGATAGTCTCCTGCATCCACTTGGAGAGCCGCTCCGAGATGTCATCAAACGAAACGATACGACGCTTGGTTTTGACAAACTGGAGCTGTTCGTGATAGTTGGCAAGCATCCGATAGGCAGCTTCGTTCTGCGCTCTTCGGCTCGCCAATTCTTCGACGGCCGACTTCTTTGCCAGGACCAGCAACGCCTTGACCGTCTCGTCTGGTAACTCCTTGGATGAATACTTCGCGATCTTGTCGTCTGCTTTTTGAATCAACGTAAGACCGAGGAACTCAGCCCACTCACCCGATTCGAATTTCGCGACCGCTTTGTCGCGTGCGCCTGCGTAGCTCTTGTGCTCCAATTGCGAAGCTCGGAAAACCCTAAGTGCAGATTCAGCCTCCTCCGCCGATGGCCCTTTAGGTACCGTCAACTGATTCCAGGCTTCTTCGTTCGTCTTTCGGAACAAGTCGTAGCCCGTCGACACTACGTTTTCAATTTCACGACGAATGCCACGCGTCGCTTCACCCTTGGACAATTGCGACACCAACGACTTGAGCGCCGATCGGTCCATCGTATCGAACATTCGACTGATGGCTTCTTGCTGCAATTGGTCCGTTTGGAATGGATCGGACAGCGTCCAGCCCGGCGGCAGCTTGAGCTCCAACGCAAACGAGCGAGCGAGTTGCGAATAAAAGCTATCCAGCGTGCTAACGCGGAAGCGATGCAAATGCGAACATAGTCGGCCCAGTTGGTATCGAACGGTGTCTCGCGTGATTTCAAGCGGCTTCAAGACGCCGACCAAGCGCGTGAAACCCTCTTCATTTTCAACCGCATCCGCAAGCCAAGACAAAATGCGGTGCAGGATTTCGCCAGCCGCTTTTCTCGTGAACGTGGTCGCCAAAATCGAATCGAGCTCTTGGTCGGTGAACAGCAATCGCAGCGCACGAGACGCTAGATTGTATGTCTTGCCGGTGCCTGCCGAAGCAAGAATCATTTGCGGCGTAAACCAATCCTTGTCCGCTTGCCCTTTCGCCAAATGCTTTTCCAATTGCAGCTTGTTCGGCGGGCGCTCTGCGTTCACATGGCGTTTATCGTAGATTGCTACATGCGAGCGATCCAGGCGAAGTTTGTTTTCAGTTTCACTTTGCGATACGCTGTTTTCCGTGTCGCCATCGAGTTGGAGCTCGGGAACAGGGTGAATCGCAGCCGCCAATTCTCGTTGCCTCGCCGACTCGATCTCTTGCTTCGCGACGGTTTCATCCCAGCGTCGCACGACCGGCAACTGCGTGATCGCGTTGCATTCGTCGAAGTTCGAAATGCCTTTGTACTTCGGTGGCCAGAACACGCCCCCCATCACCTTGCGCGCAATCCCTTTGGCGGACTCGATCGCTTGCGCGTGTTGCTCCAATTGGAAGTCCGCGATGACGAACTGGGTATCCGCCGGGTTCTTCGGCAATAGGATGTACCCGAAACTAACTTTCGACAAGTCCTCGATTTTGAGTGTCTTGATCAAAAGGCCATACAGCGGCAACTGCCAATCGGTCCAAGTGCCGTTCGGTTTCAAGTGGGCTTCTTTCGGTTTGCCAGCAAGATCACCTGTTTTGTAATCCCATACCGCAAAGCGGCCATCGCGAGGATGATAATCGATTCGGTCGATGCGTCCATGAACGATCATCGATTGGCCGTCGACTTCGAGCGTGATGCCGTGTGACTTTTCGACCTTGTGTTCGATATACTTGATTCGCCATCCAGCTGCGATCTGAGCCGCCTGATGTTCTGCAAACGCCTCGAGACGACGAACAGCTTGCTCAATCTGGATCTGCAGTGCAGGCGTCGGCTTGACTCCAAATCGTTTCCTGGCGATCGCTTTCAGGTTTTCGGTCAACCAATCGGCAGTCGCATGCGCATCGGTGGATGTTGCAACCGGCGAGTCGATCAATCCCTCGAGGCACAAGTGCAATAGATCGCCAAACCCACCCCCATCGAGCTCAAGCCGATCATGCTCAAACGCTCGGACTTTTTCTACCCGGTTCAGGTAAAAACGATACGGGCACTGATCGTACTTTTTGAAGTCGGTCACCGCCATGTCCCGAACCACTTTGCTCGCGTCTGGAATCGGGATCGGGATATTGGTTTGCGTTTCGCGAGGCACCCAAGCGTCGGCAATGAGCTCATCGTCGGCCGTCTCTTTTGGCGACAAGAGCAGCTTGACTCGGCGAGCCAACAAATCGGAGGGAACGGCCAGCAGCAATCGGCTAGGCGTCTGCGGATCGCCATCGAGGCTCAAGTGGTTCAGAACGAAATCGATTCGCTCGCGAGTGTTGAGCATCGCCAAGATCGCGTAACAATCACGAGCGTAACGCCGTGCATTGTCCATCAAGCCAAGGTCGGATCGCAATTGGTTCGGAAGAAACGCATCGCCATTGACGCTCTCAGGAACAATCCCATCATGCATCCCAGTCAGCATCAAGACAGGAGTGTCATCCAGGGTCAATTCCAGCCAGCCTAACATCTCAACGGCCGAGTCGTCTTGAGGAGGCGGAACGTTGACAGTTTCGAGTTGGCTTTGCAACCAAGCCATCGCCTCTTGAAATGTCACTTGAGCGTCGAGGTTGGTGGGTAGCTCTGCTAATTTTGACAACGCTAAGTTGATTTCACCGCAAGCGCGCAGCGATAGATTACCAGCAACATCGTTCCGATCGACTTGGACCCCTTCATAGATTGTTTTGATCACTTGTCGAAGCGGGTTAGCCCACTGCGTCAGTTTCGCATTAAGCATCCGAAGCGGCCTCAACCATTCGTCCAGCTTGGTCAAGACGGCCAAGAAAATCTCTTTCCCTTTGCCTTCCGGCCATTCCGGTACATTGACGCTGCGGAGTAGCGTGGACTGCTGATACTCATCCAAGCGAGCGAGGAAGTCACTTGGTAGCGTTGCAGCTTCTGGCGAATCTTTGGCAGTGCGAATAAGCCAATCATGAATAGCTGGTGTCCGAACCAAGCTGCTGAAGATATCGATGGAACCATCGACGAGATAGTCACCGATCAGTTCGATCACTTGCAACGGTGGTGTTTGCGTGACCGAGCCACCTGGACCATATCGCAGGCTTATGCCGCCGCGAGCAAGCGTCTCTTGAAGCGCCGGAACAATCTGCGGATCGGGGATGCCGACTGTGATGTCTTGGACGGAGTAGTCGTTGCCAAGGTTGGCCAATTGGGAGGCAAGTTCATTGGCTGCGTCATTTGCGCTGGACCGAACATGCAGTTGCTCTTCATCGATCGGTACTTCGATATCTTGCCAGTATTCCGAAGCAAGTGTACCGTCTTGATTGAAGCCAGCTGCGTACGACTCGGGAGCACCGATCAGAACGCGCACGCTATCTGCAACTTCGGAAAGAAACCGCCGCTGGGCGCGATTCAAGTCGACGGCACCGACCAAGATGATTTCATGATCCGTTCGGACTTCTTTGTTGTCGATCGCGAACCGCCGCGCGGACTGCACATCCCAAAGGCCAGCGGTATGCAATTCGTCTAAGTAAGCACGCTGGAGTTTCGAAAGAACTTGCCAGCGAACCTCTTCGGGCGAGCCAGTGAGCTCTTGAACGACATCATCGAAGTCGACCAAGTCCGAGGAGAGCTCACGGTGGAGTGTGCTCAAGATTCGAGCCAGATCCATCCAAGGTCGCAGCTCGGCCGAATCGGGGACTTCGAATAGCAGCGGTATGAGTAGATCATGATCGGCGGCCCGCAGAACTTTGGTCCACGCGAGGACTTGTTCCAAGTCGCTCGCGAATGGGAGTTTGGCGGTATAAAGTTTTTCCGGCAAGGTACCGATGGTCAGCAGTTCGGGCGGACGCAGGACCAGCGATTGTTGGCTGGCGCGGGTGGCCATGAGCTGAGTCAGCCGTCGGCCCGCGAAACCACCGGGAAGGACGAGCAAGCATTGGTCCATATCCCACTTATTGCCGCGGGTGTACTGCTTTTGCAAATAATCGCAGGCGGAATGAAGAATGGGGCCATTCCAGCCAAGGTAGTGGACTTGGATGGATTGCGACTGCTCGAGAAGCGGCCGACGCTGACGAAATGGAATTTTTGTGGTAGCCATAACAGAATCACTTCCTTGCACAGTTCCTAACCTGAAAAAAGAATGCTAGCGGAACCCGCGTTCTTTATTAGGCCATCAGCGATTGACACGTTAGGTCAACGGTTCGATCCAGACCGGATATTTTCTCGGATTTTAGCTTTGGCACAACCGCCAATAGGATGGTGAGATATGCTTCCAGCCTGTCTTTTTTAGCTCTTTCGTCGTTTTTGGGATTAGACGGGCATTGAGGAGGCCACGACAGGCTGGAAGCCTATCCCACTTTTTGGTTTTGACTGAAAGATATGGGACCGCTATTTGTGTCTACTTACGTGGGTCACTTTTGCCGAAAGTGACCATCCACTGGTACAAACGGCACTAAACCCAAACGAACGAATTTTTTCCTAAAGGAAAATCGCCATGAAATGGACTCTGCTTGGATTTCTCGGGCTTGCTAGCATACTGACGATTGTGTCATTAAGCGGCGTACGGTTATTGGCCCAATCGCTAAACGGAAATGGCCCCAATCCTAGCCCGCCCAATGGACCCGCTTATAATCGTCAACCATCGCTCATGCCTTATAGTCCGCCAGAAACAGGCCCCAAGGGTCCCTATACGGAGTACCGGCCCGTCCAAACCATCGGGCCAGACGGTCAGCCTCGCATGGAGTGGCACAGCTCCCAAAGAGACCCGCGTCACGAAGAAGCCAGACAAGCGCTTCGCGAAGCCCAAGCAAAACTCCGCGCACCAGACGCATCGGAATCCGACAAGAAGGAAGCGCGTGCTTCCATTGAAAGGTTTTTAGAGGACGAGTTCGAGCGAGATCACAAGATGCGTCGCGAACAGGTCACAAGACTTGAAGAGCAAGTCTCAAAGTTGAGAAAGCAACTAGATAAACGTGAGCAGTCCAAAAGCAAGATCATTGAACTGCGAATGCAATTGATGGAGAACGACGCCGAAGGACTTTCGTTTCCCGCGTCGTTTAATGAGCTGCAGAGATTTGATGCGATGAATGTTCCTGCGATGGCTACGCCAGGCTCATTGAACTCAAGCCTCCCGGGTATTCCTTATTCGCCGCCCAACCAGCTGATGGAAACTTCTTCTCCTACGTTAACCACAAGAGAATTAATCGATCTCCGCCATCGATCATCCGGTCAATCCATTCCGCCAAACATGAATCGACTTCCCGAGACGCAATCAGCTCCCCTGCTTGGTCGATGAAACGTTACTTACCGTGGGTCACTTTTGCCGAAAGTGACCTTGCACTGGTACAAGACGGTATAAAACTCAAACGAACTAACTTTTTGAATACGGAGAATTGCTATGAAATGGACGTTACTAGGATTTCTCGGACTCGGCTGCATTCTAACGTTTGCGTCAGCAAGCGGTGTGCAGCTATTGGGACAATCGCCACTTCAACCGCCCAACGGAAATGGCCCCTATCATCCTGGTCAGCCGAATATCCCACCCTATGGGCAATCGCAGTATAATTCCGGTTTTCCTGGGCCAGCAGATTACAACGTCCCAAGGATGGTTACCAAGCTGGGGCCAGATGGCAAACCGGTGACGACAACAGAATACGGCCCAGTCTATGGTCCCCCACGTCACGAAGAAGGCAGACAAGCACTTCGCGAGGCCCAAGCCAAACTCCGCTCACCAGACGCATCGGAATCCGATAAGAAGGAAGCCCGCGATTCCATCGAAAAGTTTTTAGAGGACGAGTTCGAGCGAGATCAGAAAATGCGCCGCGAACAAGTCACAAGACTTGAAGAGCAAGTCTCGAAGTTGAGAAAGCAACTAGATAAGCGAGAGCAGTCCAAAAGCAAGATCATTGAACTGCGAATGCAATTGATGGAGAACGACGCCGAAGGTCTTTCGTTCCCCGAATCGTTCAATGAGCTGCAGCGATTCGATGGACCACCTGTTATGGGGACACCATTCGGCACACCTCCGAACTTCGGCAGCGCACTTACTCCAATCGGACCATTCGGACAATATCCACTGAATCCCGTTAATGGACCACGTCCCATTCCCAACCATCCATTACAGCCAAACGCGGGCCGACCAACGGAACCAGCTCGGGCTAATTAACAATC
>CANHVO010000076.1 GCA_947463915.1 Planctomycetaceae bacterium
ACTGATTGGGGGTGACCATGTCCGGCGCGTAGCCGGAAGCGACAACGCGAATTTTAAAAAACTCGCTCTGGCGAACATGGTCATACACGTTTTTGCAAATGAATGTCAGCCTCTCCGCGAAGGTAGCGTTGCACCACGTTTCGGAATCCATCGTGCTGAAGGGCCAAAGCAAATGCCCTGGCTTAAGGCGACATTGTCGCCGTTAATACAAGCTGCTTACCACAGGCAGTGTTTTCCACATTTGCGCTACAAGCGTTCCATATACTACAGAAGTCATTCCGTGGGTCTGAGTCTAGCCTTTTAAGCTGGCGATTCGATACTACAGTGCAAGGCGTGAAAATCGACACAAAAAGCCGAATGCTTGCATTGATTTTTACCGTACCTATCGTAGACAATAGCTTTAGCGAATTCGTACCGAACAAATTTTATCGAATCAGTTGGGCCAAACATGAAGTTCTCGTTTGCACACAATACTTGTTTTGGTGTCGGCCTAGCCTTGGTCTGCTCGATTGGTTCGGCGCAAGCGCAATTGGCTGGCCAAACGACAGGAACTGGCACTGGCTTTGGTGCACCAACAGGCGCGACATCCAACAAGTTGCCTGGCTCTTTCGGTGGTCCTGGGGTGACCGGCCAGTCGCGGCTTGAGTTATCCGGTACCAATCCCTCGACGGCCTTTTCGAACGGGCAATCGGTATCGGGAACATCAAGCTCTGGTACGACAGGTACGTCTGGTGGTCTTGCTGGTCAGACGACCTCAGGCTCGCAATTTGGTGCTAATGCCTTTTCCAGTTCAACTCAAACCGGCGGGGCGAATGCTTTGGGGGGACTGAACGGCGGTTTGGGTGGTCTCGGCATGAATCGATTTGGAGGAGGCTTGGGAGGCCTTGGCGGACTTGGTGGCCTCGGCGGCGGAACCGGAAGCACCAACGCTGCCGCCAAGAAAATGATTCGACCGATCATTCGACCGGACGTCGAAGTGACGCGAGAAAGCAATTCCGAAATCGCGACCAATGCCAAGAAGCGATTGGGACGAATTCAGATGCCGAAGCGTTTGAGAGGAGTTGAGGCAACGGTTGATGGGGAAACCGTTGTGCTAAGCGGACAAGTCGCTACCGAGTCGGATAAGCGGATGGTTGAGCGGCTTGTGATGCTGGAGCCTGGAATTGATTCGGTACGGAACGAGGTGACAGTGAAGACCAGTCCGGTTGAAGGTATACAGGCGAAACCCAACCGTTAGGTCCCATCGTGGACATCTTGTTTTGATTGGCCACTGAAGCTTGTGGAGCCGCAGCTTGTGACGCTGCTGCGATCGGCTGAGTTAGCTGCTCTTGTGTTGGTGGAAAGAATTGCGGTGGCGATAAGCTTACTGGCGTACCAGCAGGATTCTGGCCGAACTGGTTGAACGACATATTTGCGGCAGTAACTTGGGGGTCTGGCGTAAAGGATTGACGCATCAGAGAGCTCGGAGGGACTTGGATCGTTGTCGATCGCAATCCGCTCTGTTGGTTCGTTGGGTATTGTCCTCCGAAATTTAAGTTCGGTTGTGAATTTGGCATGTGGGCTGAGGCCTGTTGAACCTGGCCGTCAAACGGTTGGTCCTTGCTCATGCCAGGCAGGTTGAGACTTGCCGCTGCTCCACGAACGGTTCGGCCGTCTTTGGTCAAGAAGGTTGGGATCAGCATGATCTTCTTCGGAGCGCCGTACGCTTCATCCCATGGAATCCAGACGCTGTATGAGGCCCCGAGTTCTCCTTCGGTGAAGTGAGTCGTGAACTGCTCTGCCGTGAATCGAAATCGTTTGTTGGCTTGGCTTAGGTCCTCTGTGGTTTGTTGCTTGTTGGTGTCGTCGAAACCGTAGACAACCAGATCGCCATCAACCGGAATGGCCTGAGTCTTCTCGTTGTAGAAATAAAATCGTCCACCAAAGCCGCGTGTGGGGGCTTTGCCTGGCAAAGTCAGGATGTCATGGGACCATGTTGCGGTCATGCTTTGTGGAATTTGGTATTCTTTCTTTTTGAAAGAGAACCAACTCGAATCCTTCTTTTTCTTCTTGCTGGCAGCAGAGCCGGACGTCATCGTTTCGCATCCCAATGTCGAGATTCCGACGGCGATGGCAGCGAATCCTACTAGGTATTTATTAGCAAGTTTCATCGAGTTCGTTTTCATGATTGCTATCGCAGGAATGGATGATGGGGTTCGATTGTGCTTCTGTAGCGGATGGGAGTAAGCCCAACGGCTTCGCGTCCTTTTCTCGTTCCAGGGCGCTTTCTTGGAACGCATGGCTTTCGAGGCTTTGCCTCGCTTTGCTATTGATTTGTGCCTCAAAAGGCAGGAGCCAACGCTACATCGCGTCCCCCTGGCCGAGCCAGGGATGAGAGCGTCGTCGCTTACGCAACGGGTTACCAGCCAATCGGACTAACGTCCGCCTGCCGTCCGTGCAACGGGTTGAGCGGGTTGTTGAGTGCTTGGCTGGTAGGCGCCCGGCTGATAACCTGAGGGCTGGTAGGACGCAGGTGCAACACCATAGGCTCCTTGTTGTGTCCCCTGCTGGTACGACGAGTTTTGGATTGGCGTAGCCGTGTTAACCGCAGGCTCTCCATTCGCTGACTCAATCAGCGTCTTTCCTCCTCGGGTGTTGTTGGATCGGACCGGCGTGTTGATGGGGTATCCTTCCATCATCTCAGTGGTTGGAGCCGGATTCATCTGCTCAGGCTCTCCGATGATCATTCTTCGAGGGCCTCCGCCATTATCGAAGTCCACGGTTGGCTGAAGGTCTGGATAAATGATGGGTGATGCCGCTGGTCCCCAAAGCCCATTGCCGGGTGATAACCCAACATCCCCGTGGATGTTGAGGATATCTGCCAAGCAGTAACTCATTCGCGACGACTCAACTTGTTTGATCATTTCCAGTTTTTCGTCGTTGTTGAAGTTGATCACGCGTGGTGTCATCACAACAAGCAGCTCGGTGCGGTTCTCAACTTGGCTATCGAAACGGAACAGGGCACCGGCGATAGGAATATCAGCGAGCCAAGGTATTCGTCGCGAACGGGTCGAGCGATTCTTGGTAATTAAACCCGACAGTACGACTGTCTGGCCATCGTAAGCAGTAACTCGCGTTTGTGCTTGCGTGGTATTGATGATTGGCGAAAGGATTGCATTTCCATTTATATCTGTTCCAACGGCAACACCGGAGGCGGTGGGGCCCAACGTCGACCTAGTTATGGCTACGATCATGTTGATGAGGCCATCTTGATTGGTTCTTGGTTGAACCTGCATTAGCAACCCCACATCCACGTCGGTAACTGCATTCGTCGCGATACCGTTTGTCACCGTCTGGCCGTTGAATCTCGGTACCTTTGAACCGACTTGAATATTTGCGATGTTGTTGTCGATCGTCATAAGCTGAGGTCTCGACAAAATTTGAACTCGATTAACATCATGCAATGCACGGAAGAGCATGCTAACCGATTCACTACCGGCCGCCAAAACGAGTCCACCATATCCTAGTGTTGAGTTTGTTCTTCCGAGAGCGAACCCCGAGGAGCCCTGCCCTGCGACGTTCTGAGTGCGTCGTTGTTGGGCTGCAGGCGTATTGATCGTCAAGGGGTTTCCTGTATTGAATCCAGGGCTGCTGAGTGTTCCTCCGCTTGCGCTATTTCGATCGAACAACAGGGAGTCTTGGAGTCCAAACTCTGTTCCTAGGTCGAACTGGTCGTCTAGTGTAACTTCCGCAATCAACACATCGACGGCGATCATTGGTTGCTGTCGATCGAGTCGTTCTACGATTTGGTGAATCATCGGCATGTAGCGAGGCATTGCGCTGACGAGGATGCTGTTCGTATTCGCTTCTGGAACCACGTACACTTCGCGGTCTGTTCGTTCGATAACGCTGTAAATTTGTCCTTGTTGCTGACCGGCCAGGCCTTGCGGTGCTTGGATTTGTTGCAAATTGGTGCGCTGGGCCGTAATCATATTGGTGATCGCGGTCGATACGTCCGTTGCCGAACTGTTTCGCAGCCAGATCACTTCAATCGTTCTCTGTTTTGCGTTGTCTTCGTCCAAACGAAGCAACAGAACTTCGATGACTTCGAGGTCCGCTTGAGAACCGGAAACAATGATTGAGTTGGTTCGCGTTTCGGTCGCAATTCGCAATGGAACAAGCGAGCTCTCTGCCCCACCGGTTACGGCCGCTTGATTTTGGAAGCCAAAGAGTCCACCGAGTCCGCCCTGCTGATTCAAATTGTTGGTCTGCGTGGTTGGTAGACCAAAGGACTGCTGCAATGCAGTCGCCAACGTAGTCGCATCGCCATTTCGAATCTCAAAGACTTTGATTCGGGCCTCAACTTTCGATGGCTGGTCCAGTTGTTTAACCAGTTCTTCGACGAGCGCCATGCTCTTGGAAGGAGCTCGTACGATCAAAGCGTTGATGGTACCGCTGCTATTGACGACCACACCGGTGAGTAGACCTGAGTTTCCTGAGCCGACCGAGATTCGACTGTTGGGTACTTTGGCATTGGTCGCGGCGTTCGTGCCACCTTGTTGCTGCTGAGGTTGCTGCTGTTGGCCTGTACCTGTAGTAGCAGCTTGGGTTCCATTGATGGCCGCGCTCAAGATTGGCTGTAGTTCCGAGGCGAGCGCGAACTTGAGTGGTATGATCTTGATTTCGCTTTCGGCGGTGCCGCTGTCGGCATCGAGGTCAGCGATCAACCGTGCAACTTCGGCTTGGTCGCGTGGCGACGCTTGGACGATGAGCGAGTTCGTGCGATAGTCCGAAACCGCTTTGACTCGTACGGTCAGACCCGTACCACTATTGGCCGCATTCGCATTGTTCGCTGCGACAGGAGCCCCCGGAGTCCCGGCCGCGTCTCCGAAGAATTTCGTGATGAGCGCTTCGGCATCGACGGCCGACGAGTTGACCAACTTGAATACACGAAGCTGGCTGTTGGGGTCGATTGGCGTATCCAGCTTGGCAATGACTTCCTTGATGCCAGACATGGCTTCTAAGCGTCCAATCAAGAGCAAAACGTTGGGTTGGCCCAAAGCTGTGATTTCAATCTGGCCCTGTCGTGGCGAGAACACCTTGGTGTTAAGGTCTTTGAGGATGACTTCCAATGCTTGTCCATTGACGTGTTTCAGCTGAACGATTTCGATCTCAGGCTTCGTCGCTTCGCTTTGCTTTTTGATCTGTTCGATCACTTCTTGCACGCGTTGGACATCTCTCTTGCTACCCTTGATGATAACCAAGCCCATTTCGGGAACGAACGAGATATCAACGTCGCCGATGAGGCCGCTGCCTGTACCGACGGATTCCGGAGAAGCGACGATGGTGGCGGGGGCGTCGTCTCCCATTCGAGGACGGATTTGTGAAGTGCCAGTCACCTCGTCTTCTTGGGTTTGGCCAGGCTGCTGATACGAAGCGAACTTGATCAGCTTGACTGCGCGTTCGATTCGTTCCGGTGTGGCAGGATTGATAGGAATGATTTGCGTTGGGCGATTCGGGTCAGATTGACCGAGATCGATAGCAGTGATGACCTGAGTCCAGCCCATGACGCTAACCGGAGTACCTTGAAGTCGGACTTCGTTGTTGCGTCGGTCAACTTGCATAACTTCCTGGACGGAGTCCTTGGACACGAGCTTGAGCTGTGCTAGTTCGCCGTTATTGCTCGTTGACACGGTCAGTCGCGTACCTGCTAATCGTCCGACTGCATCCTCGAGCTCGCGCCACGAGATGCGTTGGAGCTTGTACTGGTTCTGCTGAATGGTGCCTGGAACGATGTTGCCGCGGTTGTCGACTTGAAGACTTCCAACTTGACGGCGCGAGGCTTCAACGACTTGGGCGATCTGTTTTTGAGTTTGATCGGGGGCCAAGACCATGAGGCGGCCGGTATTGGGTTCGTTGGTGACCCGAACCCGTTTGTCGACACCGAATTGTGCCTGGATCGCAGCACCAACTTGTCCAACGTATTCGATTGGCACGTCGTAAACCTGTAGCCGAGCGTCGGACGTATTGCCCACCTGCAAAGTCGACGCGTTTGGCGTGGTCTGCGGTAATCGTTGCCCTTGAGCTGGTGCGGGATTGGGCGGAGGCAGTAAGAACGGCTGCGTTCCGGGCGCCGGTGAATTGCTGGGCGTCTGAGGCTTGGCGAACGCGCTGACTCCGTCCCTGGGTGAGGAAGGCTGGGGCAAATTCGTCGAAGAGGGGAATTGAGCTAGTGCATGCGCTTCGACAAACCAGGGCGAAGCGGCAAGAATGGCCATTCGGAGGATGTGGCGACTGGAGCTTTGATAGGTTTTACGTGTTGTCACGAGCCATTTCCCTTGTTCAGATCTCGGGCGGTCGAAATGACGCGAGCCCGCTTTCATCGTTGTAATCGGAGCTCTCGGCACAACCACTACAGTCAAAATAGCCGTTAAGAACGTTAAACCTTTACATTTGTTGGTTGCGTTTTTTCTTCGAACTCACCCAACCTACTCACAACTTGGGAGGGTGAGGCTCCTGCCGAACCGTTACGTTGCCAGCTCGGCAGGAGCCTCGTTCTCCCCAAAGCGAATCCCGCGCTCACGCGTCGGGTTGGGATGCATCCCTCGCTTCCGCATAGTAGCCCTGGTTATTTTGCCCGATTTAGCCATAATCTCACGGTTTCCAGATCCTTCGAATTCTCTAGACCTGCCCCGATCGAGGAAACACAAAAATGGACGACAAGCTCGCTTATCAAGGAATCACCTTTGACGATGTCCTTCTCGAGCCCCGCTACAGTGAGATTCTCCCGTCACAAGTTGACGTAAGTAGCCAGTTGACAGAGAGGATTCGACTGTCGATTCCACTCCTGTCTTCTCCTATGGATACCGTCACCGAAAGTCAGATGGCGATCGCGCTTGCCAAAGTGGGAGGTTTGGGGGTCATTCACAAGAACATGAGCATTGAAGCTCAGGCCGAAGAGGTCACCAAAGTGAAGCGGTCCGCAAACGGAATCATCCCGGACCCGGTCACACTCGTTCCGACCGATAGCATTGCAACCGCACAAGAAATGATGCGAAAGCAAAATGTGTCCGGGGTTCCGATTGTCGAACCCAACGGTCGCTTAGCTGGCATTCTAACTAGACGGGATTTGAGGTTCCTCGAGTCTTCGGATTTGCCGATTTCTTCGGTTATGACGAAAGAGAATTTGGTAACGGCTCAGGGGAATGTAACGCTTGCGGAAGCTGAGCGGATTTTAACGGATAAAAAGGTGGAGAAACTTTTACTGGTTGACGATGAATACAAACTAACAGGTCTGATCACGATCAAAGACATCGACATGATCCGCAGTTTCCCGAATGCTTGCAAAGATGAGCTAGGGAGATTGAGAGTCGGTGCCGCGATCGGGATGTTCGATTTCGAACGAGCTGAACAACTGATCGCACGCGGTGTTGACGTACTCATTGTCGACAGTGCACACGGTCACTCGGCCAACGTGATCGAAACGGTCAAACAGGTTAAGCGACAGTGGTCGATCGATGTCATCGCCGGAAACGTAGCCACGTTTGAAGGGGGACGCGATTTGGCCAAAGCTGGAGCGGATGCAGTCAAAGTTGGAATCGGCCCAGGTTCCATCTGTACGACGCGAATTATTTCCGGAGTCGGTGTCCCGCAAATCACCGCAATTTACCAAGCCACCAAAGCGTGCCAGCAAGCAGGCATACCAACCATCGCCGACGGGGGAATCCGTTATAGCGGTGACATCACCAAGGCGCTCGTAGCGGGTGCCAACTGCGTGATGATTGGAAGTCTGTTTGCAGGCTTAGCTGAAAGTCCAGGTCGGATGATCTTGTACCAAGGTCGAACCTTCAAAGCCTATCGAGGCATGGGTTCCCTAGGTGCGATGATCAAAGGCTCAAGCGAACGATACCGCCAAGGCTCACAGGACCAATTGTCGAAATTGGTTCCCGAAGGAGTCGAGGGGCGAGTGCCGTTCAAAGGGCCGTTGGCAGATTACGTTTATCAACTGGTTGGCGGGCTTCGAGCTGGAATGGGATACTGCGGTACTCAGACCATTGCGGAGTTACGCCGGGACGCACGTTTTATCCAGGTTTCGGCCGCAACGGTCCGCGAGAATCACCCCCATGACATCGCTATTACGCAAGAAGCTCCAAATTACAGTTCGGAACTCACAACACTTTCGGACAACTAGTTCGACGACCTGCGACAGCCAGTCTCTCCGACATCGCTTCCTGGTATCCTTTCGCAATACTCTATCTTCCAGCACTGTCATTCTCGGCAGTGCTCTCTTCGGATTAGCGACTTCCTCGCTCTCCTTTGCTCAGCAGCCTCCTAGCTGGTCGCCGCAGCCATTTTCTAAACCCAACATCGAAGCGACGTCGACGCAAACGCCAGCTATTCCAGCCAATAGCCTTCGGTCAAGTGAAGGGCAGCAGAACCAAGAAGTGCTCCGATGGGGTATTGGAAACAAATCGGTGCGCCAGCCGACTCCAGAAAAAAGCTACACGCAAGCACTAAAACCTGAAAGCAACGACTCGCCAGTCACAAGCCATCGAATCGCAATTGGTACAGGGGCCAATCCGTTGCCAAAATCATCGGAACCTCGCAGTGGATTTGATCTGGAAACCAGGGAAACTCGAAGTCCAGTGGTGCTTCAAGCCGCCAGCGAAACGCCGCAAGTATCCCTGGTTCAACTAGCTTCCTACGCTGAACCAGTTCCAGCGACACCTGCTCCAGAGAAGCGAACAAGTGGCGTTTGGTACGACCGAAACTCGACTGCAGAATCCGCTCCTGCTGAGAGCGTTACTACCCGGAAGACCAATGTGCAGAAGGCAAAGTTTCAAGAAACTCCTTTTCTGCCACCAAGTCAGACTCCCAATTTGCCACCTAGTCAGTCCTCCACTTTGCCATCGGCAGGCGATCTTTTGCCCACGCTACCTCAGTCACCCAAGGGACTGACTTTGGACGAGCAAGTCAATGGCGGCGCTCCTGCACCGCTAGTTGTGCCAAGCAAACCAGGACGGTCTCTCTTGGGAAATGACGAGCAAGAAATTCCACCAAGCCCATTCCCTGGCTCCAAGTCGCCTAAAAAAGACGATAGGTCTCCGTCCGACAATAATGAACCGCCACAAATCAATCGGCAGCGAGACAACGATCCTGCTCCGATGCCTCCTCGCCGCAAAGACAGATCTTCGATCGATTGCGATGCAATTCGCGCCTCGGCCCTATCGACCGATATCAAGTCGATCCGAATCGATTCGTCACCAAGTTTCGTCGAAGGCTTTAAGGACAAAGGTCGGGCTTCGCAAAGCTCCAAGGATAGCGTCATTGGAAATGCTCCTAGTCGCTCTTGGCTCTCTTTTGATGGCGAACTCGTCGCGGAAGGAAAATTGTCCGACCTCAGGTTGGGCTCAGTCATCATCGAGAAAGCAGATGGGACCAAAGCTACCTATTTGCTCCACAAGTTGAGCGATGCCGATCAAATCTACGTCAGCGAGCAATGGGGCTTGCCTGTCACATGCTCGATCGACGATCGCTCTTTTCCAAGCCGCGAATTTGTCGAATCCACCGTTACATGGAAAGCCAGTGGAGCTTGCCACAAACCGCTTTACTTCGAAGATGTTCAATTAGAACGCTACGGACATGAACTGGGGCCAGTGGTTCAACCTGTTATTTCCACTGCTCGATTCTTTGGCGATGTCGTGGTGCTACCATACAAGATGGGTATCAATCCGATGAACGAATGCCAATACTCGCTAGGCTACTACCGACCTGGCTCGTGTGCACCTTGGAGTGTTGGCCCGGTTCCAATCAGTCTTCGCGGTGCTTTAATGCAAGCCAAAGTGGTTACCGGTGCAGCCTTGGTTTTGCCGTAGTGAGAGATTGGCTTGGCTCAGTTTGTCCGAAAATTCGTTTAACGGTCAGCCGAAAGCGTTCCTTCAATGGTGCCGAGTACGCCTCCGGCTGGCTGTAAAGCGAGCTGTAGGCCGAAGACTGCATTAAGGGTTCCAATTGGTGGGCGAGACTTCTCCTGAGCCTTGCAACGGTTCGGCAGGAGCCTCACCCTCCCGGTATAAGACGAAGCTGCCGCTCGCCTCAAGCGAGGTCCGGTTCGATAAGTTGCATAGGAATAAGTTTTGGCGAAATTCCCCTCTAAGCTAGAATAGAACTGATTCCAAGCCGAGACTATTGACCATTCGCGAGCCGTCCGTGAACCATTCCAAGTCCCAAAACCCATGGATTGCAGGACTAACTAGTTTTGCTCTCCATTTGGTACTCTTGCTGGTAATGGCTATTTGGACCATAACCAGCTCTGGGATTGGTGGTCGATTTTCGCTCGAATCTGGAATATCGAACAACGAGAACGCAAGTCTAGATTCGGTTGACATTCAGACGGAATCCGATACGGATGACCGACCAAGTCAATCGGGATTGGGATCGCTCGAGGTAAACACGTCCCTCCTTCCTGCGGACCTTCAACCGAGTCCTCTCACCCTGCCTGGCAGTTTTTCACCCAAGCCGGAATCCATCTCCGATTCCATTCGGAGTTCGGGTACCGAAGGCGTTGGTTCAGCAAGCATCTTCTTGAACTCTTCGTTCGAAGGGAGATCGGCCAAGAACCGATTGGCAACCGGAGCAAAGAATGGATCGTCTGGTCCAAGCGAAGAAGCTGTCGATGCAGCCCTCGCTTATCTTGCCCGGCATCAGCAGAACAATGGTTCGTGGACCATTCGGTTGATTGATGGACCCTGCAAGGGCCAATGCGATCATGGGGGCGAAGACTTAGACCCACATGATGTCGCCGCAACAGGTCTAGCCCTTCTTTGCTTTTTGGGAAGAGGGCACACGCTGCAAGAAGGTGAGTACAGCGAACAAGTTAGTCGTGGCGTGTATTTTCTAGTCCAGAATCTAAAGTCCCAAAGCGGACGAGGGACGTGGCTAACGACGAACAACCAGCGATGGATGTATGAACATGGGATCGCGACCCTTGCCCTTTGCGAAGCGTTGCAAATGAAAGGGGATGCCGCATTGCTAACCAAACCTTGCCAAGACGCCATAGCCCATATCGTCTATGCCCAACACAACGATGGAAGCTGGGGATATCAACCGAAGGACTCGGGCGACCTCTCGATTATGGGGTGGCAAGTGTTGGCGTTGAAAAGCGCGCACGGGGCCAAGCTGGCGGTCAACGCAGAAACCATTCGCAACGTCGATATCTTTCTAAAGAAACATAATCGAAACGATTTTATGTTTTACTACCGCGATCAAGCAAACAAACCCACGGCGAGCATGACATCGATCGGCACACTACTTCGCATTTTTCGAGGTTGGTCCAGAACCGATCCAGCAATCATCAAGGCTGTCGAATACCTGGGTAAGGAAGGTCCATCCACGGTGGATCCCTACTACAACTACTATGCAACTCAAGTACTTTACCAATTCGGGGGCAAACCGTGGCTGGATTGGAATGCAAGACTGCGTGACTTCTTGGTTAGTTCCCAGGAAAAAGAGGGGCATATGGCAGGTAGTTGGTGGTTCCAAACGGCCAAGGCGACGCCCGCCGGAATTGCAAACGAAACGGGCGGACGTCTTTACGTTACGGCGATGACCTGCTTAACGCTGGAAGTTTACTATCGTTACTTGCCGGTAAACGAAGCCGTTACCGATGACTTTCAGTATTGAGTGCACCGCTTCTTGAGAGCAGTCGAACATACAACTCGCGAATATGTCGTGTCATCGTATTGTGTCGGAATTGCTCGGTGAACATTTCCCGCCCCTTCGTTCCCATCGCAACCCGCATTTCCCGCGAGTTCGCCAATTGAATCATCGACGCTGCAAGCGAATCCACTTGCTTTGGCGGGATTAGGAATCCAGTCTTATTGTTGAGCACGACCTCTCGAGCCCCGTCGACATCGTAACTGATGGCAGGTTTCCCTGAGATGAGAGCTTGTGGTAAAGCGCGCGCTAACCCCTCGCGCAATGACGTGTGAACCAAGACGTCCATCGCGCCTACAAATTTCGGCACTTGATCCGGTGGGACTAGTCCTGTGAAGACAAAACGGTCGGTCAAACCGCGTCTAGCTATATCCGCTTCAAATTCTTGTCGGAGTAGACCATCCCCAACAAACAGGAACTTCACGTTCGGATTCGTTCGACAGACTTGCTCTGCCGCCTCGATGACGTAACAGTGCCCCTTTAAATGAAATAGCCTTGCAATCTTCCCGAAGACGATATCGCTGTTAGAAAAGCCCAAGCTTTTTCGAACAAGTTCGCGGTTTTCGTCGGCATTGATGAACGGTTCGACATCCATTCCGCTGTAGATGGTCGAGAACTTTTCCTTGGTCGCAACCTTTGCACTCACCATCATATCCGTCATTGCATCGGCAACACTGATCATATGATGGCAACGTTTGGCGGCCCATCGCTCGCACTGAATAAAGAACCAGCGACTGATCCAGCGCTGATAAGGGTGAAAAGGGGCGCCGTGAACGGTATGCACGACGCAAGGTACTTTGCAGGCCCAAGCTGCGGCGCGACCAAGAAGTCCGGCTTTGGCGCTATGGGTGTGCACCACGTCGGGACGCCAGTCGCGAATGACGCGATTCAAGTCCGAATAAGCTCTCCGATCATGCAGGGGAGATATGGATCGGATGAGCGATGCGTGCGTTTCGATCAGAAGTCCACTGGTGTCGGATTGAGAAAGTAGCTTTCCTTCGGCACCCTCGCTCGGACCCGTGATTAGTTTGACTTCGTCGTTGTAGTCGCGAACCAAATCCAGGCAATTGTAGAGGGTGTTTTCTTGTGCACCGCCGACGATCATTCTGGTTATGACATGCATGACTCTCATGACGGTTCTTCACCTGCTACGATTGCTTTTCCCGTTGGCCATGCGTATCGGATCGTTAGCCCAACCAAGATGAAACCAGCGCCGACCCAAGTCCACCAATGCGGAGGCACATAAGTCGGGTCGTTAAGCCGTGTCAGATGCACCCAGACTGGTAAAAGGACTGGTTCCAGCAAAGTGATGAGGGAGGCGAGATGGCTTGGTGTGGTGCGCAGACCGCGAGCGAACAGCAAATACGGAAGCCCCATTTGCAACATACCAATTCCAGCAAGCAAAAACCACATTGAGCCCGATGGAAACGAAACGCCGCTCCACCATACGATAGGCAACATGATGATTGCGGTCGCTATGTGATTGAGCGCGATCAGCCAAGCCGATTCGTGATGCCGCAGCGCTTTCACGCAGACGATCACTCCTGCGTACGAAAGACCAGATGCGATCGCCAAAACTGGGGACCACCATCGGTGCTGAGGTGACGGAGCAACATAAAGGAACTCCATAACCAAGATGAAAAGGACACCCGTAACACAGGTGACCATCATGGCCCAGTCACGAAGCGCCGCTCTTTCCTGAAAGAATAGAACAGATCCGATCATGACCCAGGCAGGTGCAAGGTTCTGAAGCCAAATCGTGTTCGCTGGCGAACCATTAACGATCGCCGTAAGATACGTCCAGTTCATCACAACAAAGCATACCGTCATCGGGATCATGATTCGATGCCATGTCGGCCGACGAACCAACGGTAACAATAACACTAACGCAAAAAAAGCTCGCCAAAAAACAAGCGCAGCACCGCGCGTTTCACGAGGCCAGCCATCAAGAAGCGTAGTTTGCGTGAAAAAACCATTGCTGCTCCACAGAACCGCCGCCATAACCACGAGGAAAATTCCCGTCGTTGTAGCGTGAGTCACACTTGCCGAGTGTGACTTGGCATGTGCAGATTCTTGTGATGCAAATGCCGCATCAGGGAGATGCGACCCACCAGATATCGATTTCGAATCGTCAGCTTCGTCGTTCAAGTTAGTTCAGATCGGTTGAAATTGGAGGCAAAAATTCCAATTTTGTACCAGCGAATCAACAATTGCGAAAGGCGATGCAAAACCGTGCACTACTTGGGCTGAGCGCGAACAGTCTCCATCCGGCTGGAGGTTGGAGCACCGCCAGGCGTAGATGGATTAACGTAGGTCGGTGGCGCGGTGCTGTACGTGACACCATTATGTGGCACTTCGTACGAATCACCGATTTGCTCGTAGCCGCCAAAATTGGCGCTGCCAGCCGTTCCGCAAGTGTCGCAGCCGCCAGTGGCAACAGGAGCGTCATGGCATCCTGCATCGCAGGGTGCGCCGACGTTGCTTACACCATGGATGCGATTGTTGAATCTAGTTAGAAAGTTGGGTCTCCATCCTTGTCCGCATGTGCATCCTGCGAAAGCCAACAACAAGCTGGCTGAAATCAAAGTCGTTCGTTTCATTTCCTGGTTCTCCCTTTTCTCTTTGTTGTGGCGACCCGTTAAGGTGCACATTTCCCCGCACAACTCTACGACGCGATTCCGGTTGTGCAAGCAAAGTCAAAAATCTTTTCCTGTTCGAAAAAGTTTTCCTAACGCTCTGTATCCTATTTAGGTGTTACAGTTGTTCGGCAATGGATTTACTCAAGTCTCTCGAAGCGATGTAGCTTGAGGATTGGTTTGGGGGCTTCAAAGGGAATGATGGTGGCAAATGCTGCTCTCTCAATACTTCACAAAGACACTCGCTTTCGAAAATCGAATCCGTTGGGGGCGACCAACTCAACTGCTCGATAGTTCCAATCGACGAAACGATCTAGTCGTCCTTGCAATCTACTTCGTCTCTGTATTGATCGCGCTTTCCGTCTCGCGAATTGCGATGGCAAGCGACCCAGTACTGACTGAATCAGTCGCCTCAACTTCCTCTGGCTTGCAGATTGTGAAGGAGGTGAATTCGCTTGGTTCGAACATCTCGCTTTCTCCAGATTCGCCCATTTTTTGCAATGCAGCGCAGTCCGAGATTTATGAGATATCGACTCGCCATCTTTGCGACCGATTCCGATCGATCTCATTCGAACAACCCAATGTCGAGGTAAATAAATGGTCTGGCTATCGGTGGGAACGAAGCGATGTCGAATCCGCCTTGCCTACCAATGGCTCCGGCATGCTTACCATTATCTATGTCCATGGGAACTTCATGGAGCGAAACAACGCTCTTGAGCGCGTTCGTATCGTGGATCGCTATTTTAAAGAGCAAGCAGATCGGCCTTATCGATTATTGATGCTCTCATGGCCGAGCCAGCGGGAATCGAAACCGTTGCGAGATGTTTTGGTAAATGCCGAATCCGCTGAGTGCGAATCTCTCTATATTGCGTGGATGTTGCAGCGGCTTCGCAATGAGCCACAAGTAAGCATCCTCGGGTTCTCTTTCGGCGCTCGATCCGTAACGGGTGGCCTCCACTTGGATGCAGGCGGTGCCCTTGCTGGTTTGATGAAGGCTCCTATGCCCAACACGGATCCGACGATGAAGTATCGCGTCGGTTTAGTTGCCCCCGCTATGGATCGCCACTGGATTGAAGCGAGCGGAAAACATCACCTGGCCATGACTCATGTCGAATCGATGGTTAATCTTTACAATTCCCGAGATCCTATTTTACGCCGCTTTCGATTTATTGATCGACTTTCCAGTCCGATTGCTGCGGGTTTTGCAGGATTTGCAGGTATCGCGGGGTTGGCAGATCCCCGCGTTACAACTCCGCTGGCTGGACAATCGCGAATTCAACAATACGATTGTGGTTCGGTTATCGGAACAACCCACTCGGAAAAGAGTTATTATGGCGAGTGTCCTTATTTCCGAAGAGTGATCCAACATTTGCTTTGGAAAGAGTCAGGGGAAGCCATTTGTAATGCAACCGTCATCGCTCCATGACAGCATCGCTCTGCGATTCGATCATGTATCGCAACGATTTGAACCTGTACCTCTGCCGCAGCTGGTTTGGTCTTTAAATGACATCGGGACTACTTCTGGCGCGATTCTCGTTGAACGGTTTCGAACCTATGGCTCGAAATGCATTGACCTTTCTGACTATCGTTCGCGGCTAGAGTTTGGAGCCACGCAACTTGGAATCTTTTTGCCAACCGAAGCTGCTGACCTTACCAAGAATGCAATCCGGCTGCTCGGCATCAACCCCTCGTGCCTCGAGAAAAATAGGGACGTCAGTGTTGTCGTCTTGGTCTCGCCGGGAGTGCCATCGCCGGAGTATCCGTTAGGTTCTAGGCCAACATGCATGATGCATTTGTCCGAACTGCCATTCGCGAAGCTGCACGACTGGTACCAGAACGGAACAGGACTATCTCTGGCTCCACACCGAGCCGTGCCAACACAATGCTGGCCGAGTCACATGAAAACGCGTAGTCGATTACCGTACTTCCTTTCGGACGCAGCGGCTTCGTCAGTCAATCCAAAATCGCTTGCGCTCCTGATGACAACCAAAGGTACGATCGCGGACACGTCTGTAGCGAATCTTCTGATGATCGATCAATCATCGAAGATTATTTCTCCGCCCAAAGAGGACATTCTGGTCGGATGCACTCTGCTCGCGATAGAAAAACTTCTGAATAGGATCGGGGTTGCTATCACCTACCGCGATATCGATCCTGCTGAGCTCAACCAAGCCTCGGAAGTTGTCCTGACCGGATCGAGTGGTGGAATTTGGTTTGCAGGTTCAATCGATGGTCAACGTATCGGGCGCGACTCAAATCGCCCGCGGTACAATCAATTGAAAGAGCTCTGGAAAGATTACGTTGGCATCGACTTCGTTGCCCAAGCGGCACTGTAATTGCGATGGCTTAAGACTCGAGGCGATTTTTTGTTGGAATTGCATATGCAAAATGTGCGAGTTCTCATGATTACTTCTCCCCTTCTCCTCCCCTGGAGGAGAAGGGGCCGGGGGATGAGGAGGCTGGTGGATACTGCATAATTGCTGTCGCAGGTTGTCTTACTACTCGACGTTGAACCGTTGCTGGAAAGCACTTTAATTGCTTGATTTAGTGAACTGTGAGGTACCCAAACTTCGGAGTTCTTATTGGGAGCGACGTGAGAATTGCTGGCCCAATCCGATGAACCTCTCAAACCAGTCACGCCTCCTCATCCCCCAACCCCTTCTCCTCCCGAGGAGGAGAAGGGGAGTAAGAATCGATGGGGGGCTTCTTTGCCCCACCAGCAAACCTCTGCAACGTTTCACGAACAGAATCGCTGCTCAGCAAAGAATAAAACAACTCGCGTTCCGCCCGAAATCCAGCTTCGCGAGAATGCAAAATGCCCGTTTCGACCGCTTTGTAAATAGCAAGTTGCGAAGATGAAAAATCGACCAAATGACTGGTTCGCCATGCCTTAAGCCTTTCACGGGTGTCGTGAGGCAATTGTTGGCTGTGTGAATCGGAATCCGAGAGCCGAGGCAACTGACTGATAAATTTTGTTATTTCGGTTTCGCTTTGGTTTGCGTCCAGTAACGCATCGACCAACTTGATTTCTAGAGCACGCGTGCAAGATATCGGTTCGCCTTCCATCAACATCGACATGCCATTCTCGACTCCAGCGATTTCAATGAGTCGCTGCGTACCACCCCAGCCGGGCATCAATCCCAATTTTGATTCGGGCATCCCAAGCTGCGTCTCAGGCATGTTTACTGCAATGCGATATCGGCAAGCCATTGCCAATTCAAGTCCACCGCCCAAGCAAGGGCCATTGATCAGGGCGATCGTAACGCCTGGATACTCTACTATCTGTGAAAGAGCCCTTTGGCCATGGAGAAGAAATGCCTGAATTTCAGAATCCCTTTCGATTGCAAGAATCCTTCTCAAATCTGCGCCGACGACAAACCCCTTCTGCTTAGCGCTTCGGAACACCAACGATCGCGCCGAACGGAGTTGAAGCAAATGCTCGATAATGAGAAATAGTTCGTCGAAAACAGCTTCGAACAAAACATTGACCGAGCGTTCCGCCACATCGATCCAAATCGTGATGGGACCGTCGTGAGAAGTGTCGATTCGAAAGTGTTTCAGTTCTGGAATCATCGCTGTGACATCGATAGCCAATTGCGAGTCGGAGGGCCAATGTACTCGGCAGCTGGTCGAATGAGTCGGTTGTCGGCCCTTTGTTCAAAGATGTGAGCAGACCAACCTGAGATGCGAGATAGCACGAACAACGGAGTGAACATCTGAGTCGGAATACCTAGGCAGTGATATGCAGAAGCACTATAGAAATCGACGTTCGGAAACATCTTTTTTTCGCGGCGCATTACTTGTTCTATCCGTTCGGAAACGGCATACAACCGTTGATTGCCCGCCTCATCGCAAAGCTTTTTAGACCAGCGTTGAATGATATCGGAACGCGGATCGCAGTCCTTGTAGACACGATGCCCGAAGCCCATGATCTTCTCCTTGCGGCCGAGCATTGCCAACAAACTAGTTTCGGCCGAATCGGGATCGGAAAAACGCTCAATCAACTCCATGGCGGCTTCGTTGGCGCCACCATGCAGCGGGCCTCGCAACGCACCAATTCCGGCCGTCATTGCCGAATGAAAATCCGAAAGTGTCGATGCCACAATTCGTGCGGTGAAGGTCGATGCGTTGAATTCGTGTTCCGCATAGAGGATCAGGGAAACATCCATTGCCCGGCGATGTGTTTCGCTAGGTGGTTTTCCGTGAAGTAGCGTCAGGAAATGACCCGCCATTGAGTCCATATCCAGCTCGACGTCGATTTGTTCCCCTCGGGTCTGATATTGATGCCAATAAGCCAAGATAGACGGCATGCAGGCGAGGAGTCGCTCTGCAGCATGGACTTGATTTGCAAAGGAGCCTTCTGGTTCCAAAGTCCCCAACGCCGAACAACCGGTCCGCAAGACATCCATCGGATGCGAACGCGCAGGCAATTGCTCAAGAATCGTTTTCAACGGAGCCGGGATTCCACGATACCTTTTTAGTCTGACAACAAACTCCGCTAGTTGACTCCCCGATGGTAACTCGCCATAGAATAGGAGATACGCAACTTCCTCAAAACTCGCTTGTTCGGTCAAATCCTCGATGGTGTACCCAAGATAATTCAGGCCAACCCCATCGATGCCAACAGTGCAGAGGCGAGTTTGCCCCGCAACGATGCCTTCTAAGCCGCCTCGGTTTGGTTTGTTCATGGGCTAGACCTTGTTTGATCGACGCGTTCTTCGGCTTTGAGGTAGTTTAACACTTCGTAAAGCTCGTCGCGTGTTTGGAGAGAATGAAGAATGGACGCCTGTGAACCGTATTTTCGAATGGTATCGTAGGTCGTTCGGGCTGCCGCGTTCATGGCCCGAAAGGCAGTCAACGGATACAAGGCCATTTGCACGCCAACCGAGTGGAGTTCCTCCAGCGTGAAGCTTGGGGTTCGCCCAAACTCGGTCAAATTAGCCAGTATGGGAACTTGCACTGCTTCAACAAATTTTTGGAAGTCCGAGAGTGTCTCGACGGCCTCTGCGAAAATCATATCGGCTCCTGCAGCAACATAAGCCTTGGCACGCTCTATTGCTGAGTCAATACCATCGACACTCACTGCGTCAGTTCGAGCCATGACTACGAAATTTGGATCGAGGCGGCTAGCGACGGCAGCGCGAACTCTGGCTTGCATTTCCGCGGTATCGACTAGTTCTTTGCCCGGCCTATGGCCACAACGTTTCGCTGCTACTTGATCTTCCATGTGGACAGCCGCGACGCCAACGCGTTCCAGCTCACGGATCGCACGCTGAATCGTGAACTCAGTTCCCCAGCCCGTATCGATGTCGACCAACAGAGGCAACGCACATGCGGCTGTGATTCTCGCTGCATCCTCAACGACATCGTTCATGCTGGTGATGCCAAGATCTGGTAAGCCGTGCGACGCGTTGGCGACCCCAGCGCCCGATAGGTAAAGTGCGCGGAATCCAGCCCTGGCCGCTTGCATTGCACAGAATGCATTGATCGCTCCTACGATTTGAAGCGGCCTTTCCGTTTTCAGAAGATTTCGAAACTGAGTTCCTGGACTGGGTGCAAGCATTGAGGTGTTCCAAAATGTCGAAAAGCAAGGGTCACCGGCAAATGGTTATCCGTCGACTCAAGATCGCGGCCTGCTTTCACTATACCACAGTTGGGCGACCACCATAAACGGGTCGTCAATGAGCCATTGGGCGATTGCCTTTCCATTACCCATAACCTTTTGGCTTTTTGGTACTCGTACTCAGGTATTGGTATTAGGTTGTTTCGATGACACAAATAGCATCCTGGTCGCGTGTGCGCAATCGTCGCGGAGCGACGAGCGACAATGTCGCCCTTCGCTCGGCGAAGGTAGCGTGCGTCAAGCTCGACTATCTAAATCAGATGGCCATGTGCTTAGATGAGAAACCAAATCAACCCTACGAGCAGTAGCACAAAAACAAACGCATAGATGACCGCCATATTCGGGTTGTCGATACCATACCCGTTTCGAGAAGGTTTGCATTTTTCGAGGAGTGCTGTGCGAAACGCCTCAAATCCTTTCCACTGCGAAAAGACTCTCGCGTTCCCATGTCGGGTATAGACAAAGATGGAGCCAAAATCGGTGGTTCCATGAGCATGGACAAACATAAGGCCTCGAAACAAAGAGCCTTTGCTCTCTCCCACCAAAAAATCGGTGACTTTCACGATTTCGTCGAAACGGCATCTACTAATCGCCTCACCACCCATCGACAGAAACTTATTCGAAACGAGACAATTTTCGAAGGTCACCGTTTGCTGGGCTGTGTCCAAGACGACACAGCGTCGACCAGGCCCTGCATAGGAGATATCTTGGCAAATAATCAACTCGTCGGCATTATTGATGGGCATTTAGGCATCCTGTAGCGAAACGCGTCAAGAGTTTCGATGGTCGAGACAAAGCAGCCGAAAGTCTTGACGACTTTCGCTACAACTTTTGGGGCGATCAGGAGGAAATTGAATCAGTTTCCTTTCGCAAACATTTCGTAAAACAATCGCTTGCTACGTTCGAGTCCTTCTGGAGTCAGTGACACCGACTTGGCCTTTCCGACAGGATCGCAAATCATGTTCTTTTCATGCAAACGTCCGAGCACATCCCAGTCGTGTCCCTTCCAAGAACGGTTTTCACCGCACATCGTCAGCCAAAGCAGTGCAAGAACCGTGTCGTCGATTTTGTCCGTGTCGATTTCAGATTCATCGTTCAAGTTTGAAGCCCTCGGTTTTTATGAAAGTGAGCCAAAAATAGAATGCGAATAAGCAATAGGAAATGATACTGCGGTGAACATCGCTCTACATCACGTTCCGTTCGTTACGATACGAAATTAGGCAAAAAGATCGAACGCAGAAAAATGAATGCCTCATCTTTCTGCGTTCGATCTTCCTGCCAAATCTGTTTTGGGATCGGCCTGGGGAACATTCCGTCATGCATCCACCAGAGCGCGCCGGATTTGAATTTGCTGAAGCATCGTAGCGAAACTCGTCAAGAGTTTCGGTGGTTAAGGCAACGCAGCCGAAAGTCTTGACGACTTTCGCTACCGAAGTCTCTGTTGGCGGTTACGTCGGTCACCTTTACCCAACGCTTAATTTGGAATGGTATGGCGAGATGGTACAATCACGGTAGCATGAAAATAGACCATCTATAAACCCATGAAGATTGGAAGATTAAATGCAAGCAGTAACTTTCCAGACTCTCGTTTTCTGTTTTTTGATACTCGTCTCAAGTGCTGCCAGTGCGCAGGAGTTTCCTAACCTTAAAGCAAAAATCAAGGAAGTACTCGAAAGACAACAAGTACCAGGTGCCAGCGTTGCCATCGCAATCAACGATCAGGTCGTTTGGGCCGAAGGAATCGGCATTTCCGATCTGGAATCCAAGCAGGAAGTTACTCGAAATACGCTCTTCCAAGCTGCTTCGATTAGCAAACCTGTCGCGTCCGCTGGTGCTTTGAAACTAGTAGATGACGGAAAACTTGATCTGGACAAACCCGTCTCCGAATTCCTGTCGTCGTGGAAGATTAAAGGGGCATCAAGCATCACGCTTCGTCAACTTCTGAGTCACTCGTCCGGTTTAGCGGTTCATGGATTCGCAGGCTACCGGGAGGGTGCCCCCATTCCGACCTTAACGCAGATACTTTCAGGTAATCCACCTGCAAACTCACCGCCGATCCAGCCTGCGTCGAAACAAGGCAGGTTCCAATATTCCGGAGGCGGATATTGTGTCGTCCAGCAAATAGTAGAAGACACGACTGGCACAGAGTTTTCGAACGCGATGAACTCCATGGTGCTTATTCCACTCGATATGACAAATTCGACTTTCGCTTATCCTCTACCGCACGACTTTATGAGACGAACCGCAGCGGGGCATGACGCGTCAGCGAGAGTCATCCCCGGAAAGCGAAACGTGTATCCCGAGAAGGCTGCGGCAGGATTGTGGACGACTGCTTCCGACCTAGCGAAGTTTGCCGTCGCGATACAACAATCGAATGCGGGGCGAAAAAAATCCTTCCTTAGCAAGAATACGGTTACGCAGATGCTTACTTCTCAATCCGTTGGCGGACCGGGACTCGGACTATTTGTTGAGGGAGATAATCGGTCCGGAACTTTCGAGCACGGTGGTGTCAATAATGGATTCACATCGCTGCTGAGAGCAACCAAGAGTCCTGGCGCGGTGCTAGTGATCATGACCAACAGCGATAACGGAGGCAAAGTGTTTGGAGAAATCGAACAACTCGTTCGTGAGAGCAAATAAACGCTTCGCTCCCCTTGCCCCTGACCACCAAAAAGGGAACGCAGTGAAGCATCGTAGCGAAACTCGTCAAGAGTTTCGGTGGTTTAGGCAGCGCAGCCGAAAGTCTTGACGACTTTCGCTACACATAAGCCTGTTTTTTTGAATCGCAAGATGCTTCACCGCTTTGCCGAAACG
>CANHVO010000077.1 GCA_947463915.1 Planctomycetaceae bacterium
CCACATCATTGCAACCCCAGTCGTGTATGACGGGTTAATCTATGTGGCCGTCGGTGAAGACCCAGAGCACGGCGAGGGACAAGGCCACCTTTGGTGCATCGACCCAACCAAACGTGGCGATGTCAGCCCAACACTCGTTTTCAACTCGAACGACATGACCAAACCAATCGCTCCGAAACGAAAACAAGCCATGGTTGCAGCAGAAGGCGATGTCGAGCGCGACAATCCCAACTCGGCAGCCGTTTGGCACTACGTTGGCAATGATCCAAAAGAGTTCGAAACACAGATGCACCGAACTTGCGGTACTGTGGCGATCAAGAACAACATCCTCTACATCGCTGACTTCTCCGGTGTTCTCCACTGTTTAGACGCCAAGACAGGCGTCGCTCATTGGACCCACGATATGCTCGCAGCGTCCTGGGCATCGCCGCTCATCGCCGACGGCAAAGTTTACATTGGCGACGAAGATGGTGACATCACGATCTTCAAGCACGAAGTCAGCGATAAGATCCAAATCATTGCTGAAATCAACCTTGGCTCGGCCCTGTACACTACACCAGTCGCTGCCAACGAATCGATCTACATCGCCAATCGAAACCGGATTTTTGCAATCGAAGCCGGTAAGCAAAGCGAACCAGTAAAGTAGTAGGGCTGATATTTATGTTCTAACTCCCCTTCTCCTCCTCGGGAGGAGAAGGGTTTGGGGGATGAGGTGGTGCGCCTGGTCTGAGTTGGATTGGACATCAGGTTTCGCTTTATTCCACAGAAAATTCTGGTGAAGTGTGGGTAACTAACACGCAACCAGCATTTAGGGCAGTTCGTCGTCGCTCTGCGATCAACCTGGGACTGCCACCATTTAATTTCTGACGGCCTCCTCATCCCCCGACCCCTTCTTCTCCTGGGGAGGAGAAGGGGAGGAAGAATCATGATACTTGTTGTTTAGCCGAAAAATCGTTCGGAAGAATCGCAAATGAATCAAAAACGCCAGGGACTTGAATTGATTCGATCCCTGGCGTTTTTTGTTTCGTTACTGAGATTAAAGTCGCTTTACATCATCTTGCTAGTCGTAATGGCGATGCCACGCGTCCAATCGGACGAGACTGATTTAACTCAACAGTCAACGCAACGGCGAAATCGAAAAGACTGGCCACAATGGGGTGGTTCGCCCCAACGCAACAATGCTCCCGAGTCTGGCCCGCTTCCCGCGACCTTCAATGTCAAGTCCCGCGCAAACATCCGCTGGCAGATGCCGCTAGGGTCTGAGTCCTACGGAAGCCCTGTGGTAGCCAACGGAAAAGTTTACATCGGGACCAACAACTATGGCGGTTACCTAGATCGATTTCCAAAGACGCACGATCTAGGGGTCCTTTTGTGTCTAAATGAAAACGACGGAAAATTCCTCTGGCAGTACAGTGCGGAAAAACTTCCAACAGGGCGAATCCACGACATGCCCAACCAAGGTATTTGCAGTTCGCCAATGGTCGAAGAGGATCGATTGTGGATGGTGACCAACCGCTGCGAAGTCGTTTGCCTCGACACTCTCGGTTTCGCGGATGGCGACAACGACGGACCATTCGTTTCCGAAGCAAATGAGAAGGAAGACGAAGCGGACATCGTTTGGAATTTCGACATGATTTCCGAACTTAACGTTTCACCGCACAACATGAGCACATGCTCGGTGACCGGCGTTGGCGATTGGCTCTTTGTTTCAACTTCGCAAGGCGTGGACGAAAGTCACCAGAGCGTTCCAGACCCAGTAGCGCCAAGTCTTATCTGCATCAATCGGCACACAGGAGCCTTGCTTTGGACCGATAATACGCCCGGTAAAAATATAATGCATGGCCAATGGTCGTCGCCTACTTATGCCGTGTTGGGCGGACAAGAACAAGTTCTCTTCGGGGCGGGCGACGGATGGCTTTATAGCTTTGATCCAAAGGGCGATGGAATGAATTCCAAGCTGCTTTGGAGCTTTGATTGCAATCCCAAGGATTCCGTTTTTAAAGTGATTGGCGGAACACGTTTACCCATTTTAGGTATTCCAGTTGTCTATGACGGCTTGGTCTATGTCGCGATCGGCGAAGATCCCGAAGTTGTTCAATCGCCTGGTCGCTTGTTGTGTATCGATCCAACGAAACGGGGCGATGTTAGCCCAACACTCGTCTACAACTCATCGGACCCATCCAAAACGGTCCCTCGAAGACGCAAACAAGCCATGGTAGATGCCAATGGCGAATTCGAAAAAGACAATCCAAACTCAGCAGCCGTTTGGCAATACGTCGGCAGCGATCCGTCCGTGTTCGAAACGACCATGCACAGTACGTGTGGAACCGTTGCAATCAAAAACGACTTGCTTTACATCGCAGATCAACGGGGCATTCTGCACTGTTTGAATGCCAAAACCGGTGTGGCGAATTGGACACACGACCTCCAGGCAGCCTCATGGGCGTCTCCATTGATCGCGGACAACAAAGTCTATTTAGCCGACGAAGACGGAGACGTGCTTATTCTAGAACTTTCGGCAGTGCTAAATATCCTGGCTGAGATTAACCTGGGTTCGGCATGCTATACCACGCCCATCGTCGCAAACGATACAATCTTCATCTGTATACGAAATAAGCTTTTCGCAATTCGCCTCTAACTTCCTGCCTGTTTTCCTCAAGAGCCTCACTATGAAAATGCACTTCCTCTCATCCATCAACCCTTTACGACGTCTATCGCTGTGCGCCTTATCTGCGATGGCAGCGTTTGCGATGGGACAAGTTATCGCTCAGTCGCCGCTTGGCCCTGGAGTCGGCTACACGAATACGCCCGTTCTCCCGAACAGCCAGTGGCGAGTCCACGACAAACACCGTCCGCGACCCACCATTGTCAAGGCAGGCGATGCCGTTGGCCAAGCTCCCTCGGATGCAACGATTCTGTTCGATGGCAAAGACCTGTCGGAGTGGAAGAAGGCCGGCAGCAAAGACGACGCAGCTCCTTGGAAGGTAGGGGACGGTTACTTTGAAGCGGTCGGCGGAAGCGGCTCGATCGTCACTCGGAAAGAGTTTGGCGACATGCAATTGCACATCGAATGGTCCGCTCCAGAAGTCGTCAAAGGCAAATCGCAAGAGCGTGGCAACAGCGGTGTTATCATTATGGGCCGCTACGAGATCCAAATTCTCGATAGTTACGACAACGACACCTACGCCGACGGCCAAGCCGGCTCGATCTACGGGCAATTCCCACCACAAGTTAACGTTACCAAAGCTCCTGGCCAATGGAACGCTTACGATATCATTTTTGAAGCTCCGCGATTCGACGGCGAAACATTGCTCAAGCCCGCGCGAGCGACGGTCTTTCACAACGGAGTTCTGGTCCAAAACGCTAAAGAGCTGATCGGACCAATGGCGCACCAAGAGATCGCCAAGTACAAAGCGCACCCATCGAAAGGTCACCTGCTGCTGCAAGACCACGGTAACTCAACGCGATTCCGAAACGTATGGGCTCGCCGATTGCGTGAGGAAATCGATCCTTGGCTGGTCATGCCTGGAGCCGCCGATGCAACTCTACCTGGCAAAGGCAAGAAGATCGTTCTCATCTCCGGCGACGAAGAGTATCGATCCGAAGAATCGATGCCCATGCTCGCCAAGATTTTGTCGGAACAACATGGCTATGATTGCGTCGTGCTCTTCTCGATCAATCCAGAAACACATACCGTCGATCCTAACTACCAAAACAACATTCCTGGTTTGCATCATCTCGATGACGCAGATGGAATGATTATGTGCTTGCGATTCCGTTCGTTGCCTGATTGGCAGATGGCTCACTTTGAGAAGTTCGTGAATGAGGGCAAGCCGTTCGTAGCCCTTCGAACATCAACTCACCCCTTCAATTTCCCCGGTGACTCAAAGTCCCCATTCAAGAAGTGGGCGTTCAATAGCAAAGAATGGGAAGGCGGTTTTGGGCAGCAAATCATCGGCGAAACTTGGCACTCGCACCATGGAAACCACGGATCGCAAGCGACTCGCGGCGTGATTGTTGATGCAGCAAAAGCGTCCCCGATTCTAAAGGGGGTAAGCGACGTCTTCGGTCCGTCCGATGTCTATGGCGTCGTTCACTTGCCAAACACTGCTAACGTCTTGCTACAAGGGCAAATTCTAAAGGGAATGAATCCTACAGATCCGCCACTCGAGGGAGCAAAAAACAGCCCAATGATGCCTTTGGCTTGGACCAAGGACTATCAGATGCCTGGCGGAAAAACAGGCAAATTGTTCTGCACGACAATGGGGGCCGCAAACGATCTGCTCTGCGAAGACCTGCGACGGTTGGTCGTCAATGCAACCTACTGGATGACAGGCCTAGAGGCAAAAATCCCAGAAAAAGCAAGCGTGAAGGTCTCTGACCAATACCAACCCAACAACTTCGGGTTCAAGCCGCAGAAGTTCTTCACAGAACAGCTGATCCGGCCAATAGATCTGGTTAAGTAGCCGAGACGCCGGCAGATGATTCAGTGAACCAGTCGGCGAGACTCTTGCTTGGAACCTGCACTTTGAGCACTGGTGCAAACTCCTCGAAGGACTTGTCGACATTGGACATCAACAGGGCTAAATCGACAGTTCGCGACTGTGTAACCCGATCCATTCCATTGATGAACTCGCTTTCATCGTCCCACTGCTCGTCACGGCATGATGGCAACAGAGATGCCAAGGCGACGCAGGCAGCATCGATGCGAGGAGTTGGACCGTCTAACAATTCACCCAGTGCTGGGTGTCGCTCGATCAGGACGGCAAACTCCTCTGGTAGCCGCCAATTGCGGCACAACGCGGCGGCAGCCTGAGCATGATCCCAACCAAACAATTCTTTTTCGAGAGTCGAGAGGCGGACTCGTGCTTTGCCGCGTCGCTCAATTAGGCCTTCGTATTCCTCAGGTAGCGCTTTCAGCAACAGTGGAATCGCCATGTCCTGAAGCAAAGCTGCGGCGAAGAGATCCTCCGCATTGGGTAGTCGAATTTCACGTCCTAGACTTCGTGCGAATACCGCGCGTCGCAATGAATCCTGCCACAAGCTCTTCAAATCAAACGGACCAAACTTAGGGTTTGGCACGAGTGAAAAAACCGCGCTCCACAAGGCGAAATTCTTGATGGTTCGAACACCCACTAGCGTTAACGCTTGTTGGATCGACGATATTTCACGGGAAAAGCCGAAGTAGGACGAATTGACGAATCGTAGTACCTGACCCATCAGTCCGGCGTCGGCTTCAATAGGCTTTGCATATTCAGACGGTCCGTTGCCTGCGTCTTGCGAAAGCTCCAGTAGACGCATGGCACTCGTCGGAAGTGCAGGCAACTGCGTATTTGCGAGGACTTCGTTCAAATTTCGAATATCGAGTGTCTTTGCCATGAAGTTGATCTCTTACGCGGGGGGACTCTTCTAATCCTAGCTGAGTCGTATCTGTCCTGGTTATTCCTAAACTTAGGTTTGATTTCAACGTAGGCAAATCAAAGACTATGCTTTCGTTGGAATTTTTTCGGTGCTTCGACACCATGGGCTTATCCGATTTTGGCAATCGTTTTTTGGCAATCGTTCGCTGAGTGACCATGCCGTTTTTGACGAATAACGGGGTTGCGGAACCTAGTAGGACAATTATTGAAGTTTCAAGGGCAGCCATTCCCTTCCTCGGCTCGAGAAGAGAGGTAGATGAATAGGTCTATTCTATTTCGAGCTTCGCAGTCCCCTGTTGATTGAGCGATTCATGGATCTTGTCCAAGTTCAAAACCTATGCAAAAGCTACCCGGATGCCGTCCAGGGTGAGTTTCGAGCATTGGACAACGTGAGCTTTGTGGCAAAGGCCGGTGAAGTTTTCGGCTTGCTTGGTCCGAATGGTGCGGGCAAAACAACGGCGCTTCGAATCTTGGCCACCATCCTGAAGCCAACGTCAGGCTCGGTCCGTGTTTTCAATTTCGATGTGTCCAGTCAGGCGGACTACGTCCGGCACTCCATTGGCTTTGTTTCCAATAACACCGCCATCTACGATCGCATGAGCGCTTGGGAAATGGTCGAGTACTTCGGTCGATTGTACGCATTGCCGGACGATCATCTTTATCCTCGAATGGAAAAGATCTTCCGAAGATTGCAGATGGATGACTTCAAGGAATGTCCTGGCGCGAAAATGTCGACCGGCATGAAGCAAAAAACCTCGATCGCCCGAGCCCTCATCCACGATCCACCGGTTCTCATTTTCGATGAAGCGTCGCTTGGGCTCGACGTCATGGTTGCTCGAGCTTTACAGTCCATTGTTTTGGACCTCCGCGATCAAGGAAAATGTATTATCTATTCGACGCATATCATGCGAGAAGTCGAACGACTTTGCGATCGCGTTGCGATCGTCTACAAGGGAAAAGTGATCGATTCCGGTTCACTTGACGACCTCGCAGAGCGGCACAATCAAGAAGACTTCGAGGAATTGTTTTTTCAGTTGTTGATGTTAGACGACGAAGATAGGGAGGAGAAGCCTCCAGCATTAGGAATACCTCCTCTCAACGGTGCCGTTGCAGCAGCTATGGGAGTCGGCCCACAATGAATTGGTCTCACGTAAAGCTCATTTTTCATCGTGAAGTTCGCGACCAACTCCGCGATCGTCGCACGATGTTCACGATTTGCATATTGCCTTTGTTGCTCTATCCATTGATGGGGATGGTAATGATGCAGGTAGCGCAGTTCCACCGAGAACAGCATGTTACCATCGGAATCATCGGATACGAAAACTGGCCTGATGAATTCCCATTGATAACGGAAGTTAAGAACGACAAAATTCATTGGAAAAAGCTACCGGCTGAAGGTTCTCTGATCGAGTCCTTTGTCAAATCGGATGTGCTACCCAAGCCCGAAATCAGCGACGCTTCAGCAACGCGGCCTAGCGAACTCAGTTCCTCTCCGATGACTGCAGAGAAAGTCCTGCGACAGATGGAATCGGACGTGATCATTTGGGTGCCGGAGAGTTTTAAAGGTTCGATCGCTCAAGACAGTCTCGTCGTTCTGAGCAACCAAAGGTGGGAAAGATCTCAACTAGCAGTTCAGTACCTTCAAGAACGAATGAATGACTGGCATGCAAACTGGCTTCGCAATCATCTAAAAGCAACCGAAATGGGCGCCAACATCTTGGAGCCGCCAAAAGTCCGCCAAATCGACGCTTCTGATGCGGAAATGAAGCGAGCACTTGTTTGGTCCAAGATCCTCCCGTTCGTCATGCTCGTCTGGGCGCTCACAGGTGCCTTTTATCCAGCAATCGATTTGTGCGCTGGCGAGAAAGAGCGAGGAACGCTCGAGACCCTTTTGTGCAGCCCGGCCCGCCGAAGAGAAATCGTTTGGGGAAAACTACTGACCGTCATGTGCTTTAGCATTGGCACTGCCCTTCTTAACTTAGCCAGCATGCATACGACAGCGTCTATTGTGATGTCGCAATTCGCTGGTTTGGGTGCTGGCGACATGGTTGCTGCGATGGGTCCGCTACCGCTCCATTCAATGGGCTGGCTAATCCTGCTGGTGATCCCTATTTCTGCCATGTTTAGCGCATTGGCGTTGGCAGTTGCCTGCTTGGCACGCAGCACCAAAGAAGGGCAGTACTACTTGATGCCATTGTTGTTGGTTGGCATGCCACTGGTTATGCTCCCAATGATTCCTGGTGTGGTACTATCGCGTGGAACAAGCATCATCCCTGTAACAGGTGCGGTGCTCATGTCTCGTGCACTCATGGACGGCGAATACACGCACGCATTGCTTCACTTACCCACTGTCTCTACCGTGACAGTCTTGTGCTGCCTACTCGCGGTGCGATGGGCCGTTCGGCAATTCGAAAGCGAGAGTGTTATGTTTCGCGACGTGGAACGTGCGTCGATGAAACAATGGATTCGAAACGTCTGGCGGCAGCGCGAAGATACTCCTACCACCAACGAAGCAGTATTGTGCGGGCTGCTCATTCTGGTCTGTCTCTTTTTTGGACGACTTGCCTTGGGTGGAATGTCGCTCACCTGGAGCTCAATCGTACAATCGACGATTGTCATTCAACTTGCCATGATTCTCGCCCCCGCGCTCATCATGGCAACGATTCTAACTCGCTCGGTCCGAAAATCACTACGATTGAATCGTCCTGATGGCGTTGAACTAGCTGGAGCGGTACTTTTGGCAATTAGCTTGCACCCAACCTATGCCGCATTCGCATCGATGGTCGGTGCCGAGTACAAACTTGGCGAGCAAACGATTGGCATGCTAATGCAATTTGATTCGATCATTGCGAGCACACCGATTTGGAGCGTCCTGTTTGTGCTTGCGTTGATTCCGGCCATTTGTGAAGAGCTCGCGTTTCGTGGATTCCTTTTCGCTGGCTTGATTCGTAATGGCGGCCATGTTCGAGCGATACTTTTGTCATCGATTCTGTTTGGATTGTCCCATGGAGTGCTCCAGCAAACCATCACTGCAGCTACGCTCGGTTTGTTGATCGGATGGCTCGCCTACCGAACGGGCGGCGTCGCCTGCTCGATGGCGTTTCATTGCGTCCACAACTCCCTTTCCATGTTGCTAGCAGCTCACTCGAGCCGCGGGTCTGGTGTCCCTCACTGGCTGGCTTGGGCGCTACAACAGAATGACGGAAGAATTGCTTACACAAACACCTGGTGCACTTTGAGCGTCGGCGTTTCCATTGCACTGATTGCGTGGTTCGCAACCAAAAAATCGTTCGCGGCATCATTGAATCCAAAAGAAACGGAACTGCGACGCAATTCTCCGGACATTGAGCCGAATTTAAGGTTTAGGAAAAATGCTTTTCTTCCCTAAGATTCTCAAGCCCGATTGCGTTGGTTGAATTTGAGCCTAGTGTTCCTCAATCCATGACGCGCCCTAGCTGCGCCAGAGCTTTACGAAATGATGAGATCCAAAATGGCAAAACGCAGAATCCAAAAGTACGTTGACCGTGAAGTGCAGTCTAGCCTCTTGTGGCGACTGTGCGTCCACTGGGCATTGTTTTTGGTCGCCAACATCATGGCGATCACACTTTGGACGAGGTTCATGGATACGCCGACGGAGCCGTGGGCCGACACGTTTGCATTGACTTGGCCCCGTATCGTTCCCTTTGTTCTTGTTTCACTGGCGTTGGTTCCAGTCTTTGTCTGGGACTCACTGAAACTGTCGAACCGATTTGCAGGCCCAATCGTTCGTGTTCGAAGAGCGCTAGCTCAAATTGCGGATGGTCAGTCCCCGAAACCGATCGAATTTCGGCACGGCGATTTCTGGAAATCGTTGGCCTTGGACTTGAACCGGGCTTTTGCGAACAAGTGTGGCCCTAGCGAAAAAAAATAGTATTGCACTATGCCAACGGTGCAACGCTCCAATTGGCTATGCGCAAGGAAAAATCATGACAGCAAAACGAAAAACCTTTGTTAAGCGTTCCCAAGAACGCGAGGGCGCTGCGCTTGTCGAGTTCGCGGTATGCCTACCGTTGCTCCTGATTCTGATCTTGGGAAGCATGGAAGCCACGAGTGCGATTTTTGTTCGGCAAGCACTGACAACGAGTGCCTACGAAGGTATTCGGGAAGCGATTCGTATTCGCTCGACAACCGCAGGAGCGACCAACCGCGCACAAGCTGTTCTTTCCGCCCGCCAGATTCGCAACTCGACCATCCGATTCACACCTGCCGACGTTCAATCGGCACCGCGTGGCACATCGATTGTTGTCGAGGTGAGCGCCCCCTACAAAGTCAACAGCCCCTTCTTTGGTAACGTAATCGCAGACCGAGTGACGACCGTGCGTTCCGTTATGGTCAAGGAATAGTAACGATGAAAACAGCAGAACAAAGCATCGCCTCCATCATGAAACCAACGCTACCGCCCGGGATGTCAAAGAGTACTAACTGGAAACAGCGGCAACGTGCTAGAAATCGCCAAGGGGCCATGCTGGTCCTCATTTGCGTCATGTTGTTCGCGTTTTTGGTGACAGTAGCCTTCTCGGTCGACATCGCCTACATGAATCTGGTCAAATCGGAGCTTCGCTCTGCGACCGACGCTGCTGCCAAGGCAGCCGCGGAAACACTCTCGCGAAGTCAAGATATCAACTTGGCCATCGCAAAAGGAAAAGAGATTGCCTTAGAAAACAAAGTGGCCAACAAGCCGTTGCAGCTAACAAACAACGACTTCGTATTTGGTAGATCGGCGTTAAGCAGCACCGGAACATTTGATTTCAGCCAAGGTGGTCGCCCCATCAATAGCGTTCGAGTCAATGGCCAACGAATGAACGGCTCGCTGTCAGGAAACGTTCAGCTTTTCTTTGGCCGAATTTTCAACGTACCGACCTTCCAGGTTCAAGAGTTCACCACAGCAACGTTTATCCAACGCGATATTGTTTTGGTAGTAGACCGATCTGGGTCCATGTTGGATTTCAATAAGTTCAATGACTTGAGATCCGCGATTTCGATCTTTACGCAAATACTTGCCGACAGTCCCGTCGACGAACGCGTGGGTTTGGCTTCGTACTCCACCACTGAGACCGAGGACGTTCAGTTGACGGAGGATCTGTCCCTGATCAATGCTGCGATGAGCGCCATGCCCGTAGACGGTTTCACCAACATATCAGGTGGTATCGACGCTGGTGGCCGAGTCATGTTTAAGGGGCAGCAGAGAGACTTTGTCGAACGTACCATGATCGTCCTGACCGACGGCTTGCAGAATAGGGGGCGCCCCGCAAGACTCGCTGCCGCAGACGTGGCCGCCCGAGGAACTACGATTCATGCGATTACTTTCGGTGCGGATGCGGACCAGGCTGCCATGCGTAATGTAGCCGCAATTGGAGGCGGTCGCTTCTTTCATGCAAACAACGGCTCGCAGTTACGTCAGGTATTTACGGACATCGCGTTGACTCTCAGTACCATCATTACGGAGTAGTTGCCATGTTAACTCGCTCAAATCAACTTGGAAGCTTCCGACGCCGCGCATCCAGCAAAAGGCTAGGGGCCGTTATGGTCGAAATGGCGATCACTTCCAGCGTGTTGTTTTTATTCTTCTTTGCGGCGCTCGAATTTTGCCGCGTTTCTATGATTCGGCATAGCGTCGAACTTGCCTTGTACGAAGGTGGTAGGCGTGGAATTGTCCCTGGCGCGACAGCGACAGAAGTGCGAACCATCGCCAGAAGCGTTCTGAATCGGATCGGAGTTACCGGCGCGACCATCGACGTCACCCCCTCAGTGATTCAGAACTCCACAAACGAAGTCTCGGTAAGGATACAGTTGCCTCTAGACCGAGGACTCTTTGCTCCCGCACTCTTTTTCGCAGGGAAGTCTTTGGACCGAACTTTGGTTATGCAACGAGAAGGCGTTCAATAGGGCAATAAGGCCAATGGGGCGTTAAGGCGAGTGGCGGGTTACAGTACACCGAACTCGACGCGATACCTAGCACGACGCGCAAGCTAGTGAACTTAGCACGACGCGCAAGTTTTGAAGTTGCACGTTTTCTGTGCTTTCCGGGCCAACGGCCCAGCGATTTACATAGCTCAGCCCAACGGGCTGGGTATGCGATGCAATTGATCTTAAGGGCCAAAGGTCCGACCGTTTGTTGGCTAACGTCTCAGTCGGAAGCAAACGACCGGGGCTTTGCCCCCATAACGAAACAGTGCTACTTCAAAACACGCAAGCTAGTGAATCCATGCCCCATTTCACTCGCTTGCGCGCCGTGCTAAAGTGGCTCCACCACAAGATGCTAGCCGCGTTAAGTTCTAGATATACTTGTGTGTTGAAACGACAGCTGACGCGAACGGAGCATGGAATGACAATTGCTCAAAGGCATTTTTGGACTCTCTTTGCCCTTCTCTTGGTGCAAAATGCAGTTCCCGTTTTCGGCCAGGAAAAATCGCCGAAATCTATTGCTCTCGTAAACGAGCTTGTGCTTGTCCAAACTGGCGACCTGCCCATTATTCTTTCCGCCCCGCATGGTGGAACCCGCGAGGTTCCTGGAGTTTCAGAAAGAAAAGGAATTGGACTGCCCACCGGCCCATCTGGCTTTTTTACTGGCCGCGATGGCGGGACCGAAGAGCTAGCCCGGGAAGTCGCAGACGCGATAGAGAAGCGATTTGGCAAGTTACCTTATCTGGTTGTATCGAAAGTCCATCGCAAATACATGGACCCTAATCGCCCGGCTGACATCGCATTCGAAGACTCGACAATGAAGCCCTACTACGACCGATATCACGACACTTTATCCCAGTATTGTCGGGAAGTGTCGGATCGCTTTCGGGCCGGTGTCTTGATTGATTTGCATGGTCAAGGTACAAGTCGAGACACGGTGTTTCGCGGCACGAAAAACGGGCTTACCGTTAGCCATCTTCGCGAGACTTTTGGCGAGGAAGCCCATCATGGTCCACACAGCTTGCTCGGACTTCTAAGCGCTCGAGGATGGAAGGTGCATCCATCCCCTCACAACGAAAAGGAACAATCGGGATTCACAGGTGGGTTCATCGTCCAATCGTTTGGAGGCAACAAATCGCAACCAATTGACGCGGTGCAGCTCGAATTTGGTGCCGAGTATCGGGCTGTCGGCAAGCGTGCCAAAACCGCGGAAGTCTTGGCGGAAGCGCTCGCTGAATACGCTAGCTTGTACCTGAAAATACAACTGTCAAGCGGCCTAAAAAACAGTGAACAACTCGTTCTACCCAAAACGACTTGCCCTTGAGACAATAGGATATCTTTCGATCGCGCCAGCCCCCGTTCTCTAAGGATGTCGAGCAATTGAAAAACCAAGGCTATCACCCAACGGCTATTGGTTTATTTCACTCAAAGACTCAAGCCGATTAGCTGCGAACCGCTAGCTCTGACGAGACAAGCAGGACTGAGACTAGTCCAAGATCGCAACTTCTCCCAGCGCTCGCGTTCCGATGGCGCTCCAGATAGGCCGCGAGATGGTATCAGAAATGACTTGCACACGCCCGTCAGCGAAGACGGCTTGAATGAGACCTGTGTGGCGAGAGGCAAAGCCAAGTTCTATATCCTCGATAAACGCTTGAGGTTTTCGCTTCCAAGAATTGATCGGGATGGCGGTCGAACCAACAGCTTCCGACATTTCGCTTGGCCCCATGCCCGGGGTCCCAATATACCAGTGATCGATGATTTGGCCGATTCCGTCGTTATCTGGCCCAGAGACACCAGGCAGAAAAAGAGATTCTGCAATGAGCATCGTGTTGGTTAGTCCATCCAAAAAGTCGCGATGCGTTGTCCTGCTGTTGGTGTACATGGCTCCGGTCTGAACGAGATCGCCGATGAGAGGCCCAGCGCCAGTTTCGATTCCAACTGTGCCGGACGCGCAAGCGAGATACGTACAAGGAACGCGATCTTCAACCATTTGAGGGTATGCGGTTGGAGCCGCAGCGGATGGGCAACGGAAGATGGACAAATAGGTTTGCATGGCCGCGATGTTGGGAGCGTACGAGTCCCAAGGCTTGTCTGGATCGATGGCGCTACGCAAGGCTGACTGTTCGATGAACGGAAGCAATTGACCAGTCCACATCAATCGATGGTCGCTCCGCATGACTTTGGAAATTTGAGTTCCCGATGGAAAAGCACCGAGAGCGTCTGCGTGATGGATTGCCGCCAATCCCATTTGCTTGAGATTGTTCGCACACTGAACTCTCCGTGCAGCCTCTCGCGCCGACTGAACCGCTGGAAGCAAAAGCGCAACCAGAATCCCGATGATTCCGATAACAACCAAGAGCTCCACGAGCGAAAAGGCTCGATGCGAAAGACGAGCCAAAACCGATTCACGATTGCGTTGAGAGTTACGCATGATTACGCTCCGGGTTTAAGATTCGAAAACGTCTATCCTATTCGAAAACGTCTATCCTAACAGAATCCCATCTCCTTGTAACCAAAAAACAACTGGCTCCAATCCCAAAGATGCTTCGGAAATACACACCCTAAACTACGGATAAACTCGAACGAAGTCGACTTCAAGTTTCTGTGGAAAAACAGTAGATTCATTGACATTTCCAACAAATCCTCCACCTACTGCAAGATTGATCAGCAGATGAAAAGGTTGATCAAAAGGGGCCGGGTACTTGGCCGCCGACGAATCCCATTCGGTTACAGAGTAGACAGGTTCGTTATCGACAAGCCACGTGATTTTCTCCTTTCGCCAGTCGATACTAAACGTGTGGAACTCATCCGCGAAGTTTCCTTTTTTCAAGTCGTAAGTGCTTGTTGTAAATCTATTTTTGGGCCATGCATCTCCGAAGTGAATCGTGGTATGTAGCTTCTTTGGTTCCTGGCCTTTGTACTCCATGATGTCGATTTCGCCAGTCGACGCCCAGGTACCATAGCGATCGTCGGTCGGCAGCATCCAAATTGCCGGCCAAATCCCCTGTCCACGCGGAAGCTTTGCTCGGATATCGAAACGACCGTACTGCCAATCACCTCGGTGTTTCGTACGAATCCGGGCGGACGAGTACTCGCGCGATGTGCCTGTGATTTCAGGCTTGTCTTTGTGCGCTTCGATGATCAATTTCCCACCCTCAACCCGAATATTCTTTGGTCGATCGGTATAGAGTTGCAATTCCTGATTGCCACCGCCAAATGCATTGACTTCGCACTCCCACTTGGAATAGTCAAGTGATTTCCCGTTGAACTCATCAAACCAGATCGGCTCGTCCGCTACGCCATGTTGAGCCAGAAAAGACAGCAAAAGGCAAGCAACTAAGTGATTGATGGTAGACGACATTGGAATTCTCGAGAGGTGAGCGTCGGATGCGGAAAGGAGTCAAATAGCAAAAGAATCAAATAACAGATAACCACTGCATTGTGGTCCATCTCGAGTAACTAGCAAGCCGTGAACACAAGGAAATGCTTGAAGGAAATTGGGAGGGCGAACGCTAACTTCGCGAAGCGAAGGCCGACATTGTCGCTCGTCGCTCCGCGACGATTGCGTACACGCGGTCGGAATTCTTGAGAGTCAAGGAAATAACATGAACCAAATGCTCGCTCCAAGCCAAAATCCCTTTCCAAGCTGTCTAGTTTTGGATTGGTTGGGTGAAGCGGGCACACCACATTGTGCCTCAGACTCTCGTCATTGTGTCTCAGACTCACGCGGTACTGTCCAAATCCCTGCTTGCCCAGGTACAATTGGGATGAATCGAAACGCATTCGATACAGTTCTTGGCATTCGTCAGCTGTGTCTTCCTCCCTTTTTTAGAGCCATAAAACATGTCCAAATTCGAACGCCGTCAGTTACTCAAGGCCGGTGCCTTTGCGGCATTGGTTCCAACTTTCCCGGTTCCCTCGTTTGCCTCTTTCCGTCCCATCGCTGAGGATGCTAAAGACGTTTGGCATGGACTGAAGGTCGGCGTAGCGACTTATTCGCTACGCGAATTGCCGATCGAGAAAGCCATTCAAGCAGTGAGCCAAGTAGGGCTAAAACATGTTTCAATCAAAAACGTCAAGAATCACATCGATCTCACTCATTCCAAGGAAGAACGCAAGCAGCGTGCTCAGATGTTTCGCGATGCGGGAATTATCCCTCTCAGTGTTGGCAATGTGTCGATGCGTAAGGGAGAAGAAGAAGCCCGGCAAGCATTTGATTACGCCCGCGACATCGGTGTCAGCACCATCGTTTGTTCGCCAAGCCACGATGCGATGCCTTTCCTTGACAAACTGGTCAAGGAGTATGACATCAAGCTTGCGATCCACAACCACGGGCCTGAGGACAAAGGTTTCTTTCCGTCACCATACGACGTCATGCGAGCCGTCGAAAAGTTTGACAAACGGATTGGTCTATGCATCGATGTAGGGCATACGGCTCGTGCTGGCGTTGATCCTGCGGAGTCGATTATCAAATGCCAAGAACGCCTATACGATGTTCACTTGAAGGACATCTCCGCGTTGGGCGACAAGAATACTCCAATCGAAGCAGGTCGCGGAATCCTCGATTCGAAATCGATTTTGGATGCTCTGCTCAAGATTCAATTTCAAGGCCACGTGGGCTTTGAGTACGAGAAGGATGGCAAGGATCCAATACCTGGCCTCGCCGAATCCGTAGGTTACTACAAAGGTTTGCTCGCGGGAGCTAAGTAGCGGCAACCAACGGGTGACAGTCGTCTACCAGCCAAACTTAGCACGACGCGCATGCTAGTGAATCTACAAGACAATTCACTAGTGGTGCGATTCTTAGTTAGCGTGGGATAGGCTTCCAGCCTGTCGGTACTGCGGTTGACAGGCTGGATGCCAATCCCACATCCATAAGCTCAAGTTTCTTGATCAAGGTCAATCAGAGAAAACGGCACTAGCTTGCGCGTCGTGCTAGACATATTCGAGTCGTGCCAGCTCTTGGAACCTGACGCTCGCCTATGTGCTAGGAACCCGATTTCCCAAGGTTACCAGAATCGACCGAGTTTGCTGCTTTTGCGGAGATAGGTAGAGTCGCAGTACCGGTCCCGGGCACGACTCTTGGTCCGCCGATGCTAGAATCCATGATACGTTTCAAGTCATCGGAGTCGACAACTTCAACTTCGATCAGACGTTGAGCGAGCGCTTCGAGTGCTCCGCGTCGTTCCCCGAGAATGGCTCGCGTCTTCTGAATCGCTTCGTCGATCAGGCGTTTCACTTCTTGATCGATTTCTCGAGCGGTTTGTTCGGAATGCTCTCGACCGAAGGATTCGCCGCCGCCGCCGGCCAAGAACGGAGATCGGTTGCTTTCACGATAATTGACGCGTCCCATTCGGCTCATTCCGTATTCCATCACCATACCTCGAGCGATATTCGTAGCGCGCTCAAGGTCGTTTTGAGCACCTGTACTGATGTCCCGAAAAACAATCTCTTCGGTGAGAGTGCCCGCCACGAGCACTTGCATTTGAGCTTCGAGCTCAGGCTGTGTCATCAGGTAGCGATCACCTTCGGGGCGTTGCATCGTGTACCCCAAAGCTGCGATCCCGCGAGGAATAATTGATACTTTATGGACGGGATCGGTGTTCGGAAGTGAATACGCGACCAACGCATGTCCAGCTTCGTGGTAGGCCACGCGGCGTTTCTCGTCTTCGCTCATGATGCGTTTTTTCTTTTCCAGACCAGCCGTGACGCGTTCGACGCCGTCGTTAAACTCTTCTTTGCCGACATTGGTCTTCCCTTTTCGGGCTGCAAGCAAGGCGGCCTCGTTAACGAGATTCGCGAGGTCAGCACCAACAAAGCCCGGAGTGATGGCTGCCACTTGTTTGAGATCGACATTGGCACCAAGCTTAACTCCCTTGACGTGCACTTTGAGTATTTCTTCGCGTCCTTGTTTGTCTGGGCGATCGACCAAAACATTTCGGTCAAAGCGACCTGCACGCAACAGAGCTGGATCCAATGTTTCAGGTCGATTCGTGGCCGCGATCACGATAACGCCGACGTTTGCGGCAAAACCGTCCATTTCAACCAACAATGCATTAAGGGTTTGTTCGCGCTCGTCATGCGAGCCAGGAACATTGCCAGCTCGACTCTTTCCAAGCGCATCGAGTTCGTCGATGAAAATAATCGACGGAGCCTTGGCTGTGGCTTGTTGGAACATGTCGCGAACGCGAGCGGCCCCCACCCCGACGAACATCTCAACGAAGTCCGAGCCGGAAAGCGAGTAGAACGGTACTCCAGCTTCACCCGCAATGGCTTTGGCCAAAAGTGTTTTTCCGGTACCTGGAGGACCAACCAAAAGTACCCCGTGAGGAATACGGCCCCCGAGCTTCTGATACTTTTCTGGATGCTTGAGGAAGTCAACGACTTCGCGTACCTCTTCAACTGCTTCATCGATCCCTGCCACGTCGTCAAACGTAACTCCAACTGCTTCGTTGGCGTAGAGCTTGCCGCGGGATCGACCAAACTGCATTGGGGAACCGATGCCACCCATGCGGCGCATGGCAAACATCAAAACGCCGGTGACTAGCAGCAAAGGCAGGATCAAGAACCAGAAGGACTGGCTAAACAAACTTGGCCCAGGACGATAGGTCCACACGATGTTTGCTCGGTCAAGCTTTTCACGCACTTGTCGAGTGGTATCGTTCGAGTTGTCTTTGGTGGTCAGAAACTTGACGCCTTCACGGGTCGTGCTCGGCTTGCCTTCGGTAACGTATTTGACGTCAACCGTTCCAGTGATGGTTGAATCATCGACCAAAACATCCCGCAATTTGCTGATCTCTTGAGTCGAGTTGCCCGAGACAATACTGATCATCCCAGTCCCCCCCGAAAGCGAGTCAATTTCGTTGGAGCCACTCTTTTTGTACTTCGTATTTTCAATTAGCCGGATCAAATCCGGATAACGGATGGTTTGAATGAGCGAACTCGAAACGAGACTGATCGTCCCGACAATGATTAACGAGGTCAGAACCACGTACATCAGCCAGGAGTTATTTGGATTCGCGTTTTGAGGAGAAGCTGGTTTTTTTTCCGGTTTGGATGGTTCAGGCATTCTAGGTGCGCCATTGAAGGCGGTTTGAATGGAGTTAATGGCAGCGTTTCTTGGAAACAAGATACGACATTATGCACTGACTATGGGGGTTGGGCAGGGTTTGCAGTTGAGGTTTTCTTGGGATGTTCCTAAAATTCGCCCAGTAAGTGTAGAGAGAGAAACAGTTTGCGACGGATGCAACGACTCTGCAGGTTTTTACTCCCGGAATGCAATCCCAAGTGGACTACCCATCGGAGACTGTTCATTGAGCCAAATTTGCAATGTTGCCATTCTAGGCTCGACGGGCAGCATTGGGAGAGCGGCCCTGGACGTTCTTTCGAAGGGGGACCCCCGCTTTCGATTAGCCGCAATTTCCTGCCATACGCAACTTGGGCTATTTGATGAACAAATCCGAGCTTTTTCCCCGAAATTCGCCTTTGCGACCGGACCAACTAGCGATGCCCTGACGGGTTGGCAATCTTCTGATTCGAATTCGCCCCCTTCGTCGACACTACGTCGTTTGGGCATGGAAGAACTTGTGTCGCTCGTGCAAGGCCCCGAGGTGGACATCGTCATCGCCGCTATCGTCGGCGTCGCAGGCCTTGAAACGGCGCTTGCTGCCGCACAGGCTGGAAAGCGACTGGCGCTTGCCAACAAGGAATCTCTCGTTGTTTCCGGTTCATTGATGATGGAAGCGGCCAAGAACAGCGGGGCAGAAATCCTACCGGTGGATAGCGAGCACAGTGCTGTATTCCAATGCTTGCGGTCAGGTCACGAAAAATCGGACGTAAAAAGAATCATCTTGACTGCCAGCGGCGGCCCACTGCGAGATTGGCCAATCGAAAAACTTCCATCGGCGACGATTGGAGACGCGCTGGCCCACCCAACCTGGCAAATGGGTCGCAAAATCACAGTGGATTCTGCGACCATGATGAACAAAGCCCTAGAGGTGATTGAAGCCAAGTGGCTATTTGACCTTGAACCAGAACAGATCGCGGTGGTCGTGCATCCTCAGTCGATCATTCACTCCATGGTAGAATTCAAAGACGGCTCTGTCATTGCTCAAATGAGCCCGCCAGACATGCGGCTCCCGATCCAATATGCTTTAACTTATCCTCGGCGTGTGGCTGCTCCTTGTCCCGCCATGGACTGGTCGCAGCCGATGCAGTTGGACTGGAAGCCAGCCGATTTGGAGCGATACCCCGCTTTGACGCTTGGATTCGAAGTCGCGAAAATGGGTGGGACCAGTGGCGCAGTGCTGAACGCGGCCAACGAAGCGGCCGTAGAACTGTTCCTCAACAATAGAATCAAGTTGACCGAGATTGCAACGATCTGTCGACAAGTGTTAGATCATCATCATTACTCTCCATCACCAACGCTTTCGGAATTGTTAGCGTTGGATCAATGGGGGCGCAACGAAGTACAAAGATGGGTTACAACCAAATGTTAGATATACTCTCCTCCCACTGCGTTTCCACCATCGCCGATTTTTCGTCGAACGCTCTTTCGTTGTTGGACTTCATTACCCCAATTGCCGCAACCGAACCAAACCAAGTGATGCTTTGGGGTACTTTCTTTTACAACATCCTGTTGGTCGCTCTTGGCCTTGGATTCGTCATCTTCGTGCATGAGCTTGGGCACTTCCTGGCTGCCAAAACATTCGGGGTCAAATGCGAGAAGTTTTACATCGGTTTCGACGTTCCTATCAAAATTGGCCCGATCCGACTTCCTTCCAAGTTGTTACATTTCCAATGGGGTGAGACAGAATACGGTATCGGTGCCATCCCGCTCGGTGGTTACGTAAAAATGCTCGGCCAGGACGATGATCCTCGACGCGCGGAAGAAGAGCTGCAACGCATCCGTAAAGAAAACCCAAACGCAGCCGCAGGCGATCCCGATCGGATTCAGCTGGACCCGCGATCGTTCCCTGCTAAAAGCGTCGGTGCGCGCATGGTCATTATCAGCGCTGGTGTCGTCATGAATTTGATCTTTGGCGTGCTGATGGCAGCCTGGGCATTTGGCTCTGGTGTGAAATACGACCCGGCAGTCATCGGAGAAGTCATTCCTGGTGACCCTGCCTGGAAGAATGGTTTGCTCGCTGGTGACAAAGTCCTCCATGTCGACAATCAGCCCAGTTGGTTTCTTCCTGACTCCATTTTAGAAGCAGCAGGAATCGATAAAAACGCAGCGCAAGGGCTCTCGTTCCGAGACATGATGATGACGGTGATTTTTCATGGGCTCAGGGACCCGAAAAAGGAAGTCGAAATCGAAATCGATCGGCAGGGAACCAGAATTTCGAAAAAATTCGTCGGCACTACATCCCACTCAGATCCAAAGCTGATTCGTCGCTTGACCCTCGGCCTGGGCGGCGCAAACACGACCCGAATAGCCAAGGAACCTGCTGCTTCCAAACAAATTCAATTCGGATTTGGTAACGCGACAAAGCTCGTGCCTGCGTTCGAAAAGGCAGACGTTATCATTGGTGTCGATGGCGTCCCTTTGCCGATCTCTGCTCACAGCAGCCAGCCGATGGAGTATTCGCTGAACGAAAAGATGCACCCGAGGCTCAATGAAACTCTTAAACTTCAAGTCCAACGGGGCGACAAGACGGTGGACGTCGAATGGCCGCCAATCCCAATGAAGAGTTTCGGGTTGCGATTCAAGCCTGGACCTGTCGTAGCCATATTGCCTGATTCGGCTGCTGCTAAGGCGGGGATTGTTGAGGGGGACGAATTGATCGAACTAGATGGTAAACCAATCGTCGATGCCCTAACTTTGCCTCTGCTTGTTGCATCGTTGCACGGCAAAACCGCGTCGTTGACAGTGGAGCACAAGGACAAGACTCGGTTTCATTTTGATTGGGAAGTCCCCGAAAATTTTATTGTTAGCAGCGGCGAAGGCTCGCTCGGACCAACGGGTTTTGAATTGGCCGGCACAGGTTTGGTTTACGCTCCCTCCAATGTCGTCAGCGATATCGAATCGAGCTCGCTGGCAGCCAAAAGCGGGATGGCAGTTGGGGATGTTGTGACCCAATTCAAATTTGATGGCAGCAGCGAAGCTGACGCAGAATACCTCAAGAATGTGTTCTCGGTCGGTGTTAAAACGTTAACAGCCGAATCGCCACTTAGTGGTGGTCAGAACATTCAGTATTTCCACAATCTGGCTCAGTTGTTTCGAGTTGGGATGCCGGTTGAGATTAGTTATGAACGCGAAGGAAAGGTGTCCAAGACCAACGTTGATATCCATCGAGAGACAGTGTGGTTCTGGCCTGAACGTGGCGTGCTCTTCACCCAGCTCCAGCTGGAACATAAATCGACTACTCTGGCAGGTTCTCTGGTGATGGGAGTCGTTGAGATACGAAGACGGATGGGAAATGTTTTGGAGTTTCTCGAATTGCTGGTGAAGGGCAAAATGCCGTTCAAAGTGGTCGGCGGGCCGGCAATGATTGCGGTAGAAGCAACCGATGCGGCGTCGAAGGGAATCGCGCCGTTGCTAATGTTCTTAACGATGTTGAGTGCGAATTTGGCGATCATCAATTTCCTGCCGATTCCAGCGTTGGATGGAGGGCACATGATGTTCCTGACAGCCGAACTTGTTCGAGGCAAGCCAGTGGATGAAGCCCTACAAATGAAACTGACCATGGCTGGCGTACTTGGTCTGCTTTGCTTAATGGGAGCCGTACTCATCAACGACACATTCAACATCCAACGTATGTTTGGAGGCTGATTGTCGCACAACTGTCCTCAATTGTAGCAGTACCAAATGCCGCAGAAGCAAACCAGGAAATCCCGATCTCCGTACAACCATGGGTACGGCCTCATCGAGGTAAGCGCGGATGGCGTTGAATTAAGCCTATACTTGTAGGGGAAGTTGTAAAACTTCATAGAGTTCTAGGCACTTCAGGAACTCTCACGAGATTCAACTACTTGCTATCTCGACACCATTCGAGTCAAGCCCGCCCAAGCGAACGAAGGCCTAGCGCCTGAGTTCCCAACATGCTTGGTGTGCTAAAGCTCGGAGGAACCCGATGCAGGCCCCCAGCCCCCGGGGAGTGCAGGGTCCAGGGGGACACTCCACTTCTCACCGGTCCAGGGGGACACTCCACTTCTTGTTTATGCGGTGGTCCAGGGGGACACTCCACTTCTTGTTTATGCGG
>CANHVO010000078.1 GCA_947463915.1 Planctomycetaceae bacterium
AATGGGAGATCGATGCAATACGTCGAGAAGAACGTCGCCAGAAAGAAGCAAGAAAGCGACAGCTCAAGAACCGAAAGAAAAGTAGGTAGCTGCTTCGGTTGTCAAGATGCGGTTCAACGGACGCTCACCATCATGTGCGGTCTGAACATCATGCCCGCACTCCGTCAGCAACATCGAAAAGCTCAAGATCGTATCTATATTGTCATCAACCAAAAGCACTCGCAGCCTTCGAACGACGAGCGTAGACGCAACTGAACGTCCAGCTTTTGTTATTGGCCATTCTCCGCTAAGTAATGGCAGACGTAAGACAAATTCGCTTCCTTGCCCCAATATGCTGGATACCTCGATTGAGCCTTCGTGCAACAAAGTGAGCCTTTGGACCAAAGCCAAACCAATCCCCAGTCCTCCTTGTGAGCGGTCCAACGATCTTTCCGCCTGTGTAAACAGGTCGAAAATCAATGGAATCAACGTAGGGGCGATGCCAACACCGTTATCCCGTACCCTAATGACACACTCACCAGAAACTCCATCGCTGAAATAACTTACCGGTTCGACCGTAATCCAGACTTGGCCGTTTTCTTCAGTGTACTTGGCGGCGTTGGTGAGTAGGTTCAATAGTACTTGTTCCAGCCTAGCTGCGTCGGCGTTGAGCCAAATTGGTTCTGGAGGCATAGAGATTGTGAGTTTATGCAATTTGTTCTCAATAAGCGGACGAACGGACTCTACAGCACCGTCAACAATGTCATGTACCGCAATGGGTTCTCGACGCAGCTGAATTTTACCAGTTGAAATACGGGAGATTTCGAGCAAGTCATCGACAAGATGCTGAAGTTGTCGCAATTGCCGTTCAATGATTCCGCGTGCTTGTTGGTGCGATGGACTTTCGCCTTCCACTTGTAGACCTAGCAAAATCACTGCATTCGTAATTGGAGCGAGTGGCCCGCGAAGTTCATGTGCAAGCATCGCGAGAAACTCGTTCTTGCGATGATCGGCATCCTTGAGTGCCTCTAAAATCACTTCCAATTCTTTATGGTGACGTTGCGTGGTAAGATCCGTGACGATCAGTCCAACCGCAGCACCGCAATCCGTTGGCAGGGTGTTGAAGGTAAAAAACACCGGAATGAGTCCACCGCTGGCATTTCGTAAGTGACTCTCACCTTGACTGAAACCAGAAAGGCTTCGTTGAAATAAAATTTCAAAGTTGGTTAGAGAATCGTTTGGCACGAAGTCGCGAAAATCCACGCCAATCAAACGCTCCAGCGGTTTTTCGACCAAATCTGCGAAGTGGCGGTTGCAGTAGGCAATAGTGCCATCCATGTTTAGCGTGATCGCGCCCTGTTGCATTTTCTCTACCAGCAATCGATAGGGGCGGTCAGCGGTCTCGAGCGTGTAAACGCGCGCTCCGTTTGGAACCTCCACTACGAATGCATCCACTGTTCCGCTGCGAATGGCTCGAATCGTCTCCTCGGCCTCCTCCAGCCGTAACTGTAAATCAGCGATCTCAGCGTGTTCGTTCGATTTTGTCATTAATGTCTCTATCGATTATTTGCGGCGCAGGTCCAGACCCAACAATACTCGGTCCAAGTTGGATAGGTCGCCAACCATTTTTCGAAGTGGTGCGGGCAACAACTTTACCAGCGTTGGAACCGCTATGATTTGCTCATCGACGGCAAGTTGCGGATGAAGGTAAATGTCGATGACTTCCAACTCGTAGCGGCCTTGTAGTCGCTCTTCGCATATTGCCTTTATGGAGGCAAATGCTTCCGTGCTGCGCGGTGTCATGCCCGTGACATATAGACGCAAGACATAACGCTCCTCAGATTTAGTGCCGGCAACCAACTTTTCAAATACCTCAGTCGTTTTGGACTCTTTTTCTGGGATCTCATCTGTCATCTGTATAGTCCTCACGACGCTTGTCTGATTTCGCGGGAAGAAGTTGCAATCCCACTAAGGTCCGCTCGGTATTCGACAGGTCAACTACGATCCTGCGCAGCGGTTCTGGGAGTCTCCGCATAAGTGTTGGGAATGCGACTATTTGGTCACTAGCAGCCAGTTTCGGATTTTGAACGAGGTCGATCACTTCGATTTTGTATCGGCCTGCTTGATGTTCCTCGCACAGTCGCTTGAGTTTTGGACTGGCGGTAACGGACTTCGGAGTTTGGCCTGCGATGTAAAGACGTAGTTCCCATCGCTCCATCTCGTCGTGTACTTTGGTAGACGCTGTCAGCTGGTCGGCATTGCTAAATTGGTTCATGTGCGAACTCGCGGTGTTTGGTGGGATCGAGCAGAAGGTTCTGCGTCTTTTAGGACTTTGTCACCTTGACGGCTAATCCCCATGCGATCTCGATCCTGTCGGTTTGTTTCCTCACGTGAACGTTCCTGGTCGCTGTCGCGCTTCGCTACTTCTTCTTCCGCTTCAAATTCTTTCTGCAACGCGATTATCCGGGCCTCGTGAGCCTCTCGCTTCAGAACTCGCTCCCTCTGCTTGGCTTCGACCTCTTGGTGTCGCAGCAGGCTGGCTGCTTTTTCCGTTGCCTCGCGTGTCTGTCGCGCCGAGCCAGTGAGAACGCCCTCCGCACCGAGATAAACGTTTTGCAATTCCACTCCTTGGTCGGTCAGCAGAAACTCACGTAGTTGATTGGAGTGAGCCATGCCTCGCGACTTGAGTACGTACATTACGCGATTTCGCTCGCCGTCTAGTTCCAAATCTCGCAGCAATAGCCATGTATCCACTAGCGTGGAAACATTAACAACGGTTTGTTCCAAGGCCTCGTCCCCACTAGTCAGACTGGTGAGTAGCGCTGTGATTCCTTGCATCTTGAGGAAATCAATCAGGCGAGTAAGCATCACATTGGCATCCTGGCGAGTACCCACCGAGGTCAAGCTGCCAACAGGGTCCATAATTACGACGCGTGGTTGGAATTCGCGCACCAGCTTGTGAATTGTCGCTAAGTGCATTTCCAGACCATGAATAGCGGCCCGGCTGGCATGGAAATGCAATAAGCCTTTATCGACCCACTGTTCCAAATCGATTCCGATGGATCTCATGTTGCGTAAAATTTGCCCGGGCGATTCCTCGAATGCAAAGTAAAGGCAACGCTCGCCGCGCTGGCAGGCGGCAGCAGCGAAGTGAGCAGCAATACTTGTCTTGCCGCTGCCTGCTGTTCCAGACATTAGCACAGTACTGCTACGGAAATAACCTTCGCCGCCTAGCATGGCATCGAGACGGGGAATGCCACTTGAAATGCGTTCAGCGCTCGCAGTATGCTGTAGCCCTAGCGACGTGACGGGTAAAACGCTGATGCCATCTGCGTCTATCAGAAAAGGGTACTCATTTGTTTCATGACTAGTACCACGGTATTTTACAATCCGCAGTCGCCGTGTCGACATCTGATCGGTCACTCGGTGGTCGAGAACAATTACGCAATCCGATACGTACTCCTCCAGGCTGTGCTTGGTTAATGTTCCCTCACCGCTTTCACATGTGATTAGGGCAGTCACGCCTTTGTCCTTCAGCCATCGGAACAGCCTTCGCAATTCACCTCGCAGGATCGAAATATTGGACAAGCCGCCAAAGAGCGCTTCGATAGTGTCCAAGACGACTCGCTTCGCCCCAATTGAATCGATGGCGAAGTTGAGGCGGACGAAAAGACCTTCTAAATCGTATTCACCTGTCTCCTCGATCTCATTTCGCTCTATCCTCACGAAGTCCATCGCAAGTTTTTTTTGCTTCACGAGATCATCCAAATCGAAACCCAGCGATCGTACGTTCTGAGTCAGTTCCTGGGTGGTCTCCTCAAAAGACACGAATACGCCCGGTTCTCCGAACTGCGCGGCTCCCCGTACCAAAAATTCCATCGCCAAAAGCGTCTTACCACAGCCTGCGCTTCCGCAGACAAGCGTAGGTCGGCCACGCGGCAGGCCACCGCCTGTAATTTCATCGAGTCCCTGTATGCCCGTAGGAGCCTTTGCTAAGCCAGGGCTGATGGATACTTCGTGTGCGAAGGTACTGCTCATTTTGATCCTCATAAATTTCAAACGCGGCTCCACTAATGTTGGCCAAAGGTAGCCCGTATCACGAAAAAAGCCGATGTAATGAAATCGCGCACGAAATTTCACAACATCGGCTCACTTTTTATTTCGCCGGTTTGCTAGCAACCTGCGCCAAAAATAGTCTTCCGCTTTCGCATTTTTGGACCCTATTTGTTATCAGGATCAATGCGATTTTGGCGCAACATACCATCGGTCACGCCGAAAGATTCGACATTGTGGCTTTATTTTTCAAATAGTGCGTTCGATTAGGGTTCCGCCGTCGCCCCAGACCTTTCGCTTTAGGGGTGGTGGTTGATGGACGCGAAGCAAATGATGTCGCCAAAGACCTAGAGATGCTTCCAGGAGCGGTTCGGGTTGCCAAATCACGGGTCCTCAAACGCTTGCGATTGGAAATTGGTGACTCGGTCATTTGATATGTCATTGAATCCGGCACTTCATAGCAATTCTGCGAGGCCGTTTGGTTGAATCGGTCGCCCACTCCGGTTCGACGCCGCGGGGGCGTGTCAAACGCGTGTTTAACCGGTGCGAGTTGGGCAGAAGTTCGCTCTTTGGATTAGGGAGCCCAACCTCCTCCGATAGACGGCCACCAAAGTCGTGTTTAGAATTCCTTCTGTTCAGGGCGTGCCACATTTGACGATCGGCTATGGTTTAAAGAAAGGAAGGGGCAATAGTAGTTCCGTGATAGTTCCATCCACTTTTTCTGTCCTGATGACCCGGCGGGCTCCTCCCTTTTCAACCCAAATCGAAATACCTCCTTCGAAATCATCGAGTTGGACCTTGTAGCAAGAAATCTTGTTGATCGTCTCTTCGGAAACGACTCGAATCCTTGTAGGAATCAATGTGTTGTTTTTAGGGTTCACGGAAGCAAAACGGAACTCTGCACCGGGTTTTAATTTCAGGCTACGAACCAAAATCGGTGTCTGCGAAAAATCTACGAATTGCTCTTCCGACTTCAGCGTTTTTTCAAGCTTCTGGTTGTACGGCGACATGACAGTGGAAACCCGCACGCTGTCCGCAGTGTAGTCGCAATCTGTAACCATACTAATTTTGCCATCAACAAGCATTCGAGTTTTGGACTTACTGGGTTTAAGTTTCAAATCCATTTCGCCAAAAACTGTCTTTGCAAACCCAGGCGAAATTGTGTTGATATGAACCTCGATACCGTTCATGGAACGCAACGAAGAAACCTGAATCATTCCTTCTCCGCACTTCCCGTTTAAGCTATACGTTTGTACTTCTGGTGTCATTGGCAGCCATGACGTATCGATGGTATCGTTGTCATCAGCTCGTAGACAGGAAGCAATCGATGCCGCGAAAATACCTAGCAAAATTGAAAGAAACATGGGTCGTTTTCCTTATCGTAGAGGTGACTTTTGACGCAACACAAAGTACGCCAACCAACAAACTGCACCGCATGCTAAATAGACTCCAGCCGCTGCGGGTGATTTCGCAAATAGCCAATTCGTTTTGCCATCGATGTGGAAAAACGCAAATGGCGATAGCGTCAAAAAAATAGCAATTCCCATCAACAGCGATTGCAATTGCAGTTGTTTACGAGATCGCTTCAATGAGTTCATTTCTGACAGATGATTCGGCATCGGGGAGACGGCAGAGAGCGAACCGCTCATCGCTTTTCGAAACTCGTCAGCCTCGTTGGGATGCTGTGCCAGGTACTCATCCACTATTGCTCGCGAATCAGAACTGCACTCATTTGCCGCGTAGAGTGGAAGCAGATCGTGAATAATGTCTTTGCTAATGTTCATGTGAGTTTCTCCCCGCCAGGTTCGAGTATCTGTGTAATTTTTAGTCGCATGCGAAAGACTCGAACTTTCGCTGCTGCGACCGATAGGCCGGTAATGTGTGCAATATCTGAGTAAGAGAGTTCTTGTTCGGCCCGAAGACTGAACAAGACCCGATCCATTTCCGGTAGCGACTGCACGATTTCATGTATTCGACGCAACTCGTCACAAGTTTCCGCAGAAGCACTTGGATCGATACTCGCATCAGCGGTTTCTGCCTCAAGTGCTTCTAATCTTGATGCACGGTGCCATTGCTTCCGAACCAAATTCCTTGCGATCGCAAACAAGTAAGCCTTGACCGAATCCATTTTGACGCCATCTGATGCAGTCCATGCTCGAACAAATGTCTCCGAAGTGATGTCGGCAGCATCATGGGAATTCCCCGTCAGCCAATAGGAAAATCGATAAACGTCCCGTGAATACTCGGCATATAGTTCGTGAAAGGTTGTCACTTGCATCTCCTGAAAGAGAGAAGTCTCGAATCCGCCAAAAGTTACAAGAAAAAAAATAAAACTTCTTCATACCGAGCTAATTCGTCAAATTGTGCTCTATTCCGCCTCCCCGCGGACTTGGTTTTGATCTGCGATTGAGACCTGCTTTGGGTTCGGCGGGAGAAGGACAGCACCGACTTGGTTTGAAACGTCTGCAATGCAACACCAAGAATCATCAGTATTTTTGAGATTTTGGTTTTGTTTTAGGCATTTTGCAGATGGACTGAGTAGTACAAGGGGTAGAGGGGCATCCGTTCAAAACGTTTGCCACGAAGTAAACCTTGCAAACCCTTTTAAGACGTAGTTCGCTCAAATTGCAAACTTAGTACTGGAGGGGGCTTGATCTCAAGGTCCGGCGACGCAGTTAAACACTTTAGCCGAAGCGAAGTAGCATGGAATACTCAGGATCCTTCTGGCTGCCGCTGCGTGTGATGAGAAGGTGATCGTCAATGGAGGCTTCGAGCAAGGCGGCTCGCAGTTTGGAGATAGCTTTGCGAATGCGTTGATGCGACTTTTGGATTTCAGCTTCCTCTGTTCCTACATTAAGTGATGACTCATGAAGGTCGACCGCTTGTTGGACTTCGGCAATACTGCGAGCGCGGCCTACCGGTGAGGCTAACAACCAAAAGAGCCGACTGACTTGAGTGTCATTGCCAAGATAGACTCGTTTGCCGATGCACCATGCGATAGCAGGATCATTCTCATCGCGAAGGATGCTGGCGTCTTCCGAAGAACGTACTGCTGGGTGAAGCAGCTTGGGGTTGGTGGCGTTTTGAGGCGATGTTTCGCCACGCGCAATCTTGGCGCGTAACAACTCGCGTTTGGCCCAGGCGATGGCCCACCGATAGATCTCTTCCATCGTCATGGGGCCTGGCTCTTTTTCAGTGATGCGAGCGAGCTCCTCCCACGATTCCAGGTCATGTGCCAGCGGTTCAAAACCATACGATGTCAATTCGTCATCGAGCAACTGAAGTGCAGCTTTTGATTCGTAGCTGAGTTCTGATAACAACCCGCGCTGCACTGCACGCGTTTCCTCAGCAGACTCGCCTAAGATACTTTGATGCTGCTCGAAGATTGCTTTGTCAAGATCTTTTGCAACAGCCAACAACTCGAAAACCGTTTTCGATTCCTTTGGGCATGCAGCACTTGCAAGCTTCACGCTTTCAGAAAACTGTCGAAGCCTCTCCACTGCCTTCGCGAGTGCTTGCTTCGTTACTGGATCGGAGTCGATCGAGGCGATATACGCCGAGCCAGCTCGAATCGGTGGTTGCTGTTCTGGGGTGTCACTCACTACTTATTTTTCCTGCTGCCGCAAACGTAAGGATGAGGATTTTACAGCGCCTGGGGCGTATTCGAAACGGTCTCTCGGAATTCCCGCGAGAAGGTCACAGTGTTCCTCGCAAACATTCACAGAATTCCCCTCTTTAAGGAATAGAGGGACGATTAGTCGATGCGGAGTAAGTCATGTCCTTCAACGCAACCCGTATGGAGTGGAAAGTATGGTGAAAAATCAGCACTTGCTGACGGTAGGGGAGATCTCTCGAAGACTGGGGCAACCTGTTCATCGCATTGAGTACATCATTCTGTCTCGCAAAATCCAGCCCGGTGGATGGGCAGGTCACGCGCGCGTCTTCGCGGACTCAGACCTTCGCCGAATCGCTGGCGAGCTCCGACGGATCGCCGAGGATCGCGGTGATTCGCTCACTCTACCTGCGGAGCAATCCATCGATGGAGAGTAATGGCACTGACCAGCAAGCAGGCAGAGCGACTCTTTTGGCTGCTCAGCAATATACGCAACGCGGCTGGGCCGTCATTCCCGTTCCGCTCCGTAGCAAGAACCCCGGATTTAAGGGCTGGGAGCGATTGCGTTTGTCTACCGAGTGCTTGCAGTCGCATTTCAACGGGAGTCCGAAGAATATCGGAGTGCTTTTAGGCGAACCTTCAGGATGGTTGATCGATATCGACATGGACCATCCGCGAGCTGTGGAGCTTGCCCCGAAGTATCTGCCGCCAACTTCTGCTGTCTTCGGCCGACTGTCTAACCCTCGTTCGCACTGGCTTTACCGCGTGAAGAGCCCATGCGCAACCAAGAAGTTCCGAAGTAAGTCTGCAGGAATGATTGTCGAGTTACGTTCGACTGGTGGGCAGACTGTGTTTCCGCCAAGCGTTCACGAATCAGGCGAAGATGTTACTTGGTGTAACGAAAGTATCGTACCCGCTGAAGTTCACCCAGATGCGTTGCTCAAGAGCGTAAAGCAACTGGCCGAAGCAGTCTTGATTGAACTTGGCGAGAAAGCATCCGCGAGCGAAAGACCAAATCGCCAATCAGCGTTGTCATCGCCTCGTCCTAAATCAACACGTATACCTTCAAGTGGCGAGCGGTCCGAACAGTGTCTCAATGCGATGCGTCAAATCAGACACGGTGACAATCAAGATGGCTCTCTTCGGTTGTTTGTTTGCGCATGTCGTGCAATTGAATATGACTTAGATGACTCTACGGCATTGGCCGCAATTCGCAAGTACTCCGAGGAACATCCCTTTCCGCGATCTTGGACCGATACAGAGATGTTAAAACGCGTCCGTGACGCGGAAAAAATCTGTCGACGCGGGAAAGCATTGGAAATCTCCGCCGACGGATGTATTCCTCTGGGAAATCGAAATCCGCTCACGAACCAACTGATCCTCTCGCCGACACAGACAGTACCGACAGCCAACGCGTTCGTGCATGAATTTCATATGCATCCAGAAGGTCGCACGCTCCATTGTTATGCGGGAATGCTGAGCGAATGGCGTGATAATCGTTACTGCGAGCTTGAGGAATACTCGGTAAAGCAACGATTGCAGATTTGGCTGCACGATGCTCAGCGTTATCAATACAACCAGCGTACAAGAGCGCAGGAACTGGTTGACTTCCAGTCTAATCCATCGACGGTAAACGCTGCACTTGAATCGCTCCGAGCGTTCGTGCATTTGCCGGCTACAACACTTTGCCCCTCTTGGCTGGGCCATTCACTGGATTCGCCTCATCCGACAGAGATTGTCGCTTGTCGCTCATCTTTGTTGCACTTGCCGACCATGCGCCTTCTGCCATCAACGCCTCAGTTCTTTACGACCAGCGCGTTGGATTTTGATCATGATCCCAATGCACCAACTCCTAAGGCTTGGCACCGATTCTTACACCGCTTGTTCGATGGGGACCTCGAGTCGCTAGATCTGCTTCAAGAATGGTTCGGCTACTGTCTAACTGGCGATACTTCGCAACAAAAGATGCTCTTAATCGTTGGTCCTAAGCGAAGCGGCAAGGGGACCATAGCTCGTGTGCTCGCAAAACTGATCGGTGCCGGCAATGTCTGCGGGCCAACCACATCAAGTCTATCCGGGCCTTTTGGCCTTCAGTCGCTAATAGGCAAGAGCCTAGCCATCGTCAGCGATGCTCGATTCAGCGGCGACAACATCGCGACGGTCGTTGAACGCCTGCTGTGTATCAGCGGAGAAGACACTCTGACTGTGGATCGCAAGAATATCGCAAGTGTCACGCTCAAGCTGCCTACACGATTCATGTTTCTGACCAATGAATTTCCAAAACTGAGTGATTCAAGCGGTGCTCTTGCAGGCCGCTTTGTTGTTCTCCGCTTCACCGAGAGTTTCTATGGATGCGAGGACAAGGGATTAACAGCGAAGTTGCTACTTGAACTACCTGGCATCCTAAACTGGGCAATCGAAGGTTGGCAGCGGTTGCGTGAGCGAGGGCACTTCGTTGTTCCGTCCAGCGTACAAGCCATTGTCGAAGAGATCGAAGACCTTTCCTCACCAGTAGCAGCGTTCGTACGTGATGAATGTGTCGTAGGTACCGGACATCGCGTCTGGGTAGGCGATCTCTACGAAGCGTGGAAGGAATGGTGCGATCGTGAAGGTCGTACTCTTGTCACCACGAAGCAGTCCTTCGGCCGCGATCTAGCTGCGGCAGTGTGTAGCATCACTCGGCGTCGTGGGGCTGCCGACCAGACATTTTACGATGGGATCGACCTCAAAAGGAGTCAGCAATGAATGTAACTGCCGTAACAGACCGTCACGTTACCGTCACAAGCAACTTCGCTTCTGTGACGGTAGCCAAGCCTTGCGCCATAAGGACTTACGAACTTACCGTCACGTACCGTCACGATAATCCGAACATCTACGCAGGTGCGCACACACACACGCGCACAGGAGTAGCCCCGGGTGCAATGGCTACCGTCGTGACGGTATGTGACGGTAGCCATCCGTTCGCAACAGTGAGTACCCCGCGAATATGTCGAATAGTGATGATGAAGAATCAACGCCAACGAGACGCCGCGCAGGATTGCGTCTAGCGAAACCCTACCCGCTGACGGCCCGATCCCACGTATTAAAGCCTCGGACGCGACACAGGGCCAACGGTGCCCCAGCAAAGCGACCAACTTGTGGAGGCGCATGGCCACAAAGGGCGCGTGGGTCCTCGGTACGCATTTTTCATACCAAGGCCCGCCAGAAAGGCCGCAAGCATAGACAGAGTTTCTTTGTCCGAGTTGTCCGGAATTTAGAGACGGCTCACGCAATCGCATCAGCAGAAAGGAAGCAGTAAATGGGAGCATACAAAGAAATGAATGATCTCACGGCGGAACAGCGGTTGTCGGAAATCGCCGCTTGCCTCGCGCAGGGCATCGTTGAATTGCACAAGCAAGGGCGACTTGGAACAAGCGCCAAAGAGTTTTCGACTGACTCGCCAGCTTCGCTTGACTTCGGTTCGGACTCAGGGCTCTCTGTGAACTCGGGTTCTATATCGGATCTTTCAAACAATGGAGAGGGAGCAACGAATGTCGTTGAATGTGATTAAAGAGGTGGCCTTGCTCAAGCAGATGACTGTAGGCCAGTTGCGTGAACGTTACTTGGAAGTGACCGGCGAAACAACGCAGGCCGCTAATCGCAAGTGGCTCGTGCGTCGCATCATCTGGCGAATGCAGTCGATCGAAGAAGGCGGTTTGTCAGAGCGTGCAATCGCTCGAGCACGCGAGCTAGCCAGCGGTGCCGACCTGCGAACCACGGCACCCAAGCAACGATCGCTGCCAGCGGATGCTGACCGGCGCACGCGGGTACTGCCCTGTGGTCAACTTGGCAGTGCCAACTTGCCACTGCCAGGCACTCTGATCACGCGGATGTACAAAGGTCGGCAACTGCAAGTACGCGTCGTCACCGGCGGATTCGAATACGAAGGGGAGCTTTTCCGATCGCTCAGCGCCGTTGCCAAGAAGATTACGGGCTCACACTGGAGCGGCAATAAATTCTTTCAGGTAGGCGATAGGCAAGAGACCGGAGGCCGGAGTAAAGCAGATGATTAGTCAGAACTTTTGGAACGCAGTGAGCGGATTAGTCCATTCAATACTTTCGCCGTTTCCGTCGCACAGCTTTCAGCGGCCTGCGTCTCCGTGTGATCGACAAAGCCTAGTCGATGGCCGAGCGATAGTTGGTATTCGACTTCGCGTGCAGAGCCATACGCCATGTCAAGAAAGCGAATGTAGTCCGGAAGGCTATCGCGAGCACATCCTTCCACAATGTTTGATGCAACCGAGACAGAAGCGCGACGAAGCTGTGATGTCAAGCCAAAGCGTTCATCCGACGGAAATCCACGCGTCACTTGATACACCTTCAACACCAATTCATCAGCCAGCTCAAACGCTCGAAGCTTTTTGTGATCCCGCATGTTGTTCCCCTAGATAGAAAGAGTTTTATATGAAGCATAACAAATCAAAACTCCGGCCTCACGCCTCAAGCCTCCCGCCTGCCACTCGGTGCGCGATCTACACTCGAAAGAGTAGCGAAGAAGGTCTTGAACAGGAATTCAACTCGCTCGACGCCCAGCGAGAATCGGCAGAAGCGTTCATCGTCTCACAAAGGCACGAAGGCTGGGAGGCGGTTGCTGAATCATACGACGACGGAGGCTTCACCGGTGGGAATATGGAGCGTCCGGCCCTCAAGCGATTGCTTGCCGACATCAAGGCAGGCAAGATCGATTGTGTGATCGTCTACAAAGTCGACCGGCTCAGTCGTTCGCTCATGGATTTCGCACGCATCATCGAGATCTTTGACTCGCAGCACATTTCGTTCGTCAGCGTGACCCAGCAGTTCAATACGGCGACGTCGATGGGCCGACTCGTTTTGAACGTCCTACTTTCGTTCGCCCAATTCGAACGCGAGATGATCAGCGAACGGGTACGGGACAAAGTGGCCGCATCGCGTCGCCGTGGAAAGTGGTCTGGCGGCATGCCGCTGCTGGGCTATACCGTCGAAAACACTAAGCTTGTGGTCGACGAAATAGAGGCGGCGTCAGTACGTCAAATTTTCGATCTGTATTTAGAACACCAATCGCTACTGCCGACGGTTCGCGAGCTCAATCGGCGTGGCTGGACTACGAAACGCTGGGTAACAAAAAAGGGCGATCGACGTGGTGGCCGAGTCTTCACTCGTAACGCCCTCTACAAACTGCTCACCAATGTCACCTACATCGGCAAAATCAAGTACAAGGACGAGACCCATGACGGCGAACATGCCGCAATCGTGCCCGTCGAGGTATTTAACCGCGTTCAGACTAATCTGAAACGCAATGGCCAGTCGGGTGGAACGATGGTTCGCAACAAGCACAGCGCGTTGCTGAAGGGCTTGCTCCATTGCCAATCGTGTGGCTGCGTCATGACGCATTCGTTTAGCTGCAAGGGCAACAAGCGATATCGATACTACGTCTGCGGTACAGCCATGCAACGAGGCTGGTCGGAGTGCCCTGCTCCATCGGTACCTGCTGGTGAAATCGAGCGGTTCGTAGTCGAGCAGATTCGAACCATCGGTAAGGATCCGGCACTTTTAAAGCAAACGACCCTCGATGTTCAGCAACGAAATCAAGTCGAGTGCAAACGGTTGAAAGACGAACGGAAATCACTAGAACGCCAGATGCGAGACGATCATTCCAAGCTTCAAGCGATCGTTGCCAATCCGAACATCGCCAGCAACTTGTCAGGGCTCAGCGAAATCCAGTCACGGCTCGAAACTGCCGACCGTCGCACTGGGCAGATCACATCGGAGCTTGCGATGCTCGAGGCCAAAAGTATTGATGACCAGCAAATCAAAAACGTCCTGGCTGGCTTTGACGACCTATGGCTGACGATGCAACCTAAGGAACAAGTACGCTTGGTCCGACTGCTAATAGAAAGCGTCAACTTCGACGGCCCAGGTGGCAACGTTGCGATCACGTTTCATCCGACGGGTTTGAAAAGCTTGACCGAAACACAATTGGAGCACGCGCAATGAATGACCGTTTAACCATCAACCGAAAGTTCCACGTCGCGACCAAACGTTGTGGCTCCAAACAGATTCAAAGCGGAACCGCATCCGTTACACCTTCTGGCCGAGTCCCTCGGATCAGCCGACTGCTCGCCCTAGCCCATCACTGCTTCAGTCTGGTTCAATCCGGAGCCATCATCAACCAATCCGAACTTGCCCACTTCGGCCAGATCTCGACGACACGCATGACGCAAATCATGTGGTTAGACAACCTCGCCCCTGACATTCAAGAAGAAATTCTCTTTTTGCCCAGAACCACCCAAGGCCGCGATTCGATCAAAGAAGCCGACATTCGCCCAATCGCCAAGACGCTCGACTGGAAGAAACAACGGCAAATGTGGAAACAGTTGATGGCGACTTTGCCTACGCACTCCGTTGTGTAGCACTTGAAAACGCCAAACACGGGCTGCAAACGTGATTAACCGTACCGGTAACACGTTAAGCTTTTCTAACTTGCAAAGACTACCTTTTCATAGACTTCGGCTCCGACCAGTTCGCTGTCTATCGCGTCCAACTTGATCTTTCCGTCGAGTCCTTGGCAACTCGTCAAATTCCAACTGCAGTCGGCGGATCTCGTAAAGCAATCGATCGAGTGTCGATCTTGGGCGATCAAAACGTAATGTTGTAAGCTAGGAATGGTTCGGTAATGTTCGAACTTCTTTCCTCGATCGTATGCCTCGGTGGAATCCGATAGGACTTCGACGAGCACTACAGGGTTCAGCAGAACGTCGCCACTATCGGATTCAAGCTGAGGTTCGCCGCACACTACAGACAGATCCGGGTAAGTGTACAAGCCCGTCGATTCAATGCGAAGCTTCAAGTCGCTCGGATAGACTCGGCAGGGCTTTTTCTTGAGCTGTTCCCGTAGATGGGAGCCTGCGTTAAGAACAATCAAGTTGTGATTGGCCGACGCACCCGCCATGGCAAACATTTCGCCACGGAAGTACTCGGACCGAAACTCGGCCTTTCTCTCGTGGTGCAAATACTCTTCAGGTGTTATGTAATGCTTGGGGACTGTTGACATATGGCGTCTTCCTAAGAAATCCCAGATCCGATCCGTACGTCGAATTATAGACGATAACCGCGGTCTCGGCTCATTCTTCCGGATCATAATGCGGCGTAACTCGGCGGCGAAAGCACGAAAATGGGCGTGCAGCTTGATAGCTCGAAGGCGAACAAGTCCAACGACGACCGTTATTGCACTCCATAAGCTGTTAACCTGGCGGTCGGTTAGTTTGTGGTCCGGTTCGGTGGGTCGGAAGCAATCGGCGTTGTAACAAGCAACCACTTATCAACAAGATAGCGCGATAGTTCGCGGTCGAAAATTCCGTTTTGACGGAAGCAACATTCGGAAAATTAGCTCGTGGTCAGAAAAGAGAGAGCGCGGCAAGCTGGGCCCTAAAAATCAAAAATGCCCAAAACATTGGGGATTTCAGCGAACGAAGCACCTCAAAAGAAAACCTCTCAATCTACGAACTGGCGGGTAGCCTAAAGTTCGCAGGATGAGACGAGTACACCCATCAGGATTCGAACCTGAAACCCTCGGTTCCGAAGACCGATGCGCTATCCAGTTGCGCCATGGGTGCGTTTCAAGGACGTGTTTTTATAGAAAATCTGCCTGCCCGTCAATTGCCCTTGGCCCAAGTTCTGTTCATATCACTTGATTCTCTGGGGTTTTTCGATGTTTCAACCGCAGAGACAGCCTTCTACTTGCCCGTCACCAGACCGCTCAATAGAGACCACGTGGATGAAACCAGGGCGCAAAGTCTGTCCGAGGTTCCCCATTGGCCGCCCCAAGCAGGCATGATCAAGATTGCCAAAACAAACGCACCTAACATCGCTACGGGTAAAGTCGGATCGGTTTGCCCAATCGCCGCAACTTGAGTGGATTTTCCGGAAAGAGGTGCCCTTTTGAGTTTTGGCGAAATCAATTCATCCAACTGCTTAAGTTCAAGATCAACGTGATTCGACTCCCCAATCCATTTGTTTGTGCACAGCACACTCCAAAGCATCTCTTGGTACATCAGCTTCGATTTTTTGCCTACAACAACCTTTTTTGCAATCGCTGCTGGCAATCGCACACAAAAGCTATCACGACTCATCTCCAAGACTTCGACTCTAAATCGTCGCATCCCCAAACGAAGTGAGCCACGCGTGTTGCCAGCACTTACTTTGCATCGGTAGGAAGGTGTTGCATCTATCATTTTGATTTAAGTGACTTGTTTCGCTGGCATCGAATCGAATTCTTACGGCAGACTGATCCGCTTCATAAAGTGTGGGTTTCATTCTTGAATCGTTTGTGATTGAGAACGAATTTTTGCAAGAAAAAATTCTTCGTCTCGTAAAAAGGTAGGGGTTAGCGGAGCCAAGCCATCTGGGGGGTGGCTGCAGGTTTCGCTGCTAGTTCGTGCTGTAGTTTCTTTCCTGACGATACGGGTTGTCCGTGTCGATCCTAAGAAGCATGCAGAACCTATTGTGGCAACGATTTGGATTTTGCGAGCTAACAAGGAAAACCAGTGAAAAACCAACTTTTTTTTCTGAAACGATCCAGTCAACGTCGCTCCTTCGAGCGAGAGATTCTCCACGTCGCGGGGCGAAGGTGTGCCTTCGGACTGGCGCTCCTCGTGTGCGCACTACTCTTGTCGCACCGAACCCTTCAAGCTCAGGTGCAGGGAATTTGCACGCTCCCGGACGGCGCGTCTTGGCCAATGAACACCCAGCCAAACGCGGGTGCGGCGCCTCTTCGCCAACTTCCGTGGCCCACCACAACAAGCAACCAAAGCTCACCCGCCAAGCCAAACCAGTTTGATGCGGAAGCGATGAGGTCTTTCCTAAGTCAGCCAAACGTCCAGCCAATTGCAAAGCCGAATCAAGGAAGTTCCCAAGATACCAAACCGATCATCAATCGCTACGCGCCTCATTCGATTCACTCCAAATCAAGTTCAACACAATCCAACACTTCAGGTCCGTATCCCACAAACCCCCGAAACACTATCCATTCCGTTAGCAATCGACTCCCAATCGGTCGCGATGATGATGACTTGCTGGCTCCGTTGCCAGCTCCCAAGTCAAATAACAATAGCGATGACTTGCTCGGACCATCCTCGGCACCCAATTCCGCAGTCGACCCCCTTTCCAATTTGGGACCTGATGCCGCCAAAGAGCAACAGCGGCAAGAAAAGAAAATTCCAGCACCAGCCAATGGTCAACTTGCTGTAGACCCTCACCAAGAAGTGTTTGCAAACGAACAATACCCATCGGCCTTGATGTGCGCAAAATGCCATCAAAAAATCTACGATGAGTGGAGAGTAAGCGGTCACGCTTATTCTGCCGTTTCTCCCATGTTTCAACGCTTTGAACAAGCAGTGGCGGATTTGCTCCGAGGAACCGCAGGAACATTTTGCTCTCGATGCCACGCTCCTGTCGCAACCCAATCGGATTATCCTCGTGAGGCCCCGATATTTTCTGGACCTGCAGTGTTTCGAGAAGGAATCACCTGTATCGCTTGCCACCGCGTCGTCGAACGTTACGGTCGCGTCAACGGCGAACGACGTATTGAAACCGGCAGCCCTTATGATCCCGTCGTTGGAAGTTGGGGTGGTGATGGCGTTGCAGCAGTCATCGCTGATGCTGACAACTACAAAGTGAAAACGGACCCGAACGACAAACGCCCACTCCAAGCGATTCACCAAGGGGCGATCAAGTTCGAGCAACTCTCAGATAGTTCTTTTTGTGCGGGCTGCCACCAAGTCTTGGTGCAACCAGGTATTGCGCTCGAGGTAGTCTACCAACAGTATCGCTCTGGACCAGCCTGCAAGAAAGGTATCTCATGCCAGGACTGCCACATGGGAGCTGTACCAGGTAAGCCCGACGGATATGCCTTTGGTGCCGCAGCCGAGGTTAACGGAAAGTCCATTAACCCCAATCGGAAACATGCCAACCATATCTTTCATGGTCCTAGCTACCCACTAGCGCATCCCGGCATTTTTCCTCATAACGAAAAATCTTTGCGATGGACGGCTGAGCAATGGCTCGAGTTCGACCACCGAGAAGGTTGGGGTACCGAAGCTTTTGAGAACGCAGTATCGCGAGGTCAATTGACATGCACTTTCCCTCCTGCCTGGAGTTCCGCGCAAGAACGCCGCGACGCGAGGAAAGTCGTCGATGAGAATCAAAAGCTTATTGCGATCAAACGGGACTCTGCTACTCAAACTCTAGAGAACGGCGGACGAATCGATGGTCCCTTTTTCGACACAGCAGCTCGAGTCGGTACCGACCTAAAGCTTCACTATGTTGTCAGCAATACCAGCGAAGGCCATAACATGCCTAGCGGTTCACTCGGTGCCCAGCCGCAGCTATGGCTCAACGCTGTGTTAATCGGCCCTGATGGGAATCACCTTTGGGAATCAGGACACTTGGATACCAACGGCGACTTGTGCGACTGGCACTCGCTAGATGTGCGTGCAAATCGCTTTCAACGCGATACCCAATTGGCCAATTTTCAAACCAAGTTCCTGATCACCAACGTCAAAGGTACGGAAAGGGAAATGTACCTTCCTGTTCCTGTCGATATCGATCCACTGCCGTTCTTCCGACCCGGTGCCGTTCCCTATACCGTCCTAAATCACCCGCCGTTCATTCGAATGGAGGCTCACAGCGTACCGCCGTTGGACTCTCGCACTGTGCACTACACAATCCCACGCAAGCTGCTTTGCCAACCAGGTAAATACAGATTAAGTGTGCGGCTGAGGAGTCGAGTGGAGCCTGCTTATTTTCTATTGTTCTGTGGAGGCACACCAGACATGCAGCGTTCATTGAACGAAGGCATCATCGATGTGCATCCGTATTCTACTGAATTCATGGTGCGGTAAAGTGCGTAAACAGAATTCTGCAATATTACGAGAAAAGAAAAGGCGATCTCGCTCGATCCCAATGGGCAACCGGTCTCGCTTTCTTTGTTCCCTCCTTTGGCTTGCATCCATCGACGGAATGACGAAGTCGGTAGTTGCGCAATCCGTGCAAGAGTTGCCACAAGCGCTCGAATCGTCAATTCCTTCCAGCGCGTTTTCGATCCCGCGCGCAATCCACTCAGCAAAATTTGGAGCCGAAAACAGCGTCAACCGACCGAAGACAACCGGCGGGGTTTATCCCCCTCTTCCTACGCGCGTGCCAATCCAAAACCAATCAGCATTTACCGCAGTTGGAAATGGAAAACTATCCGTTCTGCAAGCTTCGTCGATCTCAACAAGTGCGCAAGAGTTCTTGGAGGACATTCCCCCTCGCGGAAAACTGGATGAACTTCTGCCTCTACCTACGAAGTCGTCCGATTCCGTCGGCAACGCAGTCTCACCATTGCCAGCACCGGTGAAAAACGATCTATCGGATCGTGAAGACGTTCGAGCCGATTCTGCTTTGGTTCGGCCTGAAAAGAGCGATGAAAAATCACAGCCAAACGAACTTTTGGATGAACGCGAAAAGTCAGTCACGCCTTACCCGACGCCGGACTTCTCAACCCCGTCAGAACGTGTGATTCCACTGCATATTCAAAGAGCCCCAGCGGACTTCAAAGGTTTTGAGCCGAAGCCACCCGGCGATTGGGACTTGCCTGAACCCCGTCGAGTATTCCCGCTACCGAAAGCCGACAAGCCTTCGACAGAGCCTGAACGAATCTCTCGTCCACAGATCAAACAGGCGCAGCCACCGCAGGTCGTCCCTCATTCGCAATCCGATTCTGCGATGAAAACACCATCCAACCTTCCTTGGCATTCCGACTCCTATTCTGGAACGGCACAGTTTCCTTCGTTGCTCGGATCAAGCTCATCGAATGTTATTGGAGCGTCGACTTTTGGTATGCAGGAACCATGCCTCCAGGAGCAGCCATCGCAGTATGTTGGAGTCCCCCAAGTCTGGCTGCCAGAGCAGCGAATTCCCCGCGGCTTGGAGGATCCGAATCAACCGACAAATCTATTGTATTGCAAACCGATGCCGATCTTTGCGAATGATCATTCGCTGCCATTTCATGAGCGACTCAACCGTAAACGTTGGCTCTTTCAACACGCGCGTCAATTGCCAACATCGAAAAGCCCCACGCCGGTCATGACCGAGCAGATGTGTCTCGTGCCATACCAGCCCACCGACTTCGCGCCCGTGCCCTACGAGCCCCAACCGCTGAACCCGCAGCGCGAAATCGAAACGTACTTCGGCAAACACGCCATCGATACACAACGCCCTTGGGTCGAGTGGGGGCGTCCTTTTTATTCCGGAGGAATGTACGCGCCAGGTGTTCCAGTGTTCAGCGATGTCAATTTATTGACGCCGTCCTTTCTCGTCTACGGTGACTACCGCAATGGAGTTGGAGTTCATCGTGACAATGGAAAGCCGGTTCGAAATTGGGCGAATCGATTGAATTTGGACATGGACTTGCGGCTAACTTCGACCGAACGGTTTCACATCTTCACAGGCCCTCTCGATCGCAACGGTCAATTCACGCGTCTCGACTTTAGCGATGGCAATGTAACCTTCGAGGAGGAACTCGATGCACAAGTCGACACTGCTTTCTTCGAGGGAGATTTAGGCGCGATCACCGGAAGCTGGCTTGGGGATGACGCACCGTTTGATTTGCCTTTCACCTGCGGCCTCGTTCCAATGCTCTATCAAAACGGGATATGGATGGAAGATGCTATTGCAGGCTTTGCCTTCGGCAGCCCATGGCGCCATAACAGAGCCCTCAATTGGGCTAACTACGAAGCAACGTTCTTTGCGGGATTCAATCAGATTACCAGCCCTGCATTTAATAACGACAACAACGCGGCAGCGGTCTACGGCACCGCTTGGTTCATCGAAGCGTACAATGGCTACATTGAATCCGACTATGCGTATTTGGACGATCTTGACGGCCTTGGGCGTTCGTATCACAACGCAGCCATCGCTTACACTCGCCGTTACTTTGGCCGAATCTCGAATTCGGTGCGCCTGATCGGCAACATAGGCCAATCGGGGCGGGCGATAGATCGATCCGCGGATGGTGCGTTGCTTTTGTTTGAGAACAGTCTTATTTCTTCGCAGCCTAGTACGATTGTACCCTATTGGAATTTCTTCGTTGGGAACGGTCGACCTCAAAGCGTCGCGCGAGCGGGTGGATCAGGCGGCATCCTTCGCAACACCGGTATCAACTTTGAGACTGACGGACTAACAGGATATCCGACCTTGAATGCCACTGGATCGAATTCGTACGGCGGGGCGGTTGGAATCAACTTGATGACCGCTGACTTCCGGAAGCAACTGGTGCTCGAATTTGCTTCGCTCGACACCTACGGCGACCCAGCCTTGAGCGCTGCTGCTGGGCCAGAATACGCGGTGGGAACACGTTACCAAACCGCACTCAACAATCGTTTGATATGGCGAGTGGACCTGATGAATGGTTGGTTCGACAACGCACCGGATATTTACGGTACGCGGACGGAAATCCGCTGGAAGTTTTAGAAGCCCTCGCCCTCTCAGGAATTATTCGTTTAACAGTCAGCCGTAGGCGTACTCGGGCTGAAGTTACAGTACGCCTACGGCTGACTGTTAAACGAAAGGCGGGCGAGGCTAAGCCTCGAACACAGTGCGTTCCCAGGCGGAGCCGGGGAACGAGGGCGAAACCGGGGCTATCGCCCAATGGCTAATTAGCTTGTTCACTGAGGGACTCATTCGATGAGCTTACAGCTTCTTCAGTTTCTCGATCGCTTGCTCGGCAGCGTCTCTTTGCGAAACGAGTTCGCTCAACGCTTGACGCTCTTTCTCGATGATGTCCGCGGGCGCTCGACTAACAAACGACTCGTTGTTGAGGCGGCCTTCTTTGCCCTGTATCTGTTTGACCAGATTGCTCAAGAGCTTTTCGTTGCGAGAGATCTCGGCAGCCACATCGATGAACTGGGTCAAATCAACATAGACATCCATTTGGTCGATGCCGATGTGCGCATTGATTGACGGCGCCGTTGGAGAAGTGCTCCACTCGGTTGCTCTTGCTCCGGCCATGCTTTCAATAAAGGTCGCCATCGGTGCAAGCAGTTGTTTCATCGAAGGTTCGCAACGAACACAAAATTGCAACGACTCTTTGGGACCGATGTTTTGTCTCGAGCGAATTTCGCGAATCGCACCCAAAATGTCTACGAAGTGTGAAAATTGCTTCTCGACTTCTGGGCGAATGTGCTCTTCATGAACAGCCGGCCATGGCGCCAAAATCACCCATTGGCTAGGCGGCGTATCGGAGTGCAAATCTCGCATTGGGGCGAAGCGAGCAAGCTGTTGCCAAATCGATTCGGTCACAAACGGCATAATGGGATGGAGCAAACGCAGCATCGAATCCAGGCAATGGGCGAGGATTTGTTGAACGAGCGGACGGGCTGCGGGATCCTGCAATCGCGGCTTGGCCATTTCAACGTACAGCGAGCAGAAGTGGTCCCAGGCAAAATCGTAAACGGCCCGGGCTGCCTCCGCATAACGGAACAGCTTGATCTCGGATTGGACCGTCTTCGTTACCGTGGCTAGGCGAGACAAAATCCATTGGTCCTCCAAAGGCAAATTGCCAAAGTCGACTTTGGTTGGTTGGAAGCCTTCGAGATTCATCATGACAAACCGTGAGGCGTTCCACAGCTTGTTGACGAAGTTACGAGCGACTTCAAAGCGTTCGCTAACGACGGGGGCTTTCGGCTGCGCCTTATCCGATTCGGTTTCAGCCCACTGTGTTGAGAAAGACTTC